>DASUZD010000074.1:0-31000 GCA_036377055.1 Gaiellaceae bacterium | reverse complement strand
GCGCTCTCCGCCGTCGAGCAGCTCGTCCGGCGTGTAGGGCCGGATCCGGATTCCGAGCGCGCCGTAGAAATCGTCCGGCGAAACGAGGACGGGCGCCTCCTCGCGAGCCATGTAGACCGGTGCCCCGGCCGCCTCGGCGAGATCGGCGACAGCACCGAGGTGGTCCCAGTGGCAGTGCGTGACGAGGATCCCGACGCAGCGCGTCCCGAGGCGCGCGAGCTCGAGCCTGAGCTGCGCTCCGTCGTCACCCGGGTCGACGACGACCGCTTCGGCCGCGTTCGAGGTCGCGCGCACGACGTAGCAGTTCTCCTGCGCGGGGCCGACGACGAACGTGTCGACGACGAGGCTCATCCGGCGAGTCTAACGGCGCTTTTCCGCATGCCCACGGTTAGGATCGGCCGCGTGGACAGCTGGAACCTGCTCGAGCTCGACGCGCCCGACGGCAGCCGCTCGCCGATCGTCCTTCACTCCGCCGACGCGGGGCGCGCGGTCCTCGTCGCCCTCCACCCTGGCCAGGCGCTCGGCGTCCACCAGGTGAAGGAGACCGCCTTCGTCGCCGTCGTCGACGGCTCCGCCCGCGTCGAGGCCGCGGGACGCGCGAGCGACGCCGCCGCGGGCTGTCTCTTCCGCTTCGACCCCGACGAGCGGCACTCGATCTCGAGCGAGCGCGGCGCGCGGCTCCTGCTCTTCCTCGCGCCCTGGCCCGGCGAGGGCCACTACCGGGGCGACCGCGTCGCGGGGTAGGAGGGCTTGGCGGAACGTCGTTCGTCGCACGCGGCGCGATGCTCGTTCCGAGGTAAGGACGCAGGGAGCGTCCGTATCAGTCCGATACGGGCGCGACCGAGGACGCGACCTCGGGGCGAGCAGCGTGCCGCGGGCGGCACAACCGATGTTCCGCCAAGCCCTCCCTAGGTTTCGCCCCGTTTTCGACGGGGCTCGGACGGCGCCGCGCCCGTCCTGCGCTGGGACGAGCGGTACATGATCGAGTCCATCAGGTAGCTGAAGGGCAGGAAGAACGCCAGCAGGAAGGCGGTCTGGTAGAGCCGCGTCGTCACTGAGAGCCCCTTGCTCAGAAACGAGACCGTCAGGAACATCAGCGGCGCGAAGATGAGCCCGCGCTTGCCGACGCGAGTCCAGGAGGGCGGCTCGATCCTGCGGCCGCTTCGGGTTCCCGCTCGGCCCCCGCGCGAGCGTCCGGCGCGGTCGTCCGAGCGCGCGGGCTTCCGCAGCTCCTCCGGCTCGACCTCGACCTCCGTCCCGTCCTCGTCGACGTAGACGTACTCGTACTCGTGGCGGCGGGACTTCTCGCGGCGGCGGCGCTGCTTCTTAGAGGGCACCCGTCTAGGGTACCCCGGTCTTGCGCGTTTCGATACGCGCCAGCTACAGGACGAGCTCGCCCTTGCGGACGACGTGCCGGACGACCCTCCCGCCGAGGTGGTACGCGAGGTATCGCCAGTCGGGCGCGTCGAGCAGGACCACGTCCGCGTCGAAGCCGGGCGCGAGGTGGCCGATTCGGTCGGCGCGTCCGAGGACGTGCGCAGCGTTCACCGTCAGCGCGCCGAGGATCTCTTCGAGCGCCATCCCCATCTGCGTCGCCGCGAGCGACGCAACCAGCGGCAGGCTCTCGCAGAACGAGCTGCCCGGGTTGAAGTCGGACGCAAGCGCGACGATCGCGCCAGCGTCGAGAAGCTTGCGCGCCGGCGCCTGCGGACGGTCGAGGAAGAGCGCGGAGGCCGGGAGGAGCACGCCTGCGACGGCCGACCCCGCGAGCGCGCGAACCCCCTCGGGGCCGGTCGCCTCGAGGTGGTCGACCGACTGCGCGCCGAGCTCGATCGCGAGCGGAATCGCGCCCGCCTCCGTGAACTGGTCGCCGTGCAGCCGCGGCGCGAGCCCCTCGTCCTTGCACGCCGCGAGATACCGCCGCGCGGTCGCGACATCGAACGCGCCGCGCTCGACGAAGACGTCCGCCGCTTCGGCGAGGTCACGCGCCGCCGGGAGCACCTCCGCGAGCGCGAACTCGACGTACGACTCCGCGTCCTCGTGCTCGGGCGGGACCGCGTGCGCACCTAGCCACGTCGGGATCCCTCCCGCTCGGCGGATCGCCTGGAGCGACGCGAGCTCGGTCTCGCGGTCGAGGCCGTAGCCGGACTTCGACTCGAACGTCGTCGTGCCGTGTCCGAGCATGGAGGCCGCGTGCCGGGCCACCGCGTCGTCGAGCGCCGCCGCACCCGCGGCGCGGGTCGCACGGACCGTCGAGAGGATGCCGCCTCCCGCAGCGTGCAGCTCCTGGTACGTCGCCCCCCGCGCGCGCAGCGCGAACTCGTCGACTCGATCGCCTGCGAAGCACGCGTGCGTGTGGCAGTCGACGAGCCCCGGAATCGCGGAGAGTCCGCGACCGTCGACTTCCTCGACGTCGACGCCGAGCGCCTGAAGGTCGCGCATCCGCCCGACGCCGGCGATGCGCCCGTCCTCGCAGAGCACATATGCGTCGTCGACGACGTCGACGCGACGGAGCGTCTCTCCCCGAAGCGGGGCGCCTGTGCCGGCTGGCGGCGTGGCGACCTGTGCGAGGTCTCGGATCAGGAGTCGTCGCGTCGGTGCGCCGGTGCCGTGCGTCACACCGGGTCGCGCCGCATCGGCGCCTCGAGCCCGTGCTCACGAGCCGCGGCCGCTGCTTCCTCGTACCCAGCGTCGAGGTGGCGCATCACGCCTGTCCCAGGGTCGGTGGTCAGCACCCGTTCGAGGCGCTCGGCGGCGTCGTCGGCGCCGTCGGCGAGGACGACCATGCCGGCGTGGATCGAGTTGCCGATACCGACCCCGCCGCCGTGGTGCACGCTCACCCACGTCGCGCCCGCAGCGACGTTGAGCAGGGCGTTGAGGATCGGCCAGTCCGCGATCGCGTCGGAGCCGTCTCGCATCGACTCGGTCTCTCGGAACGGCGAGGCGACCGAGCCCGAGTCGAGGTGATCGCGACCGATCACGACCGGGGCACTGACGCGGCCCGAGCGAACGAGCTCGTTGATGGCCAGCCCGGCTCGCGCGCGGTCTCCGAAGCCGAGCCAGCAAATGCGCGCCGGCAGCCCTTGGAACGCAACCCTGGCAGGTGCCAGCTCGAGCCACCGCTGGAGGAGCGCGTCGTCCGGGAAGAGCTCCTTCAGCGTCTCGTCGATCGCTGCGATGTCGCCCGGCTCGCCAGAGAGCACGGCCCACCGGAACGGGCCGACGCCTCGGCAAAAGAGCGGTCGGATATAGGCCGGGACGAAGCCCGGATATGTGAAAGCCTCCTTTACCCCGGCCTCGCGCGCCTCCCCTCTGAGATTGTTGCCATAGTCGAAAACGTAGCTGCCGGCGCGGACGTACTCGAGCAGGCCCTCGACGTGCGCGGCGATCGAGGCTCGGGCCCGTCGCAGGTACTCGTCGGGCGCGGAAACCCGCAGCGCAGCGGCCTCTTCGACCGACAGGCCTGCCGGCACGTATCCGTTCAGCGGGTCGTGCGCGGCCGTCTGGTCCGTGACGAGATCGAAGTGCTCACGCCGTTTTGACAGTTCCGGCACGATTTCCGCGGCGTTTCCGAGCAGGCCGACGGAAAGCGAGCGGCGCGCCGCGGCCGCCGAGCGCACCCGCGCGAGTGCGTCGTCCAACGAGTCGGTCGCCTCGTCGAGGTACCGCGTCGCGAGCCGCCGTTCGATCCGGCGGGGATCCACCTCGACGCAGAGGATCGCCGCGCCCGCCATCGTCGCCGCTAGCGGCTGCGCGCCCCCCATGCCGCCGAGCCCGGCGGTCAGGATCGTGCGACCGGCGAGGTCCGGCGTCCCGAAGTGACGCTCGCCCGCGGCCGCAAACGTCTGGTAGGTGCCCTGGAGGATCCCCTGCGTGCCGATGTAGATCCAACTGCCGGCGGTCATCTGGCCGAACATCGTCAGCCCCTCCGCCTCGAGCCGCCGGAACTCCTCCCAGGTCGCCCAGCGCGGGACGAGGAGCGAGTTCGCGATCAGCACGCGGGGTGCGCCGGGGTGCGTGCGGAACACGCCGACCGGCTTGCCGCTCTGGACGAGCAGCGTCTCGTCGTCGCCGAGCTCGAGCAGGCAGCGGACGATTGCCTTCAGCGCCTCGTGATTCCGCGCCGCCTTGCCCGAGCCGCCATAGACCACGAGCTCCTCAGGCCGCTCGGCCACCTCCGGATCCAGGTTGTTGAGGAGCATCCGGAGCGGCGCCTCCGTCGCCCACGAGCGTGCGTTGAGTCGCAAGCCTCGCGGGGCGCGAATTTGCGAAAGATCGCCGCAGAGAGCGTCGACCGCCGCGTCCAGACTCGCGGCGACGCTCACGTCGAGCGGTCCTCGCGAGCGCGGGCGCGCCAGCGGTACCAGCTCCAGGCCGTCGCGACCGCGAAGAATCCGACTGCGAAGAGGATGGCGCGGAGAAGATCGCCGCCGGTCGCCGCGGCGACGACGACGATCACGGCCGCGAGGCCACCGTAGAGGAGCGCACTGTCTCGATAGGGGCGCTTCGGGATCTGCCGAGGCTGTCTCCGCCGGTGGAAGAGCGCGCTCACTCGAGCTCCCCGACCTCCGCCACGACTGCGTCGCTCAGCTCACCCACGCGGATCGCCGCCGCGACCGCCGCGATGTCGCCCGCCAGCGGACGGTCGTTCGCCAGCCTTGGTGAGAGCGAGCGGACGAAGTCATGTGCGGCACGAACGCCCGCCCCGGGCTCCAGCGGCGCGAGGAACTCGACCGCTTGCGTCGCCGCGAGCAGCTCGATCGCGAGCGCGTGCTCGACGTTCGCCAGCACCTGCCACGCCTTCAGGCCGGCCGCGTTCCCCATCGACACGTGATCCTCCTGGCCCGCACTCGTCGGGATCGAGTCGACGCTCGCGGGATGGGCGAGCGCCTTGTTCTCGCTCACAAGTGAAGCAGCCACGTACTGCGGGATCATGAACCCGGAGTTGAGCCCGCCGTCGCTCGTGAGGAAAGCGGGCAGCCCCTCCGAGAGGCTCGGGTTGACCAGGCGCTCCACGCGGCGCTCGGAGATGTCGGCGAGCTCCGACACCGCGATCACGAGCGCGTCGAGCGCGAATGCCACCGGCTGCCCGTGGAAGTTGCCGTTCGAGATCAGGCGGCGTTCGTCGACGAACACGAGCGGGTTGTCGGTCGCCGCGTTCAGCTCCGTCGCGACCGTCGTCTCGACATAGTCGAGCAGGTCGCGCGAAGCGCCATGCACCTGCGGCGCGCACCGAAGCGAGTAGGCGTCCTGCACACGGTCGCACCAGCGATGCGCCTCGCGGATCGCCGACCCCTCGATCAGGCGAAGGACGTTCGCAGCCGACGCGCTCTGGCCCCGCAGCGGCCGCAGCGCCTGCACTTCGGGGAGGAAGCTGTCGCGCGAGCCCTGGAGGGCCTCGAGAGAGACCGCGCACGCGATGTCGGCGGCCTCGGTCAGGCGGCGGGCGCGCACGATGCCGAGAGCTCCGAAGGCGGCCATGAACTGCGTCCCGTTGACGAGCGAGAGGCCTTCCTTCGCAGCGAGCGCGGCGGGCTCGAGGCCTGCGCGGGCGAGCGCCTCGGCGCCCGGAAGCAGCTCGCCCTCGACCCACGCCTCGCCCTCGCCGACGAGCGGCAGCGCCAGATGCGCGAGCGGCGCGAGGTCGCCGCTCGCGCCGACCGAGCCGCGACTCGGGACGCGCGGGACCACGCCGCGGGCGAGGCAGGCCAGCAGCAGCTCGACGATCTCCACGCGCGCGCCGGAGTAGCCCTTCGCGAGCGCGTTCGCGCGGAGCAGCATCGCCGCCCGCACCACCTCGGGCGGATAGGGGTCGCCCACGCCGCACGCGTGGCTGCGCAGGAGCCGGAGCTGAAGCTCTGCGGTCAGCTCCTCCGGGATCGCGCGCGAGACGAACCGCCCGAAGCCGGTGTTGACGCCGTAGGTGTGGCCGTCGCCCTCGTGCGCCGCCTCTTCGACGAGCGCACGGGCGGCGCGCATCTTCGTTCGCGCCTCCTCGGCGAGCTCGGCCGGCGCGGCACCGTTAGCGACCACCCATACGTCCTCGAGCCGCAGGTCGTCGCCGGTGAGCCGGATCGTGGTCGCCTGCGCCACGCCGCGAGTGTAGCTCCGCGCCCCAAGGCGAACCGCCCTGCCGCGCTCGGGTCGGTTTCGCGGCGAGGGCGATTCCATCCCTAGCCCCCACCCACCCACGGGGATGCGAACGATATCCGGCGCCCGACGGGGGGAGCGCCGCCTATTCGTCACGAAAGCGCACCAAAGATGCGTCAAACGAGCACCGATTCGCCTACACGTCGCGGAGGAGCCGGAGCTCGAGGAGCCGCGAGGCGTCGAACCCGTCGATTCTGAGCATCGCGCCCGCCGCGGCGGCCCCTGCGCCCGCAGGCATCAGGCCGACGAGCTCCGAGCCGACGACGTCGGCCCCGCGCGACCGCGCCTCCTCCTCGACCCGCGCGACGATGTCGTGCAGCGCCGCCGCCTCCCAGTCCTCCACGTTCATGCTCACCTGGACGAGGCCGGCGCGCGGAAGGTCGAGCCCGAGGGCACGCACGCCCGGAAACCCGCCGCCGCTCTCGCGGACGATGCCTGCGATCGCGCGCGCAAGGTCGACCGTCCCGCGAAGGTTGACGTTGAACGCGATCAAGGGCCGCCGCGCGCCGAGGACGACGCCGCCCGCCGTCGGGTGAAGCTCCCGAGGGCCGAAGTCCGGCGCGATCTCGCCGCTCGCCACACGCCGCGCGAGCTCGTCCGTGCCTCCGCGCCGGAAGAACGCCGGCCCTCGGCCGCGAGTCGGAGCGGCCTCGCCGTAGAGGAAAACGGGGAGCGCGAGCTCCCGGCCGATCCGCTCGGCCAGCTGGAGCGCGCACGCCCGCGCCCGCTCCATGTCGCCAGGTCGGATCGGGACGATCGGTACGACGTCCGCGGCGCCGATCCGAGGGTGCGCGCCGACGTGGCGACCGAGGTCGATCCGCTCGACAGCACACGCGATCCCGTCCAGGAGCGCCGCGACAAGCTCCTCCTCCGATCCCACGAGCGTGAACACCGACCGGTTGTGGTCGGCGTCCGCGTGCACGTCGAGCAGCTCGGCGCGACCGGAGAGCGCGCGTCCCAACGCGTCGATCGTCGAGCCGTCGCGCCCCTCCGAGAAGTTGGGCACGGCCTCGAGCGGGAGCGGCATCGGCCTACTCTACGAACGCTCCGGCCGCGCCGCGTAACGCGCGAGTAGCCTTCGGCGGGTGAAGCTGTACTACGACCGACGTGCCGCCGAATACGACGACTGGTGGCTCGGCACCGGCCTCTTCGCCGACCGCGACCGGCCGGGTTGGGACGAGGAGCGCGACGAGCTGATCGCGACGCTGGAAGCGCTTCCCCCGGCGCGGACGCTCGACGTCGCCTGCGGCACCGGCTTCCTCACGCGCCATCTCCCCGGTCGCGTCGTCGGGCTTGACCAGAGCGAGCGGATGATCGCGGAGGCCGCCCGACAAGCCCCCGACGCGGAGATGGTGCAGAGCGACGCGCTCGCCCTGCCGTTCCCAGATCGGGAGTTCGACCGCGTCTTCACCTCTCACTTCTACGGGCATCTCGACCCTGCCGAGCGGGAGCGGTTCCTGGGCGAAGCCCGCCGCGTGGCGCCCGAGCTGGTCGTCGTCGACGCGGCGAAGCGCGACGACGTCGAGCCCGAGGAGGTGCAGGAGCGCGTGCTGAACGACGGCTCGCGCTGGACGGTGCTCAAGCGGTACTTCACGGGCGCGGGCCTCGCGGCGGAGCTCGGCGGGGGACGCGTCCTCCACGAAGGTCGCTGGTTCGTCGCCGTCGCCGCTTGACGCGACGCCGCTCGTTCTACCGCTCGCTCGCCGCCGTCCAGCGGGACAACCGCGCGTGTCGCGCCTGCGCGGAGGCCGGGTATCCGCTGGAGTCGCTGCCTGTCTTCGAAGGACATGCCGGCCAGCGCGCCTACATCCTCGGCCAGGCGCCGGGGGTTGTGGAAGGGATCGAGCGCCGGCCGTGGCGCGGCCGCGCCGGGGCGACGCTCCGCCGCTGGCTCGGGCTCGACGAGGAGCAGTTCTACGCGACCTTCTATTGCGCGTCGGTCACGCGGTGCTACCCCGGTCGCGCCCCGAGCGGCCGCGGCGACCGCACACCGACGCCGCGGGAGCAGGAGCTGTGCGCGTTCTGGCGCACCTGGGAGCTCGCGCTCGTTCGGCCGAGCCTGCTCGTCCCGGTCGGCGGCCTCGCGATCAAGCGGCTGCTCGGCCGCACCGGCCTCGCGGACTGCATCGGGCGCCGCTACGAGCTCGACGGTGTCGCGACGATCCCGCTGCCGCACCCGTCGGGGGCGAGCGGGTGGCTGAACGCGCCGGCGAACCGGCAGCTCGTCGCCGAGGCGGCTGCCCTCGTTCGCGCGGAGCTCGGCCGGATCGAGCACGAGGACGGTGGCTAGATTTCGACGGTGAGCGCCGTCCCGTACCGCAGCACGTTCTTACGGCTGCTCGGCTTCCTGCGCCCGTACCGGGTCTCCCTCGTCGTGTCGATCGTCCTCGCGGTCGGCTCTCAGACTGCGCAGATCGCGCTCATCTGGGTGACGAAGCACGTCGTCGACCAGGCGATCATCCCGCGCGACTCGCGCAATCTCTGGGTCTTCGTCGGCGCGATCGTCGCGCTCGGCGTGGCGAAGGCCGTCCTGATGGCGGGCCGGCGCCTCATCTCCGGCAAGCAGGCGCTCGCCGTCGAGATGGACATGCGGAACGGGATGTACGCGCACCTCGTCCGGCTGTCGTTCGGCTTCTACGACCGCCACCAGACCGGCCAGCTGATGAGCCGCGCGACCGTCGACCTCCAGGGCGTCCGCTTCTTCCTCGGCTACGGGCTGATCTTCTTCTTCCAGAACGTGCTCACGGTGCTCTCCGTGACCGTCGTCCTGTTCTTCTTCCAGTGGAAGCTGGCCCTGATCGCGCTCGCGATCACGCCGGTGCTGGTCGTGCTCGCGTACCGCTACAGCCGCGTCGCGCATCCGACGCTGCGGGACGTGCAGCAGAAACTCGCGGACGTGGCCACTGTTGCGGAGGAGAACATCGTCGGCGTCCACGTCGTGAAGGCGTTCGCGCAGGAACCGGCCGAGGAGGCGAAGTTCCGCGCACGCTCCGAGGCTGTCTTCCAGAGGACGCTCGACGCGAACCGGCAGCGAGCGCTCTACGTGCCGTTGATCTCGTTCGTCCCGCTGCTCGCCCAGGCGGCGGTACTGCTCGTCGGCGCGCGGATGGTCGTCCACCACGAGCTCACCCCCGGCGGCTTCACCGCCTTCAACCTCCTGCTCGTGATGCTCGTGACGCCGCTGCGGTCGCTCGGCATGTGGATCGGCCAGGCGCAGCGCGCGACCGCGGCTGGCGAGCGGATCTTCCAGGTGATGGACGAGCCCGAGGAGGTGGCCGACGCGCCGGACGCGCGCGAGCTGCCCCCGGGGCCCGGCGAGATTCGGTTCGAGGGCGTCTCGTTCGAGTACCTCGCCGGGCGGGCCGTCTTACGCGAGATCGACCTTGTCGTCCCCGCCGGCCGCACGCTCGCGCTGATCGGCCACACCGGCTCGGGCAAGACGACGGTGACGTCGCTCGTCCCTCGCTTCTACGACGTCTCCGCCGGGCGCGTGGCCGTCGACGGCGTCGACGTGCGGTCGGTGACCCGTTCGTCGCTCCGTCGCGCGGTCGGTGTCATCTCGCAGGATCCGTTTCTGTTCTCGGCGACGGTGCGGGAGAACATCGCCTTCGGCGCCGGCGACCTGCCGCTCGAGGACGTCGAGCGGTACGCGCGCGCCGCCCAGGCGCACGAGTTCATCGAGCGGCTGCCGGAGGGCTACGAGACGGTGATCGGCGAACGTGGGATCACGCTCTCGGGAGGTCAGCGCCAGCGGCTCGCCATCGCGCGCGCTCTCGCGGTCGACCCGCGCATCCTCATCCTCGACGACGCGACCGCTTCCGTCGACGCCAGCACCGAGTCGCGGATCCGGCTCGGGCTGCGCGAGGCGCTGCGCGACCGCACGACGCTGATCATCGCGCACCGCCTCTCGACGATCGCACTGGCGGACGAGATCGTCGTGCTGGACGCCGGCCGGATCGCGGCGCGCGGGACGCACGCCGAGCTGCTCGAGACGAGTCCGGTCTACCGCGAGATCTACGAGCACGGCCTGCTCGAGCGACAGTTCGCGGACGCGGTCGAAGCGCGCGGCGCGGTGCGGGACGAGGCCGAGCGCGAGGTCGAGGAGGTCGCGTGAGCGTCCGGGCGGACGTGTGGGCCGATCGACGCGCTTTCGTTGCGAAGGACATCTGGCGCCCGGGCGGCGGGCGGGTTACGCTCGCGCGTGAGCAGGGGGAGGGTCGGGACCCGAAGTTACTCGCGCGCGTGTTCCAAGAAGAGGTCGCGCGATGAGGGTCCACCAGCCCGGCGGGCATCTTCTCCGCGAGCGCGGCGCGCGGGTCGAGGACTGGTCGTGGCGCCAGACGCGCCGTCGGCTCGGCACGCTCGCGCGGCTGACGCGGCCGTACAAGGCGCGCACCGTCGCGTCGATCTTCTCGCTCCTCGCGGCGACCGCGACCGCCCTTGCGCCGCCGTTTCTCGCGAAGTACGCGCTCGACGACGCCCTCCGGAACCGCGGCTCGACGCGCCTCTACGTGATCGTCGCGATCTTTCTCGCCGCCGGGCTCGCCAGCTGGGGGATGACGTACGCGCAGACCTACCTGACCGGCTGGGTCGGCGAGCGGATCCTCGCCGACCTGCGGACGCGGCTTTTCGGCCACCTCCAGCGCCTCTCGCTCGGCTTCTACGAGCGCAACCGCGCGGGGGTGATCATCAGCCGCCTCACCAACGACGTCGAGGCGCTCGACCAGCTCGTCACGGACGGCGTGTCGAGCCTCGTCCAGAACACGCTCACCCTCGTCGGCACCGCGATCCTCCTCTTCGTGCTCGACTGGCGGCTCGCCCTCGCGACGCTAGCCGTCATCCCGTTCATGAGCCTCGCGACGGCGATCTTCCGCTCCCGCTCGTCACGCGCGTATGCCGCGGTCCGCGAGCGTCTCGGCCTCGTCACGGCCACGCTCGCGGAGGACATCGCCGGGATGCGTGTCGTCCAAGCGTTCACGCGCGAACGCGAGAACCAGCGCAACTTCCGCGCCGTCGCCGAGCGCTACCGCGACTCGAACATGCAGACCGTCGTCCTCAACGGGCTCTACTTCCCGTTCGTCGACCTGCTCTCGTCGATCGCGCTCGCCGTCGTCCTCGGCTACGGCGGCCACCTCTACTTCTCCAGCGCGGTGACGATCGGCACCCTCTTCGCCTTCATGCTCTACGTGCAGAACTTCTTCGACCCGGTCCAGCAGCTCTCGCAGCTCTACAACACGTTCCTTTCGGCGACGGCGGCCCTGGACAAGATCATGGGCGTGCTCGACGAGGAGCCGGAGGTCCAGGACCGACCCGCCGCAAGAGACCTCGCGCGGATCGCGGGACACGTCCGGTTCGAGCAGGTCCGCTTCCGCTACGGACGCGGCGAGGAGGTGCTGCACGGGATCGACCTGGACGTGCCGGCGGGGACGACCGTCGCCCTCGTCGGCCACACGGGCGCGGGGAAGTCGACGATCGCGAAGCTGCTCGCCCGCTTCTACGACACGACGGCCGGCCGCATCTCGATCGACGGGATCGACGTCCGCGACGTCAAGCAGGCCTCGCTCCGCCGCCAGCTCGGCGTCGTCCCGCAGGAGGGCTTCCTGTTCGCGGGCACGCTCCGCGCGAACATCGCCTTCGGCCGGCCCGGCGCGACCGACGCCGAGATCCGCATGGCCGCGCAGGCCGTCGGCGCGCACGAGTTCGTGATGCGGCTCGAGGACGGGTACGAGACCGAGCTCCAGGAGCGCGGAACGCGGCTCTCTCTCGGCCAGCGCCAGCTGGTCGCGTTCGCGCGCGCGCTCCTTGCCGACCCCCGCATCCTGATCCTCGACGAGGCGACGTCGTCGGTCGACATCGGCACCGAGCGCCGGATCGAGGCCGCGCTGCGGCGACTGCTCGCCGACCGCACCGCGTTCATCATCGCGCATCGGCTCTCGACGATCCGCGACGCCGACCTGATCGTCGTGCTCGAGCACGGCCGCGTGATCGAGCAGGGCACGCACCAGGAACTCCTTGCCCGCCGAGGGCTCTACACGTCGCTCTACGGCGACTGGGCTGTCGACGTGGCCTGATTAGGCGTTTCGAGCCGCACACGTTAGATTGCCGGCGGTGAAAACGAGGGTCCCCGCGCTCTTCGCGGCGAGCGCGACTGCGGCGGCACTCGCGGCGCCGGCGGTTGGGACGAGCACCCCGGGCACGCAGACCTACGACGTGACCCTCACGGGATCGCAGGTGAGCGTCGTCGCCCACGCCGGCGAGGTGCGGAACGGCAGCGGCTGCACCTTCGACGTCGACAACCTGGACCGCCAGACGCTCACCTTCTCGGACAAGCGGCGCGTGCGGCTCGTGCTTCGCCGGGGCCACCCTCTGCCGACGATCCGCTTCGCCACTCGGGTCGCCGTGGCAGGCTCGCGCCACCGCGAGTCGCGGCTCACGGACGGCGATCCTGCCGTCTGCGGCCCCTCGCAGCCGCCCACCACGACGAAGTGCGATCCGCGCAGGCTCCCCGCGCGCCTGACGTTTCATCCCGCCGGGCGCGGCCGCGTCGTCCTCGGCGGCGCGCTCACCGGGAACGGTAACCGCCTCGCCTGCGCGACCACCCTCACGACGCCCGACCCGTTCCTCTTTCCAGCGGAGAGCCGCCTCGCTCTCCCGCGCGGCGTCGTAGGCCGGCTCTTCGCCAAGGGCAGGCTCCACCTGACGACCAAGGAGAACGGCGTCCTGAAGACGACCGACGTGCGCTGGACGATCGTGCTGAAGCGCGTGCCTTAACCCTTAGAGTCCACGCCGGTGGACCTCGACCGGGAGACCGAGGAGCGGATCGAGCAGCCCGTCTCAGCCGAGGCGGAGCGCGAGACGCGGCTGACGCCCGAGCAGGCGGTCGCCGCGATGCGGATCAACGTCCCGCCGCGCGCGAACCGGAAGCTGAGAACGCTGCTCGAGCGCGTGAACGCCGACGACCAGCTCAAGGGCTGGTGGCACGTCTCGAACGTGAACGCGGTCGCGCGCCTGGAGATCAACGACCACTCGTGGGTGCACATCCAGATCGTCGCGAACATCGCGCTCAAGCTCCTCCGCCAGCTCACGAAGCACGGCGTGGAGCCGTCGCTCGTGCGCGACTACGGCCTCGAGCGCGACGACGCCGAGGTCGTCGTCCTCCTCGGCGCCCTCCTCCACTGCGTCGGAATGGCCATCCACCGCGACGGCCACGAGGACTTCAGCCTCTTCCTGGCGGAGCCGAAGATCCGCGAGCTCTGCGACGGCATCTACGACGAGCCGAACCTGACCGTGATCGCGTCCGAGGTGCTGCACGAGATCACGAGCCACCGCGACTACGGGAAGCCGCTCACCCTCGAGGCCGGCATCATCCGTGTCGCCGACGCGCTCGACATGGCGAAGGGCCGCTCGCGGATCCCGTTCGAGCGCGGGCGCGTCTCGATCCACTCGCTCTCGGCCGCGGCGATCGAGGACGTGACCATCACGGACGGCGATACGCGCCCGATCAAGATCGAGATCCTGATGAACAACTCGTCCGGGATCTACCAGGTCGACGGCCTGCTGAAGGCGAAGCTCCAGGGCTCCGGCCTCGAGCCGTACGTCGAGGTCATCGCGCACATCGACACCGAGACCGAACGGCGCCTCGTGCCGATGTACACGCTCGAGATCTGAGGCGTAGCTCTCGAAGCGATGCCGGCTCGCGGCCGGATGGACTACAACGCTCCGTCAGCCTACGAGCGCCTGATCGCGCCGCGCTATGCCGCGATCGCCGAGGCGCTCGTCGAGGCGGCCGACGTCCGCGCAGGCGAGCACGTGTTGGAGCTCGGAGCGGGTACCGGCCTCGTCACCAGCATGGTCGCGGAGCGCGTCGCGCCGAGCGGCTCGCTGTGCGCGACCGACCTCTCGCGCGGCATGCTCGAGCTGGCGCGCGAGCGGGTCGATCGGGCCGACGTGAGCTTCGTGATCGCCGACTACAGCGCGCAGCTCCCCTTCCTCGACGACGCGTTCGACGTCGTCGTAAGCGGGCTGACCTACGTGCAGAACACCGGAGACGCGCTGGCCGAGGCGGCTCGCGTGCTCGCCCCGGGCGGCCGCTCGCGCTAGCGATGTGGGGCACCTACTACGGCGAGGTGCGGATGATGTCGAGAGCGCGCCGCGTTCTCGGCCAGCCGGCGTTCCCGTCGGCGGCTCCAGGCCGAGCCGTTCGTCGTCTGGAACGGGCAGGGTTCGAGAGGATCGAGCGCCGCGACCTCGAGCTGGCGCCCCGTTTCGCGAGCGTCGACGAGTACATCACGTACCGCCGCGGCTTCGGGATCCCGCTCGGCTCGACGCCTGCCCAGCACGACCGTTATCTCGAGGCCCTGCGCGACGAGGCGTCACGGATCGCGGCCCCCGACGGCTCGCTCACGCTCGGTTGGAAGGTGGTGGTGATCACCGCGCGGAACGGCGGCGGCTGACGGCCGCCTGAGCCGAGCGCGGCTACAATGCGCCCCGACCGGTGCGGGGTCGTCTAATGGTAGGACGCCTGACTCTGGATCAGGTAGTCAAGGTTCGAGTCCTTGCCCCGCAGCCTCTGAAAGCCGCCGCTCAGGCGGGGTTTTGATCGCATCACGGGGCGTTCGGCGCGCCGCCCGGTGCTCAAGCGATGGCAAGACTTCAAGCGATCTTCTTGTACAAGACGACCGGCCTGTGGGTTCGTCGCGAAGCCCTCGGCGCGTCGTACTCGACTGAACGCGAGCGCCAACGCGTCGAGGTCACGCTTCCGGCAAGCGCGGATGACTTCCTCACGTGGGAACTTGTGGAAGGTGCCGCCCCCTACATGGCGGTTGGCCCCCCAAGCACGGGAACCGTCGATGATCCCGATCAAGTCGTCACCGTCCATATCACCCGCATGACGGTTGACTTCGAAGCGGACGTCGACGACCCGCACGAGGCATTCAATGCAGCGCAGGTGACCGCCGAGTCGGTGCTGCGAAGCCTGCTTGGGTGGCTGCGCGGCGGCTTTGTGCAACCGGGTCTGGCGGTCGCGACGGAACCACTTGCACTCGTAGGCATGTCCCACCTCGTGAATCTCGCGACGGGGGAACGGCTGCCCTACAACCCGACCGTTGAGCTGATGTTCGACCTTGAGCGCGTCGAAACACCGCTAACACCTGCCGACGTAGCTGCAGCTTGGGAGCAGGTCGAGGGCGGCAACGACGCGCCGATAGCCGAAACGCTGCTGGCCGATGCTGAGCACTTCGCGTGGGGCGAAGCACCTGACCCGGTTCGCGCAGTCTTGGCGGCTGCTATCGCGTGCGAGGTCAAGGTGAAACGGAACCTGCGAGAACGAGTTCATCCCGATCGAGCTGACCTGCTCGACTTCATCCTTGAGAACCCGCGAGAGATCACCGTTACTGCCGCCGACACACTGTTCGACAAGGTGATGAAGATCACGCAAGGACGGTCACTGCGCGATTCCGACCGGTCACTATTCAGGGAGATCAAGCGGCTCTTTGAGATCCGAAACGCCGTTGCTCACCGCGGCGAGGTTCCGAGCATCACGGATGCTCGGACTGGCACCAAAGCGAGCCGGCAAACGTTCGCGTGGCTAGATGCGCCGGCGGCCTGATTAGGCCTCGCCCGGCGCATCCTTCGGCGGCCACTCGGTGAACAACGCAGACGTATCACTCGCGCTCGCCGCTATGAAGTTGAAGCTAGGACTACCCAACTCGCCAGGAACGATCAGGCCCTTGCTTGCGGGAGCACCTTCGCGCGCGGCCGCGGGTCGCCCATTCCCCTGAATCCGTCGGCGTACGGGCGAGCCCGTTAGAGGCCGTGCTCTCTCTGGTACGAGGCGCGCATGCAGCCCGCAGGCATCGAGTACCGCGACCGCAACGCTGACTTCGACGTCGATCTCCAGCGAGATACGTCCTCGATTGGGTCGCCGTCGTTTCGCTTCCCTGCCGCCCGCTACCACGTCGATCAGTGGCGCCACTGCGCCCTCAAATTCGAAGACGGCGAGCTTCGCGTAGCCGACATCTGGTTCCGGCTCGAAGATTCAGAACGGCGAGCGCGGGTGGGTTCGCTCGGCCGACTGCATCCCCGCACCATAGGTCTGAACTCAGCCGGCAAACAGCGCCTCAACGCGTCTAAATGAGGCATGGGGACTACGCCGTCAAGCTGCCCGACCGCAAGCATCCGATTCAGTGCGCGAGCGACGCCGAGGTGATCGAGAGGCTAGAGGAGTTCCGTCGAAGACACCCCGGAACACTCTGGGGGAACGTGATCATCGACGAGCTGTGACCCGGCTCGACTACAGCATGGAACGGTTGGTGTTCGACTTTGCGGACGAGTCGTCGCGCTGCCGCGCAGCGAACCTACGTTAGAAGGTCAACTTCTTCTGCGTCTCCCTTCGATCAACGCCTCCGCACGTCCTTGACGCCGCCGCCGGCGGTACTCGCGGGTCTTCGTTCGGTTGCCGCAGAGTTGCATCGAGCACCACGTTGCCGATCGATTCGGGGAGTAGTCGTAGAACGACCAGTGGCAGTTCCGGCAGGCTTTCAGCCGACCCCAGCTGCCGTCGAGGAGCGCGTCGAGCACGACGACGACGATCTGGTCGAGGGCGTCGCCGTCGGTGCGGAACCGCAGCCGCCGTTGCGGGTCGAGTTCCGGCCTGACGCGTTGTGCGGCGCGGTTGACCGTCTCGAGCGCCGCCAGGTCGAGCGGGAGGCCGTTGTTCGCGAGGACGAGCCCGCGCAGGGCCTCCCGCAGCTCGGTCGCCCGCGCGTCGGCGCCGGCGAGCCCGTGTGCCTCCAGCCACTCCGGCAGCCACTCGATGCGGTTGTGGATGTCGATGCTGTTGACGAACAGCTGCACTCGGCGCAGCGGCTCCGGCGCGGCCTTTGGCACGTCATAGCGCGGGGACATGGTTGCTCGCAGTCTACGACACCAGTAGAGTGTCGCTACTGGTGTCGCTAGTGAATCGCATCCGCGCCTCCCTCGCGGTGACGGCCGCGCGGCTGCGGTCGCAGCCGTTGCGTCCTGCGCTCGTCGTCGTCGGCACGGTGCTGGCCTTCGCGACGCTCGTGGCCGTCCTGGGCGGCAGCCTCGTGGCACGCCAGCAGGCACTCGCGCGCTCCCTCGCGGACGTCCCCGCAAGCGAGCGCGCCTTCCGGGTCGACCGCTTCGGCCTGCCCCTCGACGCGCGCTCGTACCGCCAGTCGGACCGCGTCGCCCGACGTGCCCTCGCGGCGCTCGGCGGCGGCCGCACGCGGCGCGTCGTCGTCTTCCGCGAGCTGCGCGTGCAAGGCGAGCTCGTCGAGCTCGCGACCGTCGACGATCTCCGCGCAGCGGTCCGCCTCCGCTCCGGCCGCCTGCCGCAGCGCTGCGTCAGCTCCGGATGCGAGCTGCTCCAGATCGGCGGCGGAGGGTCGCCGTCCCTCTCCGAGGGCGGGCTGAACCTTCGACGCGTGGGCATCGGCGAGCTTCGCGACCCGGGGCTCCTCGGGGACGTGTCCGCGGCAACGAGCTCGGGTTCGAACCGGCCGACACTGCTGCTGGCGCAGAACGTCGCGGCGCTCGAGCGGCTCCCGGCCGCCCAGGCGTACTACCGCGTCTACTCCTGGGTCTCGTCGCTCCCGGTCGACCGGTTGCGCACCTGGCAGATCGGCCGCGTCCTGCGCGACGAGTCGCGGGCGCAAACGGCGCTCGCTGCGGATTTCGCCTTCCGGCTGAGCGGCCCTGACGAGGCGCTGCTCGACGCGCAGAGCCGCGGCAGGATCGCGGGCAACCGGCTCGTCCTCGTCGGCGGAGAGACGAGCGCCCTGCTCCTCGGCTTCGCCGTCATCGCGGCAATCGGCCTCCGCCGCGGCCTCGCGAGCGAGCGGCGCCGACTGCTCGCGCGCGGCGCGCGGCGCTGGCAGGTCGCGGTCGTCTCGGTCGCCGAGGTCGGCGCGATGACGCTCGCGGGCGCGATCGTCGGCCTCGCCGCGGGCGTCGTCGCGGTCGCCGCCGTCGCCAGCAGCGCCGACCTTCCCGTGTGGCCGATCGTCGTGCACACGCTCCTGACGGCGAAGACGATCCTCGCGCTCGTCAGCGCCTGGCTCGCGACGACGCTGCTGCTCGCGGTCGCCACCAGCGCCCGCGAGGAGGCGGACACCGGACGCCGGATCCGCCTCGCGGACGTCGCTGCGCTCGGCGCGGCGGCAACCGTCGCCGTCGGGCTGAGCCGCGGCGCGCTCGACCCGTCGAACGTGTCCTCGGGGAACGCGGCGCTCTTCCTCGTGCTCCCGGCGCTCGTCTGCTTCGTCGTCGCCGTCGTGCTCGCACGGCTGCTCGGGCCGGCGATGCGGGCCGCCGAGCGGCTCACCCGCCACAGCGCGTTCGGGCTGCGCCTGGCCGTGCTCGCGCTGGCGCGGGCGCCCTCGCGAACGGTCGTCAGCTGCGCGTTCGTCGCCGTGGCGCTCGGCCTCGCGCTCTTCGCCGCCACGTACCGAGCGACGCTCGCCCGCGGCTCCGTCGACCAGGCGGCCTTCGAGGCGCCGCTCGACTTCACCGTGGCCGAAGGCCCACCCCCCACTCGCCCGCTCGATGCGGCCCCGCTTGCACGCTACGCGCGGATCGGCGGCGGCGCCGCGTATCCCGTCCTCCGGATCGGCGCGACGACGCCCGGCGCGGGAGCCGCCGTCCTCTCGCCCACCGTGCTCGGGCTGCCGGCGGCGGCGATCCGCCGGCTCCGCTGGCGCAGCGACTTCTCGCTGCTGGCGCCGTCCGAGATCGCGCGGCTTCTGGCCCAGGCCGGCGAGCCTCGGCTCGCGGGCGTTCGGGTGCCACGCGGAGCGACGCGCCTGAGACTGGCCGTCCGCGTCGGTGGTGTCGACCTCGTCCTCTCGCTAGCCGTTCGGGACGAGCGCGGGCGCGTGCACCTGCTCCGGCTCGGGCGGGTGCACCGCGGCGCAAGCGTCGTCACCGCCGACCTGCCGAAGGGCGAGCGCGTCGACGTCGTCGGCCTCGGGATCGCACTCCCGGTCGACGAGCAGTTCTTCCTCGCGCACGACGAGGCGGAGGGCAACGTGGCGCGGGCGCCGTCGGATGTCGTCCAGCTCGGGCCGCTCAGGGCAGACGGGCCGCGGCCTCTGACGCGGTGGGCCGGCTGGTCGCTTCGCCGTGCCGGGAGCGCGAGGCGAACGCACGACGGCGTCCGCCTGTCGGTCGCCTTCGCCGATACGGGCGCCCGGCTCGTCTTCCGACCTACCGAGGGGACCGACAGGCGACCGATGCCGGTCGTCGTCTCGCCCGACATCGCGGCTGCGGCCGGTGGCGTCGGCAAGGAGACGAGGCTCGACTTCCAGGACGTCGCCATCACCATTCGGATCGCGGGCGTCGCGTCGCGGATGCCGACCGTCCCGGCGTCCTCCGGGCCGTTCGTGCTCGCGGACGGCGCGTGGCTCGGGACGGCGATCGACGCCGACGCGCCCGGCGAGGGCACGCCAAACCAGGTGTGGCTCTCGGCGCGCGACGAGCCCGCGGCCGCCGCGGCGCTGCGACGGCGGCCGTTCGCGGGCCTCGTCGTCACCTCGCGCGCAGCGATCGAGCGTCAGCTCGCCGGCGATCCCCTCGCGCGCGCGACCGGGCGCGCGCTCGACGCGTCGGCCCTCGTTGCGCTCGCACTTGCCGTGCTCGGCTTCTGGGTCGGCGTGCTCAGCGAGGTGCGCGACGAGCGCAGCGACTTCTCCGACCTCGAGGCGCAGGGCGTTCCGCCCGCACGGCTGCGCGCCCAGCTCCGCACGCGTGCGGTGATCCTCGTCATCGTCGGGCTCGCCGGCGGCGCCGCCCTCGGAGCGCTCCTCTCGCGGCTCGTCGTGTCCCTGGTCCGCATCTCGGCGACGACTGCGCTGCCCGAGCCGCCGCTCCGGTTCGACCCGGCGTGGCTCGAGTCGGGCCTCGCGATCGTCGCCCTGGCGATCGTGGCGCTTGCGGTGGCCGAAGGAACGTCGCTCACGGCGTTCCGCAGCCAGCGGCCCGAACGCGCGTCCTGGAGCCTCGAATGACCGCCGCGATCGACGTCCGCGACGCGTTCCGGATCCACCACTCCGCCGGCGGAACGGCCGTCGCGCTCCAGGGGCTCTCGCTCAGTGTCGAGGAGGGCGAGGTCGTCGTCGTGCTCGGGCCGAGCGGGTCAGGCAAGACGACGCTGCTCCGCGTCGTCGCCGGCTTCGACTCCCTCTCGGCAGGGAGCGCGCACGTTCTCGGCTACGACGTCGGGAACCTCGGCCCGGCCGCGATCACGCGGTTCCGCGCGCACCACCTCGGGCTGCTCGACCAGCACTACGCCCGTGCCCTCTCGCCGGCCCTCTCCTCCGTGCACAGCGTCGCGCTCAGCCTCGAGCTCCTCGGCACCCCGCGCCACAACGCTCGGGCCGCGGCGGCTGCGCTCCTCGAGCGCGTCGGCCTCGGCGACCGCCTCGACGACCGGCCGGCCACGCTCTCTGGCGGCGAGCAGCAACGCGTCGCGCTCTGCGCCGCGCTCGTCCACCGCCCGCCGCTGCTCCTCGCCGACGAGCCGGCCGGCGAGCTCGACCAGGAGAACGCCCAGACGGTCTACGAGCTCATCTCCGAGCTCGCACGGGAACACGGAACCGCCGCCCTCGTCGTCAGCCACGACGAGGCTGCGGCCGCGATCGCCGACCGCCTCGTTCACGTTCGCGACGGCCGGGTCGTCGAGGAGGGCAAGCCGGGTCAGCCGAGGTCGCTCGTCGTGACCGAGCCCGGCTGGATCAGGCTCCCCGACTCGCTCCTGGACGCGATCGGCGGAGCGCGGCGGCTCCATGCCGAGCTGCGGGGCCGCGAGGTCGCGATCGCGCCTGTCTCCGAGCCCGCGCGGCTCGACAAGCCGCGGCCGGCGACCCTCGACCGGCGGCCGCAACGGCCGGCCACGGTGGCCGCCGAGGTGCGCGGGCTCACGAAGCGGTTCGGGCCCGAAGCGCGTCCGGTCCTCGACGAGCTTTCGAGGACGTTCCACGCCGGCATGTTCACCGCCGTCGTCGGCCGGTCCGGCAGCGGCAAGACGACGCTCCTCCACCTGCTCGCCGGCCTCGATCGCCCGTCCGCCGGCGATGTGGTCGTCCAGGGCCAGGAGATCGGACGCCTGAGCCGTGCGAGCGTCGCCGCCGTCCGCCGCGAGCACATCGCGCTCGTCACGCAGGAGCCGGGGCTCGTACCGCATCTCAGCGCGCGCGAGAACGTCGAGCTAGGCCTTCAGGTGCGAGGGGCTGCCGGCGACGCGGCGGGAGCGCTCGCCGAGGTCGGCCTCGGCGCCCGCCTCGACCATCGCGCCGACCGGCTCTCGGCGGGTGAGCGCCAGCGGGTCGCGATCGCGCGCGCGCTCGCTGCACGACCGGCGATCCTGCTCGCCGACGAGCCGACCGCGCGCCTGGACAACGCCAACGCGCGGGCGGTCGGCGATCTGCTCGCGAGGCTCGCGCGCGAGACCGGCGCGGCGGTGATCTGCGCGACGCACGACGAAGCGCTGATCGAGCACGCGGACGACGCTCTCACGCTCGTAGGACCGGCGCCCGTCACGGCTCCCCAGGTCGCGTCTGACATCGCGGGTATCTGACACGACTGGCCGCAGCCCCCTGTAGATCGGCCGCCCTGGCGGCCTTCCCCCCGCGCCGCGCTGCCCAAGATGTTCGGGTCTTGTGAAATCCGCCACGAGCGGGGTTTTCCGTGTCTGAAGCGGGAATCGGACTCGGACATCCACAGGGGAGCCAACATGCGCAACATTCGTCACAAACAAGGGAGGGCACGCTGGGCTGCCGCGCTCGCCGCCGCGTCGACGGTCGCCTACATGGCGATCTCCGGCGCGGGCTCGGCGGCTACGCAAGCCGCGCCGGTGAACACAGCGCTGCCGACGATCTCGGGCACGCCGACCGTCGGCCAGACGCTGACGGCGAGCGACGGCACCTGGAGCAACTCGCCAACCTCATTCGCCTACAAGTGGCTGCGCTGCAACACGAGCGGCGGGAGCTGCGTGAGCGTCTCGAACGGGACGGCCAAGACCTACACGCTCGTCGGTGCGGACGCCGGGCACACGATGCGCGTCGACGTCACCGCGAAGAACGCGGACGGGTCGGCGACGGCTCGGTCGGCGCCCACCGCGGTGGTCGCCGCGGCCGGGAATCCGCCCAGGAACACGGCGAGGCCGACGATCAGCGGCACGGCCAAGGCCGGCCAGGTGCTGACGGCCGAGAACGGCAGCTGGACGGGGAACCCCACGTCCTTCGCCTATCAGTGGCAGCAGTGCGACGCCGACGTCGCGATCTGCTCCAACCTGTCCGCCACAGGCAAGACGTACACCGTGAACGGCGCCGACGTCGGGTTCCGGCTGAGGGTGCTCGTGACCGCCAAGAACGCCAAGGGCTCGACGACCGTGCCCTCGGCGCTCACCGACATCGTGCAGCCCGCGACGCGGGTGGTCAATCACCGTCCGTCGCTCCGGATCATCTCGGCGCGATTCCTCGGTCGGACGCTGTACGCGCGCGTCCGGATCTGCGACGACTCGTTCAAGAACGTGACCATCATCGAGCGCGACTCGCGGCCCGGGAAGCTCTCCTACACGCGCCGCTTCGCGACGCTCGCACCGCCGGTCCCGTGCGGCGTCTACACGCGGCACTGGAGGCCCGCGCCCCGCTTCCGCGGCCCCGGCCGCTTCACGATCACGCTGCGCGCTCGCGACAAGTCGCGCCTCACGAGCCTGCCGGCGCGGCGCAGCTTCAGCCACGGGTAGCAATCGCTCGCGCGGTCTGCCAGGTCTTGCATTCGAGCACACAACGCTCGTTTGCAAGACCTGACGCGCCGAAAGCGAACCGACCTTCGCTCGAGGCCTTCGGGTCGCGCCATGCTCGCGATGCGCGGCCTGGCACCGATCTTGCAACACCGGGAGTCGGGCTTACGACAGCGAGGTCGAGGCGACGAACGGCGAGACGGGAGCTTGGCGCCTGCACAGCGACACCCGCGTGGTGCGCGGCGGGGTGGAGTACGAGGGGGCGTCGCCTGTCCGCGTCGATCCGACGGATCCGCGTATCGACGTGAGCGCCAAGTTCTCGCTCCAGCGGCTGCTGCGCGGGCCGAACGCCGCGGCGGCCGGCGAGGCAATCGCAGCGATCAACACCGGCGCGCTCGCGGGCATCTTCGGCGACGACCTCCGCGCCGCCGTCGAGGTCGCGCGCCGACACGGGACGCAGCGTTGGTTGCTGGTGCCGAGGGGCGAGGACGCAGCGCTCGTCCTCGAGCCGAGCGACCTCGTCCATGCTCCGCCGACGATCATCTTCCGGGACGCAGCCCGCAACGATCGGGCTCGGCTCGACCGTGCCCTTGTGCGAGCGATCCGCAGCTTCGCGCTCTGGCGCGCCGGCCGCCTCGCCTGTCAGCTCGCCGCTCCGGTGCAGGCGGAGGTCGGGAGCGCGGCGACCGTCCTCGGCAACATCGTCCCCTTCTGCCAGCTGCGCACGCAGCCGAAGTGCCAGACGGACCGAACGCGGGACGGCATCGAGCTCACGGTCTGCCAGCCGCTGCTGGAGCGGTCGCAGCAGCCGGGTCAGCGCGTGACGCGCCCCGGTAAGGCGCCACCCGACACGAAGCTCTTCTTCGACACCGGCGAGACCGGCAGCGGCGTAAATCCGAAAACGGGCACGGTCGGCCCCGTGCCGCTCCCGACGTTCAAGTTCACGGCGGACGTCAGCTTCGACGCGGTGAACGCGGGCCGGCTCGGCCGGTGGGAGGTCGGCTGGATCCAGAACGGCCGCGCATCGCGGTGGACGGCGACCTACGGCGGTGGCGCCCGCCGCTGCCGCCCGCTGCCGCGATCGTGCCGCGACCAGGTCGACAGTCGACGCGTCCAGCCGCCCTGGCAGATGTTCACCCGGGGTGGCGAGGGACCGCAGGCCCTTGTCCCCGCCGACGGCTCTTCCAGCGGGACCGTCACCGCGGTGTTGACCGACCGTCCGAATCAGCTCTGGCCGCTGTTCGTGGACGGTCACGAGCTGAAGTCCGTCCATGCGGGCAGCGTCCTCGTGAGCTGGCTGGTCGCGCTGCGGAGATTCGCTCCGCTCGACCAGCCGCTGACGACGGGCCAGGACATCGTCTTCCTCTGGTCGTGCCGGGTGACGCTCGACATCACCTGGACGCTCACGCACACGCCCGGCGCTCAGGTCGATGCCGTGTTTGTCCCGACGGGGCGCGTCCTCGTCAAGGATGGGCCGGGCTCGGTGCGCGCGTTCGGGCCGCCGGTGCTTTGCAAGCCGACTGCCGATTGCTCGGAGACCTGTGCGACGTTGGGGCAAGCGATCGTCCGCTGCTGAAAAGGTGGGCGCCGGACGGACTGCGGCCCGCCGCCCGACGCCCTCGTTCCCGTCTTCCGACGGGGATGCCAGCGGCCGGACGGTCTGCGGCCCACCGCCCGGCCCGGCTGGCGCGACCCACCGTGCACACCGCTCCAGGGAAGGAAGGAGGTCTCGGCAGGCCTGTCCTTTTAGACGCCCCGGCTCCGGTTTTCTTGCGAAGGATCTCGATCAGGCGGCGACGGCCCGCTCGCTCGGCTCCTCGATGCGCAGCCGGTCGCCGACTCGCACGTCGCGGCGCTCGCACTCGCCGGCCGCGAGCTCCAGCGCTGAGTGGGCGCCGCGACGGCCGGCCATTCGCCACGGAGGGAGCTCGGGCGTGACGCCGACGACCTGGAGCTCGCGGTCGAGCCAGACGACGTCGATCGCGAACCGCATGAAGAACATGTGCACGGAGGCGGCCGGCCGGAGCAGGATGCCCTCGCCCGGGGGAAGCGACTTGCGCCCGAGCAACCCGCGCATCCGCGACCAGGGCTTGTCCGCGATCGAGCAGCGCTCGACGACGGTCAGGCCTGCGCCGTCGACGATGCGAGCGACGTTCACGCGCCACTTATCGGCCGGCGAAGAGCAGTCGATTAGCGGAGCCGTGTTCGGCTCGCTCGACATCGGCGGGACGCCGCTTAAGAGCCTGAGTCTGATCCCGGTCTCGCACGAACCGCGCGCACGAGCCACAGCTGAGACCCTGAAGGCCGCGTATGGGGCTGTTCAGAAAGCAGCGTCGGAGGCCACGCGAGCCGCCGCCGGAGCCGGGCTCCGCCCGGCGGGAGGCTCACCGAGGAGAGGCAACCGCGGAATCGCGTCGCGCTGCGCCGGCTCCGCTAACACAAGAGCCGGCGCACACGCGTGCAAGGAAGGGGCTAGTGGGGGAACCAGGGGTTCCCCCACTTCTAATAACCGACGTGGATGTGGTCGTAGTGGTTGGCGAGCGGGAACGACGGGCCGCCGAGGCCGAGCAGCGAGATGACCTGCTTCGGCTGGAGCTCGGCGGGCAGCAGCAGGATCGACCGGACGGCCTTCTCCGTCAGCCCGCCCGGCTCCTGGTGGCCGTAGATCGAGACGCCGCCGAGGTCGGCGATGTCGATCGCCTCGCCGTAGATGTGCGCCGAGACGACGCCGGGCCGCGCGTACAGCCGGTGGCCCGAGATCAGGCACGAGACCGTCTCCTGGCCGAACGTGTCGGCGAGGTACTCCATCAGGACGACGACGCGGATGTTCACGCGCCCGTTGGCGAGGTCGTTTCGACCGCCTGGGTAGATCGAGATCCGGCCGTCGTTGAGGACGCGCGAGACGAGCTGGTCCTTGTGCGCCTGGAGCCCGTCGGCGAGCGCCCGGAGACCGACCGCGCGGTTGTAGTGCTCGAGCGCAACGGCCTGGTCGGCGGTCGTAGTTAGGCCGGTGACGGCGAGCGCCGCGTTCCAGTCGTCGCCGCCCTTCAGCGAAGCGAGCCGGGACGCGAGGACACGAAGCTCGCGCCGAGTCGCAGGCACCGAGCCGGTGGCGCCCTGCGCGCGCACGATCCCGAGCATCAGCGCCCAGTCGACGTGCGCGCGGCGCGCGACGAGGCTCAGCCGCTTCGCGAACCGCGCGTCGAGGCGGCGCGACGGCGGGGTCGGGTCGGGAAGCACGCGGTTCAGCCAGACGACCGGCGCGAGGTCGGGGCTCTCCCCGGCCTCCTGCCGTGCGGTCGCGCGGACAGGCGCCGGCGGCGCTCCCTTCCGCCGAACGGTCGGACGCGCCGCGGGATTCTGCTTCGGGAGGACGTACGGCAGCTGGACGCGGGCCTTCTTCCGCGGAGCGGCCTGAGGCGCCGTGGGCGCCGATGCCTTCGGAGCGGCCGTCGCCGCGCTCGCGGCAGGAGCCGAGCTCGCCTGAGCCGAGGCGCCCGACCCGGAGCCGGCGACTGCGTCGTCATCGGCGGCCGGAGCCGCTTCGGGGGCAGCGGCGGGCGCGTCGGTCGGGGCCGGCGCCGCGCTCGGGTCGGCCGCGGGCGCGGCTGCCGGAGCCGCGGCGGGTGCGGCCGCCGCCGAGGCGGCGTCGGGAGCGCCAGTGGGCGCTGCGTCAGCCGTGGACGGATCGGCCGTGGCGGGCGCTTGGTCGGAGGTCGCAGGCGCAGCCGCGTCGTTCTGGTCGAGCTTCGCGGCGACCTCGTTGCCGGCGCCGGCGGTGAACGCCGCGCCCGCGAAGAAGATCACGGTCAAGAGGGTTCCGAGCGCGACGCGACGCGAGGTCGGGCGGCGCTTGGCCGGCTTCGGCCGGGGATCGGCCGGCTCGAGCGGCGGCCGGAACGCCGGCTCGGTTTCGCGCCCGGCGAGCGCGCGGGTGCGATCGCCGCGCAGGCTCGCGAAGGCGTACCCGAGAACCGACACGAAGAGGAGGCGGAAGAGGAACCGCCCGGGGTGTGAGTTGCGATGCATTGGCCTTGGCTCCAGTTCGTCGAGCGCCGAGGCCGCTGCATCGGCGCGGATCGTTACTTGAATCCGCGGCCGCGAGCGGACTGCCCCCCGTATCGGGGAGCCGCCGTCACCCCCCCTCCCTCGTTCGGGGGTACGGCCAGGGCTTTCCCCTTGTTGAGGGATATGCCTACGCCGAAGACGGAACCGATGTTCGGCCCAGTTGACGCGAATGGCGTTGCGGCCTCGCCAACCAAAGACGGAGGTTCCCTCGGCGTGAGCCGTGCAGGTATTCGCAACACACACTCGCTCTCGAAGACAGGCAGGTTTGTGCGCCGGTCGGCGCGCTCGAGCGAAACAGGAAGGGAGGTGAATTCGAACATGACGTTTTCCGAGTGGTTTGAGCTTCTCCGGACGCATTGGCGCAAGGAGGAGGGTCAGACGATGGCGGAGTACGGCGTCGTCCTCGCCGTGATCACGATCGGCGCGGTCGCCGTCTTCACCGCACTGTCGGGCGGTATCAGCGCCTCGATCAGCAAGGTCACGAAGCTGCTGCCGTAGCACCACGATTCGAAGGAAAGGAGGGAATCGGAAAATGCCGAGCATCGCCCAGGTGGTCGATCTTTTGCGCGCAGGCTGCAAGCGCGAGGAAGGTCAGACGATGGCCGAGTACGGAGTCACGCTCGCCGTCATCTGTGTCGCCACGGTCGCCGTGTTCACTGCACTTTCCGGTGGCATCAGCGGCACGATCAATCGCGTCGTGAGCCTCCTTCCGTGAATCCCCGCGACGGTGGGCTCCTCCGGGAGCCCACCGTCTACTTCTCGCCGAAAGGCAAAATGAACACCAGCCGCCGCCGCATCACATTCCGAAGCGAAAAGGGTCAGACGATGGTCGAGTTCGCCATCGCGCTGCCCGTGCTGTGCCTGATCCTCTTCGCGGTCATCCAATTCGGAATCGTCTTCAACAACTACATCGCGCTGACCGACGCAACCCGAGCGGGCGCGCGGAAAGGTGCGGTGAGCGCGCTCACGAGCGATCCGCGCGGCGCCTGCGTCGCGGCGATCCAGGCCTCGTCCGGGCTCGACCAGTCGAAGCTCCAGCCGGACTGCCAGTCGAGCTGGAAGCACGCCGATGACGTCACCGCGACCGCGAAGTATCCGTACTCGATCAGCCTTTTCGGCCTCGTGGTCAAGTCCGGCTTCCTGGCGGCCTCGACCACGGAGCGGGTCGAGTGACGCGCCGGCGCGCCGAACGCGGCCAGTCGCTGGTTCTCACCGTGGTCGTGCTCGCGTCCCTGCTCGGGATGGCGGCGCTCGTCCTCGACGTCGGCTCCTGGTACCGCGCGAAGCGTCAGCTCCAGTCGACCGCCGACGCGGCAGCGCTCGCGGGGGCGCAGGCGCTTCCGGACACGCCGGGCAATGCCACCTCGCTGGCCATGAACTACGCCGCGAAGAACACGCCCGACCTCGCGACGAACGACGTCTCGGTCTCCACGAACATCGTGCCGAACGACCGCATCTCGGTCCACGTCACGCGCCCCTCCCCCGGCTTCTTCGCGAAGCTCTTCGGGATCGACTCCGTTGACGTCGGCGCGCGCGCGACGGCGCAGACGGAGGGCATGAGGTCGGCGAAGTACGTCGCCCCGATCGCGGTCAAGAACACGCACCCCATGCTCGCCGGCGCCGGCTGCCCCTGCTTCGGCCAGCAGAACGAGACCACCATCCCCGTCGGCGCGACCGGCGCGCCCGGCGCGTTCGCGCTCGTGAACCTCCTGAACGCACCGAACGGGACGAGCGGGGCGTCGACCCTCGCCGACTGGATCCAGAACGGCTACCAGGACTACCTGCCGATCGGCGGCTACTTCTCCGACCCGGGCGTCAAGTTCAACTCGCAGCAGATCCAGGACGCGCTCACCCAGCGCCTCGGCACCGAGCTCCTCTTCCCCGTCTACGACACGTTGACGAACCAGGGCTCGAACGCCGAGTACCACGTAATCGGGTGGGTCGGCTTCCACCTCGAGTCGATCAACCCGCAGGGCAACAGCGGAACCATCACCGGCTGGTTCACGCAGGTGATCTGGGAAGGGCTTCCCGCGACGACTCCGGGCGGCGGCGGTCCGAGCTTCGGCGCACGAACCGTTCAACTCGTCGACTGAAACAGCCGAAAGGGAACCCATGACCGCGAAGCGACGCAACGAGAGCGGCCAGGCGCTGGTGCTGATGTGCGTCTTCCTGCTCTCCCTCGTGGGCCTCGCCGCGCTCGTGCTCGACGTGGGCTCGTGGTACCGCGCGAAGCGGCAGCTCCAGTCGACCGCCGACGCGGCCGCGCTCGCAGGCGCGCAGTCATTGCCCGACAACCCGGGCAACGCGTCCGGCCTCGCGGCGAGCTACGCGAACAAGAACACGCCCGACCTCGCGACGAGCGACTACTCGATCTCCAGCAACATCGTCCCGAACGACCGGATCACGGTCCGCATCACGCGGCCCTCGCCCGGCTTCTTCGCGAAGCTCTTCGGGATCGACTCGGTCGACGTGGGCGCGCGGGCGACGGCGCAGACCGAGGGAATGGCCTCGGCGAAGTACGTCGCGCCGATCGCCGTCAAGAACACCCATCCGATGCTGTCCGGCGCCGGCTGCCCCTGCTTCGGCCAGCAGAACGAGACCACCATCCCCGTGGGCGACACCGGGGCGCCGGGCGCGTTCGCGCTCGTCAACCTCCTGAACGGCGCCCAGGGGACGAGCGGCGCTTCGACGCTCGCCGACTGGATCAACAAGGGCTTCCAGAACTACCTCCCGCTCGGGGGCTACTTCTCCGACCCAGGCGTCAAGTTCAACTCGCAGCAGATCCAGGACGCCCTGACCAACCGCCTCGGAACGGAGATGCTCTTCCCCGTCTACGACACCCTCACGGGCCAGGGCTCGAACGCCGAGTACCACGTGATCGGGTGGGTCGGCTTCCACATCGAGTCGTTCGACGCCCGCGGCAACACCGGAACCATCACCGGCTGGTTCACCGAGGTGATCTGGGACGGCCTCGCCGCCACGACCTCCACCGGGGGCGGCCCGAACTTCGGAGCACACACCGTTCAACTCGTCGACTGACGCAACCGATAGGAGAAAGAGCACGCCGCCATGACCTACCGAGTCCGCAACATCCTGATCGCCGTGGTGCTCGCTGCACTCGCGGCCCTGATGACGAGCTACTACGTCTCGAGCTACAAGCACCACGTGCAGCAGGGCGAGAAGCACGTGACGGTCTACGTCGCCGCCCACGACATCCCCGCCAACACCCCCGGCTCGGAGGCGGCGAAGATGCTGTCGACGAAGAAGGTGACGAAGTCCGCCGTCGCCCCGGGCGCGATCTCGAGGCCGAGCGACCTCAAGACCTACATCTCGTCGCAGCCGATCTACGCCGGCGAGCAGGTGACGCTGAACCGGTTCTCGACCCAGCAGGAGATCGGCGTCCGCAGCCAGCTGAAGGGCACGCTGCGCGCGTACATCCTCCCGGGTGACGCGAACCAGCTCCTGGCCGGAACGCTGCGGGCCGGCGACCACGTCGACCTCGTCGCGAACTTCAAGTACAAGCTCGGCCAGTCGAGCAACACCTTTGTCGCGACGCGCATCGTCCTGCGCGACGTCAAGGTGCTGCGCGCCCCGTCGGGCGGCGGCGCCTCGTCGAAGCTCGGCAGCGGCGCGCTCGGCGACAAGTTCACGGTGATGCTGGCCGTCACCGACAACCAGTCGCAGAAGCTGCACTTCACGTCCATGAACGCTGCCGGCCAGGGCTCCGGGAACGCGCAGACGGGCTGGTGGCTCGAGCTGCGCGCGCCCGTCAAGGACGCCGACAGCCCGGACAGCATCGAGACGCTTCGCACCATCCTCACGGACGGCCTCCGGCCGGCCCAGAGGGCGCTCATCGACGGGAACTACGGAGGCTGAGATGACCGAGACCACTGACACCACCCGCGAGCGGGTCCGCGTCTACTTCACGGGCTCGTGCGAAGGCCTCGACAACCTTCGCGACGCGCTCTCCAACCACCCCGAGCTCGAGGTCGTCGGCGCGAGCGAGCAGGTGAGCGAGGC
>DASUZD010000073.1:0-5378 GCA_036377055.1 Gaiellaceae bacterium | reverse complement strand
TCGCCGCTCGCTGCGAGCGCCTCCATGAACGACGCGCGCGGGATCTTGTCGCGCGCGTCGATCAGCTTCGCGAGCTCGCGGGCCGTGACCGCGGCCGGCGGAACGCCCGTCCCAGCGAACTGGTTCATCAGCACGTTCGCGACGGCGCGCGGCTCGGCCCCGACTTCGACGACGCGCTCGTAGAGGTCGGCGCGCCCGCTCGTCACGAGCCCCGAGGCCAGGTCGAAGCCGACCTGCTCCTCGAGCCGGCGGATCCGCGCGCCGGGGAGCTCCGTCAGCTCGGCGCGCAGCCGCTCGACGAGCTCGGCGGGCGGCTCGACGGGCACGAGGTCCGGCTCCGGGAAATAGCGGTAGTCCTCGGCCTCCTCCTTCGAGCGGTGCACGGAGAGCGTCCCCGTCGCGGGGTCGTAGTCGCGCGTCTCCTGCTCCACCTCGCCACCGGCCTCGTAGATCGCGATCTGGCGCGCGACCTCGGCCTCGATCCCGCGCGCGACGTAGTTGAACGAGTTCACGTTCTTGAGCTCGGTCCGGGTGCGGAAGCCGGTCTCCCCCACCTCGCGCACCGAGACGTTGGCGTCGCAGCGCAGCGTCCCCTTCTCCATCTCGGCATCGGAGATCCCGAGCTCGACGATCGTCTGGCGGAGGAGCTGGAGGAAGCGCTTCGCCTGGTCGGCGGAGCGGATGTCCGGCTTCGTCACGATCTCGACAAGCGGCGTTCCGCCGCGGTTGAAGTCGACGTCCGAGTGCGTCGCGCCGACCATCCGGCCGCTCGCGCCGCCCACGTGCACCGTCTTCGCCGCGTCCTCCTCGAGGTGCGCGCGGATGATCCCGACCTCGTCGTCGCCGTCCGCGCCGGGCACGACCAGCCGTCCCTCGGTCGCGAGCGGCACGTCGTACTGGGAGATCTGGTAGCCCTTCGGGTTGTCCGGATAGAAGTAGTTCTTCCGGTGGAAAAGCGCGTGACGTGCGATCTCGCAGTCGAGCGCGAGCCCGAGCTTCACCGTCCACTCGATCGCCGTCCGGTTCGGCACGGGCAGCGAGCCCGGGTGCGCGAGGCAGACGGGGCACGTGCGCGTGTTCGGCTCGGCGCCGAACCCCACCTCGCAGCGGCAGAACATCTTCGTCCGAGTCTTCAGCTGGACGTGGATCTCCAGGCCGACGACCGGCTCCCACTCACGCGGCACGGGCGGCCTCCTTCGCCTCGCGGAGCGCGTCCTCGATCGACCCCCGCACCTCGACCATCGTCAGGCGCTCCTCGAGCGCGAGCGAGTGCATCCGGATCAGCCAGAGCTCGCGCTCGCCCGCCTCGAGCGAGAGCTTGAGGTCGCCGATCAGGACCGCGCGCGAGCCGTCGAGGACGCGCGGCTGGACGCCGAAGACGCGCTCGGCGGCGGGGACGAACTCGGCCGCGGTGTCGACGATCCGCCTCACGCCGCTACGGTCCTCAGACGGTCGGGGACGAAGTCGAACTCGAGCGCGCGCTCGAGCGCGTGGCCGACGCGGAAGAGCGTGCTTTCCGCCAGCTGGGGCCCCACGAGCTGGAGCCCGACCGGCAGGCCCTCGGAGAGGCCGCATGGCATCGACAGCCCGGGCAGCCCGGCCATGCACGACGGGATCGTGAGCAGATCGGCGAGGTACATCGCGAGCGGGTCGTCCGCCCGCTCGCCGAGCTTGAACGCGACTGTCGGCGAGGTCGGCGAGACGAGCACGTCGTAGCGCTCGAACAGCTCCGCGTGCTCGCGCGCGATCAGCGTGCGCACCTTCTGCGCCTGGCCGTAGTACGCCTCGTAGTACCCGGCCGAAAGGGCGTACGTCCCGACCATGATCCGCCTTATCGGCTCGTCGCCGAAGCCCTCGTTGCGCGTCCGCTCGTACAGCTCGTCGCGGGTCGTGCCCGCCGCGCGGTAGCCGTAGCGGACACCGTCGTAGCGAGCCAGGTTCGACGACGCCTCCGCCGGTGCGATCAGGTAGTAGCACGCGAGGCCGTAGTCGACCGAGCGCGGGAGCCGACACTCCTCGACCTCGGCGCCGAGGCTCTCGGCGAGCTCGATCGCGCGGCTGACCCGCGCCGCGACTCCCGGCTCGATGCCCTCGGCCTCGTTCAGCTCGACCGGGACGCCGATGCGGACGCCGCGCAGGTCCTCCGCCTCGGGCAGCTCGACCGGCGGCACGTCGACCGTGGTCGAGTCGCAGGGATCGCGGCCGGCGATGATCCGGTACAGGAGCGCGCAGTCGCGAACCGTCTTCGTCGTCGGCCCGACCTGGTCGAGGCTGGACGCGAACGCGACGATCCCGTAGCGGGAGACGGTCCCGTAGGTCGGACGCAGGCCGACGATCCCGCACAGCGAGGCCGGCTGCTTGATCGAGCCGCCGGTGTCGGAGCCGAGCGCCCAGGGCGCCAGCCCGGCCGCGACCGCCGCCGCAGAGCCGCCGCCGGAGCCGCCCGGGACGCGCGTCGGGTCCCACGGGTTGTACGTCGGGCCGAAGGCCGAGTTCTCGGTGGACGAGCCCATCGCGAACTCGTCCGTGTTCGTCTTGCCGAGGAAGGGCAGGCCGGCCGCCTTGCAGCGCACGGCGACCGTCGAGTCGAACACGGGTCGGTAGCCCTGGAGGATCTTCGAGCCCGCGGTCGTCTCGATCCCCTTCGTGCCGATCACGTCCTTGAGCGCGATCGGAACGCCGTCGGCGCCGGGCTCGGGCTCCTCGACGACGCGGAGGTAGGCGTGCAACTCGCCGTCGCGCTCGGCGATCGCGTCGATGTAGGCGCGGTGAAGCTCGGCGGCGGACACGTCGCGCCGCTCGAGCAGGCCCATCGCCTCCTCCGCCGTGAGCCGAAGCGTGTCGATCGCGGGGGTCACGCGAACGCCTCCCCACGTGCCCCCGAGGGGTCCCCCGAGACCCCTGAGAACAGGCTAGCCGCGGTGGACGCACGGATCTCGTACGAGACCGTGCCAACACCGTGACGATCCGTCCCCCGCACCGTCACGACCCGGGGACGCGGAAGAAGCTCCCCGCCCGCTCGGGCGCGTTCGCGAGCGCCTCCTCGAGCGGCAGCGAAGGTCGCGGCTCGTCCTCGGCCCACACGTTCACGAGCGCCAGCGGGTGCGAGGTCGGCTCGACTTCGTCCAGGTCGAGCTCCGAGACCTTGCCGACCGCGTCCAGGATCGCGTTCAACTCGCGCCCGAGCCGGTCGATCTCGTCGTCGGTCAGTGCTAGCCGCGCGAGCCGCGCCACGTGCAGAACCTCGTCTCGTTCGATCGCCATCTGTGCAGAGATCCTCGCAAAAAGAAGGGCCCCCTTTCGGAGGCCCTAGTGTTCGAGTTCCGAAAGGAAGTCTAGACTGCCTGGACGTTCGCGGCCTGGGCGCCCTTCGGGCCCTGAACGACCTCGAACTCCACGCGCTGGCCCTCGGTCAGCGACTTGTAGCCGTCCATCGTGATCGCCGAGAAGTGGACGAAGACGTCCTCGCCACCCTCGCGCTCGATGAACCCATAGCCCTTCTCATTCGAGAACCACTTCACGGTGCCCTGAGCCAACTTTCCTCCTTCAACAACATGAAAACGACGGCCCGGGCACCGAGCCGCCGACCAACGGGTTAAGCGCGCCGAAGCGTAGCGTCAGTCACCGGGGAACGCAAGCAGCCCGCGCCGAAAACGCGCTGCCAGAACCGTGTTCTGGAGCAGGGACGCGATCGTCATCGGCCCGACTCCACCGGGCACGGGAGTCAGGAACGCGGCCCGCTCGGCCACGCCCGGATCGACGTCGCCGACCAGCCCGGCCTCGGTGCGGTTCTGGCCTACGTCGACGACCGCGGCGCCCTGCTTCACCATCTCGGCGTCGACGAGCCCGGCGATCCCGACGGCGACCACGAGCACGTCGGCGTCGAGCGTCTGACGCGCCAGGTCGTCCGTGTGGGAGTGACAGATCGTCACAGTTGCGTTGCGCTGGAGGAGCAGATGGGAGACGGGCTTGCCGACGATGTCGCTCCTTCCGACGACGACGGCACGCGCGCCGTCGAGCGGGATGCGGTACTCGTCGAGGAGCGCGAGCACGCCGCGCGGCGTCGCGGGGACGAGCGTGGGACGGCCGAGGTAGAGGTAGCCGGCGTTCAGCGGATGGAAGCCGTCGACGTCCTTCGCTGGGTCGACGGCGCGGATCACGCGCGCCTCGTCCTGCCCGCCCGGCAGCGGGAGCTGCGGCAGGATCGCGTCGATCTCGTCGTCGTCGCTCAGCCCCCGGACGAAGTCGACCAGCTCGTCCTCCGGCACGTCCGCCGGGAGCCGGTGGTCGATCGGCTCGATCCCGGCCTCCTTCGCCGCCTTGTGCTTCAGGTCGATGTAGAGGTGCGACGCGGGGTCGTCGCCGACGACGACGGTCGCGAGCCGCAGCGCGCCGAGCTCGGCGACCTCCTCCTTCACCGCAGCCCGCACCTTCGCGGCGAGCGCGCGGCCGTCCAGCAAAGTCGCGGCCACTAGATGTCGAGCTCTATGCCGCTCACGTCGAGGCCGAGCGACCCCGCGAGCCTGATCCCGAGGTCGATGTCCTCGCGCAGGCGCTGCACGTCGCGCGACTCCATCGCGCGGCCGATCCACGCGCGCTCGCGCGGCCGCCAGAGCGCATGCGAGACGAACACCGGGAGCAGGCGGTTGGCCGCCTCCACGAGCTGCCGCTTCGTCTTTTCGGACGCCGACTCGAGGAGTACGCGCTCGTACGCCATGCCTGCGCCATGGTGGATGCCGTCGTCGACGGTCAGCCGGTTGCAGAGGTCCTCGAGAACCGTGCCGCGCGACGAGCGGGCGATCAGCCGGAAGCGCGCGATGATCAGGCGCTCGTAGAAGACCTGCATCATGAAGACCTTCTCCTCGAGCGTGTCCGCCTCGAGCACCTGGTGGGCGAGCTCGTCGAGGTGCGGGTCGCGCTCGGTGGTCCCGCCCGCCGCCGCCGCGAGCTTGAGCCACGCCTCCGTGTGGCGCGACTCGTCCTGCACCATCGTCGAGTAGTAGAGCTTCGCCTCGTGGTCCGGGGCGATGTTGAGGAGCTGTGAGGACATCTCGCAGGCAAGCTCGTCGGCTTGGAGCTGCTGCGTGATCACCGAGCGCCACATGTCGCGGCGGCGCGCGATCTTCTGCGGGGTGCCCTTCGCCTCGGGAATCGGCGGGATCTCACCCCAGGGCAGGTCCCGCACCTGCCACTCCTGCTTCTTCGCGAGCTCGTAGAAGCGGAGCACGCCGGCATACGCCTCGCGCTCCATCTGCTCTTCGACCTTCACCTCCGTGGTTGCCACGGGGGCAGATTAACCTTGCCCGCGTGGAGCTGAAGCGCTGGCCGCGCAAGAACGATGCCGAATCGATCAAGGCCCGCCAGGACGAGCTGCGCGG
>DASUZD010000072.1:0-7508 GCA_036377055.1 Gaiellaceae bacterium | reverse complement strand
CGCTCGAGCGACTCTGCTCCGCGCTCGGCCTGTAACCCTCGCCGGAGGGTCGGGGTCTAAACTCGTGCCTCCGTGAGCTCCCGGATCGACGTCTCCATCGAGCACAAGAACGCGCCCGAGCCCCCGGAGCGCTCGCATCCGAACACCTGCCCGGGGTGCGACTCGCACTACCGCGATGACGAGCTCGAGGCGCACCTCTGGGTCTGTCCCCAGTGCAGCCACCACTTCCCGATGCGCGCGCGGTCGCGCATCGCGCACCTCGCCGACGAGGGCAGCTTCGTCGAGACCTCCGCCGACCTGCGCTCCGAGGATCCGCTCCAGTTCTTCGACCTGCGGCCGTACACCGAGCGGCTCGCGGAGGCCGAGGTCTCGACCGGCCTCGGCGAGGCGATCGTCACCGGCCAAGCCGCGATCGAGGGCAGGGCCTGCGAGCTCGCGGTGATGGACTTCTCGTTCATGGGCGGCTCGATGGGCAGCGTCGTCGGCGAGAAGCTGTCCCGCGCTTGCGACGCTGCCGCGGAGGGCGGGCGGCCGGTGGTCGCGGTGACGGCGTCCGGCGGCGCGCGGATGCAGGAGGGGATCCTGTCCCTGATGCAGCTGCCGAAGACCGTCTGCGCTGTCGAGGACCTGCACGACGCGGGCAGCGCCCTCTTCGTCGTGATGGCGCATCCGACGACGGCGGGCGTGCTCGCCAGCTTCGCGAGCCTCGGCGACGTCGTCGTGGCGGAGCCGGGCGCGCTGATCGCGTTCACCGGCCCGCGGGTCGTGCAGCAGACGACGCGCGAGAAGCTGCCCGAAGACTTCGCCCTCTCGGAGCAGAACCTTCGCTTCGGCCACCTCGACGCGATCGTGCCGCGGCGCGAGCTGCGTCCCTACCTCGCGCGTCTGCTGCGGCTCTTCGGCGATGCCCGGTGAGGCGGAGCTTCGGCTCCGCGATCGGCTGGCGCGCTTGAAGAGCTTGCCTCTCCTGAGCGGCGCCAGGCTCTCGGGCGACCTCGAGCGCCTGGAGCGGCAGCTCGAGCGGCTCGCAGCCGAGCCCGAGGTGAGCGCTGACGAGATCTGGCGCTCGGTCGAGCTCGCGCGCCATCCCGACCGTCCATACACGCTCGACTACGTGGAGCGGCTGCTCGAGGACTTCGTCGAGCTTCACGGCGACCGGAGCCGGGCCGACGACGCGGCGATCGTCGGCGGGCTCGGGCGCTTCGCGGGCCGCACCGTCGCGCTCGTCGGCCACCAGAAGGGGCGCGACATCCGCGAGCGCACGAAGCGGAACTTCGGCATGCCCTACCCTGAGGGCTACCGGAAGGCGATGCGGGTGATGGAGATCGCCGACCGTCACGGCTTCCCGCTCCTCACGCTCGTCGACACGCCCGGCGCGTACCCCGGGGTCGCTGCCGAGCAGCACGGGCAGGGCGGCGCGATCGCTCGCTCGCAAGCTGTGATGGCGCGTCTTGGCGTGCCGATCGTCTCGTGCATCATCGGCGAGGGCGGCTCCGGCGGGGCGGTCGCGCTCGCGGTTGCGGACCGCGTGCTGATGCAGGAGAACGCGATCTACTCGGTGATCACGCCCGAGGGCTGCGCGGCGATCCTCTGGCGCGACGCCTCGGCGGCGAAGAAGGCTGCCGCGGCGTTCAAGCCCGATGCGCTCCACTGCCTCGAGCTCGGCGTGATCGACGCGATCGTCGCCGAGCCCGAAGGCGGCGCGCACGCGAATCCGGACGGCGCGGCAGACCGGCTGCGCGATTCGCTCGCGGAGTCGCTCGACCAGCTCCGGACGGTGCCACGCGGCGAGCTCCGCCGCCGCCGGCGCGCGAAGTTCCGCGCGATCGGCGTCTTCGCCTGAATAGCGACTAGTCGGCTACTCGACAATCCACAGCATCCACAAGGTTTTCCCCTGTGTGTCACCGGGTGGTGAACGTGTCGAGGCCGGCTTGTGGCCGGCCTCGACGCCCAACCCCCCGCTGGGTGGAGAACGTTCACAGCGGTGCCTCATACCGCTTGGAAGCAGTCCTACCACCTTTCGAAGAAGACAAACCTCGGTCCGACGTTCGGCGCGCCACGGCTCCGGGTACGGAGCGGGGCATGCGACCGATCTGGAGCGGCACGATCTCGTTCGGACTCGTGAGCGTCCCGGTGAAGATGTTCACGGCGACCGAGTCGAAAGAGCTGAAGTTCCACTTTCTCCACAAAGACGATCTGATGCCGATCGGCTACGACAAGGTCCGGAAGGACACGGGCAAGCATGTCGACCCGGAGGACGTCGTCCGGGGCTTCGAGATCGAGAAGGGCAAGTACGTCGAGCTCAGCGACGAGGACGTCGACCGGCTGGACGTCGAGCTCACGCACTCGGTCGACATCTGCGACTTCGTCGACCTCGACGAGATCGACCCGATCTACTTCCGCAAGGCGTACTACCTCCTGCCGCAGGAGAGCGCCGAGAAGCCGTACCGGCTGCTGGTCGAGGCGCTCGAGAAGACAGGAAAGGTCGCGATCGCGAAAGTCGTGATCCGGAAGAAGCAGCACCTGGCCGCGCTGCGGCCGTACGAGGGCGTCCTGCTCCTCGAGACGATGTACTTTGCGGACGAGGTGCGGAAGCCGGAGTCGGTCGACTCGAAGGGCAAACTCCAGAAGGCCGAGGTCGAGATGGCGAAGACGCTCGTCGAGAACCTGAGCGCGAAGTTCGACCCGTCGAAGTACGACGACACCTATCGCAAGGAGCTGCTCGAGCTGCTGCGCGCGAAGGCGAAGACTGGGAAGATCCCCGAGCTGCGCGAAGAGGCCGACGAGGGCGAGGTCGTCGACCTCATGCAGGCGCTGCGCGAGTCGGTCCAGCGCACGAAGAGCCAGCGCTCGGCCGCGAGGAAGCGCAAGCCGGCGGCCAAGAAGAAGACGAAGGCCTCGAAGGCCGCCTAGGAGCCGGTTCTGAAAATGAGTTCACAGGTGCCGACCGGTCATTTCAGACGGACGCACCGGCGAAGCCCGCACGTCCTGATGGTCGGCGCCGACGAGTCGGCGCCTTAGGCCGTGCCGCAGCGGAAGCTCGCCGAGTACGAGCGGAAGCGCAAGCGAGGCGAGACTCCCGAGCCGTTCGGCGCGGAGGGCGCACCCGAGGGCAAGAAGCCGATCTTCGTCGTGCAGCGCCACGACGCGCGGCGTCTCCACTACGACTTCCGCCTCGAACGGAACGGCGCGCTCGCGAGCTGGGCAGTGCCGAAGGGCGTGCCGCTCGAGCCCGGCGAGCAGCACCTCGCCGTCCACGTCGAGGACCACCCGCTCGACTACGCGACCTTCGAGGGCGAGATCCCGAAGGGGAACTACGGCGCCGGGCTGGTCGAGATCTGGGACACCGGCACCTACGACCTCGTCGAGGAGAAGTCGAACGGAGGCCTCACCGTCCGGCTGCATGGGAGGAGGCTCGACGGGACCTGGGCGCTCGTGCCGGCGAAGCTCTCCGGCGACGAGAAGAACTGGCTCATCATCCGCAAGCGCGACGAGGCCGCGCCCGCGCGTGACGGTGCGCGGCGCCGCTACGCGCCGATGCTCGCGACGCTCGCCGCGGGGCTGCCGTCGAGCGGGAGCTGGCTCTACGAGGTCAAGTGGGACGGCTATCGCGCGCTCGCGTACCTCCACGGCGGCGAGGTCGCGCTCGTCAGCCGGAACGGCAACGACCTGACGCAGCGGTTCGAGAACGTCGCGAGGCAGGTCGTGAAGGCGGCGAAGACTCCCGACTGCGTGCTCGACGGCGAGGTCTGCGCGCTCGACGACCAGGGGCGGTCGAGCTTCTCCGCGATGCAGCAGGCCAAGCCGGGGACCCCGTTCGTCTACTACGTCTTCGACCTGCTCGAGGTCGAGGGCGAGCCGATCCTCGACCAGCCGCTCACGAAGCGGCGGGATCGGCTCGAGAAGCTCCTCGACCGGCGCAACCGGACCGTGCTGCTCTCGGAGGTCTTCGACGACGGGCCGGCGCTCTACGAGGCCGCAAAGGAGCGGCGGCTCGAGGGGATCGTCGCGAAGCGGGCCGAGTCGCACTACCAGCCCGGCCGCCGGGGCCGCGACTGGCTGAAGATCAAGACGCACGGCCGGCAGGAGTTCGTGATCGCCGGCTACACGAAGGGAAGCGGCCGCCGCGCGAAGAGCTTCGGCTCGCTGATCCTCGGCGCCTACAGCGACTCAAACCTCGTCTACGTCGGCAATTGCGGGACCGGCTTCACCGAAGCCGAGATCGACCGGCTGCTCGAGAAGCTGCGTCCGCTGGAGCGCCCCGACTCGCCGTTCGGCGAGGCGCCGAAGATGCCGCGCGTCCGCAAGGGCGACGTCCTCTGGGTCGAGCCGCGGCTCGTCTGCGAGGTCGAGTTCTCGGAGTGGACGCACGACGGCCGGCTGCGGCAGCCGTCGTACCAGGGGCTCCGCGAGGACAAGGCGCCCGAGGAGGTGCGGATCGAGACGCCCGCGGAGCCGGCGCCCGCGCAGCCCGAGAAGTCCTCGGGCCGCTCGCTCAAGCTCTCGAACCTCGACAAGGTCTTCTTCCCGAAGGAGGGGATCACCAAGGGCGACCTGATCGAGTACTACCGCGCGGTCGCGCCGGTGCTCGTGCCGCACCTCCGCGACCGGCCGTTCACGATGATCCGCTACCCCGACGGGATCGAGGCCGAGCACTTCTTCCAGAAGGATGCGCCGTCGCACATGCCCGAGTGGATTCCGCGCGCGCGGTTCCTCGTCTCGACTCGCGAATCGCCGCGGCGCAGGAAGTGGGTCAACTTCGCGCTCGTGAACGAGGAGGCGGCGCTCCTCTGGATGGTGAACATGGGCTGCGTCGACATGAACACGTGGTACTCGCGGGTCGAGAAGCCCGACCGGCCGGACTTCGTCCTCTTCGACCTCGACCCGTCGCCCGACGTCGGCTTCCGCGAGACCGTGCAGGTCGCGCTGCTCGTGAAGCAGGCGCTCGACGCGTTCGGGCTCGTCGGCTTCCCGAAGACCTCGAGTGCGGACGGCATGCACGTCCTCGTGCCGATCGAGCGGCGCTACACCTACGACGACACCCGGCAGTTCGCGGAGATCGTCGGCCGCGCGATCGAGCGGACGCACCGCGGCCTCGCGACGACCGTGTGGGCGAAGTCGAGGCGGCGAGGCGTCCTGATCGACGCGAACCAGAACGGCGAGGGGAAGACGATCGCGTCCGTCTACTCGGTGCGGCCGCGTCCGGGCGCGCCGGTCTCGACGCCGCTGCGGTGGGAGGAGGTCACCGAGGAGCTCGATCCGCTTTCGTTCACGATGGACGTCGTGCTCGAGCGCGTGCGGAATCACGGCGATCTCTTCGAGGGCGTCCTGAAGACGAAGCAGCGGCTCGATCGCGCTCTGGCCGCCTTCGGCTGAGATCATCCGCTCGTGCGCAAAGCCGTCGCCGGCGCGCTCGCCTGCGCGTTCCTCGCCGGAACGGCTGCCGGCTCGGACGACCTCGGGCGTCCGCTCGACCCGAACAGCCTCTCGCGACTCCCGCGCCAGGGCCTCGTGGTGCAGGCCGGCTCGAAGCTCGTGCTCGCGACCGCGCGCGGGCGGCTGCTCGGCCACCTCGAGCGGTTCTCGCTCGTGTCCGATCCCGCGCTCGACCAGTTCGCGCCGGGGCCGCGGCCGCTCGTGGTGCGTGACTCCGCCGGCGACCGGTGGGAGCTGCGGAGCGGGCGGCTCGTGGAGTCGGACGGCAGCCTGAAGCTCGCGAACGGCGCATTCCTGCGGCGAGTGCGCGGGCGCTGGACATTCCTTGGGGGACTCGTCCGCTTCGTCTCCGAGCGGCGCGAGCTGGTGACGTTCTTCGCACGGCGCGCCGCGCGCGTGCTCGACGTGCGAAGCGGCCGAGTGACGACCCTTCCCTGGGGATGTCGAGCTGCGGCCCGCCAGGGCGCGCGCTGGTTCCTTCTCTGCGGGTACCCGTTCGGCGACCCGAAGCCGGCGTCGACTGTGCAGGTGCGCGAGGCCGACGGCACGCTCCGCAAGCTCTTCGGGCCGGCCGAGGTCGCCGACCGTCCGGCCGGGTGGTGGACGGCTGCCTTCGTCTCGCCGGACGGATCGCGGCTGTTGCTCCAGTGGTCGGGCGAGTGCGAGATCCCGGTCGCGTTCCTCGGTCGCGTGAGCGGCGGTCCGCTCCGCACCGTGACCGGCGAGCCGGGCCTTCCGAACGCGCCCGAGTCCGTCGCGCTGGGCTGGGTCGGCTCGCGCGCTGTCGTCGACCTGCCCAAGGGCGCGTGCGCCAGCGGGGCCTCGAGGCCGGGTGTCTACCTCGTCGACCCGGTGACGCTAAAGCGCACGTACGCCTTCCGGCACAGCCGCTTCTGGCGCTCGTTCAGCTGACTCCGAAGAGCGGCAGCGCCGGCTCGAGCCCCTCGATCTCGACTGGCACGGGCGAGCGCCAGTCCGCGCGCGCGAGCCGGTAGTTCCGATGCGCGATCGGCTCGCCGCGGGGGCTGAGCGTGTCCTCGTACATGAACCGGTAGCCGAGCTTCTCGGAGACGCGCTGCGACGCGAGGTTGTGCACGAGAGCGCCCGAATAGGCGGCGCGTGCGCCGAGCCCCGCGAAGGCGAGCTCGAGCACAGCGGCCCGCTGCTCGGTGCCGAGCCCCTGGCGCTGGTACGGCGCCCCGAGCCACGAGCCGGAGCCGACCTCGCGCGTCAGCCCGAAGCTGTGGCCGTGCAGCGCCTGGGAGCCGATCGGGCGGCCCTCGAGGAACGTCACGAGGTTCAGGTCCCAGCGCTCCGGCGTCCACGCCTCGAGCGCGCCCTCGTGGAACTCGAGGAACCGGTCGAGGTCGAGGTCGTCGGTCCAAGCCCGTCCGAACGGGATCTCCTCCGGCGGATGGATCCCGGCTTCGGCGACGCGGAAGAGCTCGACCAGCTCGTCGTGCGCCGGCAGCCGCAGCTCGAGCCTCGGTGTCCGCAGCCGCAGCCGCAGCGCGCGAAGCGGATCGAGGCTCACCGGTCGGAGAGCGGCTGCGGGTGGCCGAGCATCCCGAGCTCGGCGATGTCGCGGCGGAAGAAGAGCGAGGTCGTCCAGTCGGTGACAACGCGGAGCTTCCGCGACAGGAGCGGCAGCTGGTACAGGTGGTACGTCCGCGTGACGAACCAGCCGGGAAAGCCGCGCAGCCGGATGCCCAAGACGTCGGCGATCCCCTTGTAGCGGCCGAGCGTCGCCACCTGGCCGAGCATCCGGTAGCGGTACGGCCTCGGCTCGCCTGCGAGGTTCTTCGCGAGGCGCCGCGCCTGCCGCAGGGCGTGTTGGGAGGTCGGGGGGTCGGGATGCTCCGGCGTCGCCTGGTTCGGTACGCGCGCTCCGTCGCCGAGCGCCCAGACGTGCTCGAGCCCTTCGACGCGCAGCGTCGCGTCGACGACCACCCGTCCCCGGTCGTCGAGCGGGAGCCCGAGCTCGCCGAGCTTCGGGTGCGCCTTGACGCCCGCCGTCCAGACGAGCGTCCGCGTGAGGATCCGATCCCCGTCGGAGAGGAGGACGTGACTCG
>DASUZD010000071.1:0-3639 GCA_036377055.1 Gaiellaceae bacterium | reverse complement strand
GTGCTGACGCGGCCACCGCTCTGGCGGGCGCTCGCGAATTTGTACGATCGAGCGTGATGGAAGTCGACGTCGCAGTCCTCGGCGGGGGCCCGGGCGGGTATACGGCCGCGATCCGGGCTGCTCAGCTCGGGGCGAAGACCGTCTGCATCGAGAAGGAGCCGGAGCTCGGAGGCACGTGCCTCCGCGTCGGCTGCATCCCCACGAAGGCGTGGGTGCAGACCGCGTTCGCGCTAAAGGAGGCGGAAGAGACGTTCGCGAAGCTCGGCGTCCGCGTCGGCGAGCCTGAGCTCGACATCGCCGCCGCGAACGAGTGGAAGGCGGCCGTCGTGAAGCAGATGACGAACGGCGTGGCGAGCCTCTTCAAGGCGAACGGCGTCGAGTGGGTGAAGGGCGTCGGCCGGTTCAAGGACGGGTCGACGATCGCCGTCGAAGGCGGGGAGGACGTGACCTTCAAGCAGGCGATCGTCGCGACCGGCTCGTTCCCGCTCCGCCCGCCGATCCCGGGCCTCGACTCGAGCCGCTGCGTCGACTCCACCGGCCTCCTCGCGCAGGAGCAAGTCCCGCGCAGCCTCGTCGTCCTCGGCGGTGGGATCATCGGCTGCGAGTTCGCCTCGATCTTCCAGCGCTTCGGCTCCGAGGTGACGATCATCGAGATGCTGCCGACGCTGATCCCGCAGGAGGACGCGGACGCGTCGAAGGAGCTCGCGAAGCAGTTCGGCCGGCGCGGGATCGCGCTCCACCTCGAGAAGCAGTGCTCGGGGGTCGAGGAGACCGGCGACGGCCTGCGCGTCCACTTCGGCGACGGCGAGACGGTCGAGTGCGACCTGATGCTCGTCTCGGTAGGACGTGGCCCGAGCGTCGAGGGAATCGGGCTCGAGGAGATCGGCGTCGAGTTCGACAAGCGCAAGGGCGTCGCGGCCGACGAGCGTCGCCGCACGACCGTCTCGAACATCTACGCGGTCGGCGACTGCGCCGGCTACTGGCAGCTCGCGCACACGGCGTTCCGCGAGGGCGAGGTCGCGGCCGAGAACGCGATGGGGCACGACGCCATCGTCGACAACCGCGGCGTTCCGCGGCCGATCTACACCGACCCGGAGATCGCGAGCGTCGGCCTGACCGAGGCGGAGGCGCGCGAGCAGTACGGCGACGACGTCGCCGTCGGGTCGTTCCCATGGGTAGCGAACGCGCGCGCCGTGATGCAGAACGAGACGACCGGCTGGGTCAAGTCGATCCACGAGACGCGGTACGGCGAGCTGCTCGGGATCGTCATGGTCGGCCCGCACGTGACCGACCTGATCGAGGCCGGCGTGGTCGCGCTCGACGCCGAGTCGACCGTGGAGACGGTCGCGGACGGGATGGCCGCGCACCCGACGCTGAGCGAGGCCGTGAAGGAGGCCGGGCTCGTCGCCCTCGGCAGGCCGATCCACATCCCGCCGCGGCGTCGCGCCGCGGCGCGCGCGTAACTCCGCGCCTGCTCCCGGCGTTCTCACGTTGATGCACGCGTACGCGGAGGAGCCGCAGTCCGCGACCGACGCCGCCTTCGAGCGCATGTACCGCCGCTACGCGAGGGACGTCTACCGCTACACGCTCGCCGTGCTCCGCAACCCCGCGGACGCCGAGGACGTCACCCAGACGACCTTCCTGAACGCGTATCGGGCGTTCCAGCGCGGCGAGTCTCCGCGGAAGCCGGATCACTGGCTGATCAAGATCGCGCACAACGCCTGCCGGTCTCGTTACGTCCACAACTCCCGGCGGCCGCGGGAGGTCCCGCTCGACGAGAGCCTGTCGCGGATTCCGCTTCCGGCCGACGACGCGATCGACCTTCGCGACCTTCTTGCCGCGCTCGGCGAGCTGCCATTCAACCAGCGCGCGGCGCTGGTGATGCGGGAGCTCGACGGTCACTCGTACCGCGAGATCGCGGAGACGCTCGACGTGACGATCCCCGCGGTCGAGACGCTGATCTTCCGCGCCCGGCGGCGTTTGCGCGCGGAGCGGTCGGCGCTTCAGGCGCTCGGAGCCGTCCCGCTTCCGCCGTCGCTCGCGTCCTTCTTCGGAGGCGCCGGGGCGGTCGCGGGCGGCAGTGCGCTGCTCGGCTCCGGGCTCGCGCTGAAGGCCGCGATCGTCGTCGCGGCGGGCGTGGTCGCCGGCGGCGTCGCGACGAAGCAGCTGACGGCGACTGCCTCCCCGGCGGGGTCGAGGGACGCGGCGGCCGCGCGCCACTCCGCGGCGGCGGCGACGGCGGCGGCCGGAAACGCCGTCCTGACGCGCAACGGGACCGTGGTGAGGCGCGCTGACGGTCGCGGTTCCGTCGATCGGCGAGCCGCCGGCGTCGACGAACTGTCCGTTGGCGCTCGCCATCACGGAGCCGTCTCCGACGCGTCGGCGCCAGGCGCCCCGGACGGCGGAACCGTCCCCGCTCCTGGCGGCCCCTCTCCTTCCGGCGACGCGTCCGTGACCCCCGGCGCGTCCACGTCGTCGCAGCCTTCCTCGTCGCCGGGCTCTGCCCCCGGTACGACGACCGTCGCTTCGTCGCCGGCCGCGCCGTCGCCGACGTCGGCCGTCGAGACCGTCACGAGCTCGGCCTCGAGCGCCACCTCCACCGCGACGCCGACGGTCACGACGCCGACGGTGACGACGCCGACGGCGCCGAGCGTGCCTTCGCTGACCTCCGCCGTGAGCAGCGTCACGTCGCTCGTCCCGCCGCCGCCACCGCTGCCCACGACGACGCTCCCGACGACGACGCTTCCATGACCACCCTTTCGGGGTACCGCAGGGCGCAAGATCGCGCGCGGTCTGGTATCTCCTAGGACATGACGCCCCTCCTGGCGCAGCGGCCTCGTGTGGACCGCTCGTTCGAACGTCTCTACCGACGGCACGTCGCCGACGTCTACCACTACGCGCTCGCGGTGCTCCGCAACCCGACCGACGCCGAGGACGTCACGCAGACGACGTTCCTGAACGCCTATCGCGCGTACCAGCGCGGCGAGCGGCCGCAGGCGGCGCAGAACTGGCTGATCGCGATCGCCCACAACGTCTGCCGCCAGCGCTTCCGCCAATCGACGCGTCGCCCCCAGGAGGTCGCGTTCGACGAGGACGTGGCGGACGCGATCGTCGACGACGACGCGCCGAGCGCGCAGGACATCAGGCGCGCCCTCGGGCACCTCGCCTTCAACCAGCGCGCCGCGCTCGTGATGCGTGAGCTCGAGGGCCGGACGTACTCCGAGATCGGCGAGATCCTCGGCCTCTCCGTCAGCGCGGTCGAGACGCTGATCTTCCGCGCGCGGAGGGCGCTCCGGGAGCAGCTCGAGGGCTCGCTCACGTGCGGCGAGGCGGAGCTCGCGATCTCGAATCAGGTCGACGGCCGCCTGCCGCGTGCGGAGAAGGGCGCCCTGCGTGCGCACCTCCGCCAGTGCCCGGAGTGCGCGACGTTCGCGCGGAGCCAGCGCGCACAGCGCGCCGCGTTCAAGGCGCTAGGCGCCGTGCCGCTGCCTGCGTCGCTCTCGTCGCTCTTCGGCGGCGGTGGCGGCGCTGCCGTAGGGACCGCTGTGGCGACCAAAGCCGCGGCCGTGGTCGCAGCGGGGGCGCTCGTCGGCGGCGTCGGTTACGAGGGCGCGCACCACGCGCCGTTTCTCGGCGGCG
>DASUZD010000070.1:0-9198 GCA_036377055.1 Gaiellaceae bacterium | reverse complement strand
TGAAGCCGCCGCCTTCCATCAGGCTCCGAACATACCTTTTTCGAGCCAGGCGCCGCCGTCGAGAGTGACGACCTCGCCGGTCATGTACGCCGCGAAGTCGGAGACGAGATACGCGCAGAGGTTCGCGACCTCCTCCTCGCGGCCGAACCGGCCGGCCGGGATCTTGGCGAGCAGCCTCCGGCGGAGATCCTCGTCCGGCCAGAGTCGTTCGCGCGTCTGCGGCGTGTCGATCGGCCCCGGCGCGACCGCGTTCACACGGATCCCGAGCCTCGCCCACTCGACCGCCAGCGTCCTCGTCAGGCTCAGCACCCCGGCCTTTGCCGCCGCCGAATGCACCGTTCCGGGGCCGCCCGTCCAGGCGTAGGTCGCGATCACATTCACGATCTGCCCACCCGCGCCGCCGCGCTCGGCGACGCGACGGCCGAGCTCTCGCGAGCAGTAGAACGTGCCGTCGAGGACGATGCCGACGACGGCGCGCCAGCCGTTCGGCGAGAGCTCCTCGGCGCGGACGAGGAAGTTGCCGGCCGCGTTGTTCACGACCGTCGTGAGCGGGCCGAGTTTCGCCTCGGCGGCGTCGAACGCGGCGGCGACGGCCTCTGGGTCACGCACGTCGGCCGGAACCGCAACGCCCCGGCCCATCGCGGCGACCGTCTCCTCGAGCGGCTCCCGCCGGCGGCCGAGCACCGCGACCGAAGCGCCGAGCCGCGAGAGCTCGAGCCCCATCGCCCGACCGAGCCCCGTCCCGCCGCCGGTGACGAGCGCTACGCGGTCTTTCAGCGCGCCAGGCTCGAGCATCACTCGAGCGGCACCTTGTACGCGTTCTCCACCTCCTGCGTGAGCGCGTCGATTGCGACCCTGCCCTGCTTCATCGCTTCAGCGAACGGCGAGGCGCCCGCAGTGCCGAGCGCCAATTCGAGCTTTCGGGTCGCGGCGCCGACGGCGTCGAGGTGCTCCGGGGACGCGAGTCGCGGCGGCGCGCCGAGCGTCCGCTCGAGCTCGAGCGCGGCCTCCTCGGCCTCGTCGATCCCCGGCAGGTTCTCGGTCAGCCGAAGCGTCGCGAGCTCCGCGCGCAGCTCCTCGAGCGACCCGCCGCCGGCGGCGTCGTCCGCGAGCTCGCAGAGGGCGGCGATCGACACCGCTTCGCGGAGGAGCTCGCGGCTCGAGATCGGCGCGCCGGCTGCGTCGAGCGCGAGCCAGCTGCGGTCGCCGTTGCCGGTGAACGCGCAGAGGTACGCCCGCCGCCCCGCGCGCGGCTCGCTCGGGAGGATCCCGGCGAGCTCCTCGCGCGGCGCCGCGTGCGCGGCCGCGGCCTCGGCGACGCGGCTCAGCTCGTCGCTCAGAGCCACGGCCGAAGCTTAGACTCGACCTCTTGACCGAAGCGCTTTCCGAGCGGACGAGACGGGCTCGGCGCCTGTTTGCGCCGCTCGGCGGAAGCTACGACCGCTACAGCCGCGTGCTTTCGCTCGGACAGGACCCGCGCTGGCGGCACTTCCTCGTCTCGCGGCTCGACGTCGGCCCCGCGCAGACGGTGCTCGACGTCGCGACCGGCACGGCGGCGGTGGCGATCGAGCTCGCCCGCCGCACCGGCTGTTCGGTGGTGGGGCTCGACCAGAGCCCGGAGATGCTCGCAACCGCACGCATTCGGGTCGGCGAGGCCGGGCTCGGCGGTCGCATCCGGCTGGTCGAGGGGGACGCGCAGCGACTCGCGTTCGAGGACGCTTCGTTCGACGGGCTCACGTTCACCTACCTCCTTCGCTACGTCGAGGACCCCGCTTCGACCCTGCGCGAGCTCGCGTGCGTGCTGCGGCCCGGCTCGACGATGGCGATGCTCGAGTTCGGGCTTCCCGAGGGCATCTGGCGGCCGGCGTGGGAGCTCTACGTGCGCGCCGCGCTGCCGCTCGCCGGCCGCGCGATCTCGCCCGGCTGGCGCGAGGTCGGCGACTTCCTCGGCTCGAGCATCCGCGATTTCTGGCGCGTGTATCCGCTCGACCGCCTGCTCGAGCTCTGGCGAGCCGCTGGCATCGAGGACGCTCGGGCACGACGGCTCAGCCTGGCCGGCGGCGTGGTCGTCTGGGGGCGGAAGGCGTGACGCACGAGGCGCGGCCGGCGTTCTACGCGCTCGCGCCCGGCGGCTGGCGCGACTACGTAACGCTCCTCCACCCGCCGTACACGCTCTGGCACCTGTCGTACGTGGCGATCGGCGCCGGCCTCGCGCCGCACCTCGACTTCCCGCTCCTCGGCCTCGCGCTCGCCGCGTTCTTCCTCGCGCTCGGGATCGGCGCGCACGCGCTCGACGAGCTCCAGGGCCGGCCGCTCCGGACGCGAATCGGCAACCGGACGCTCGTCGCGCTCGCGGTGGCCTCGATCGCCGGTGCGGTCGCGATCGGCGTCGGCGTCGCGATCGCACGCGACCTCTGGCTGCTCGTTCTCGTCGCGTGCGGAGGCTTCCTCGTCGTCGCGTACAACCTCGAGCTCTTCGGCGGCCGCTTCCACGGCGACTGGTGGTTCGCCGGCTCGTGGGGCGGGTTCCCGGTCATAACCGGCTACTTCGCGATGGCCGAGCGTATTCGGGCGGAGGCCGTCGCGGCCGCGCTCTTCGCGACGTTCTCGAGCCTCGCGCAGCGCCAGCTCTCGACCCCGGTTCGCGCGGTACGGAGACGTGTCGAGTCCGTCTCCGGGACGATTCGGTTTGCAGACGGGCGTGAGGAATCGATCGACGCGGGAACGCTGTCGCGCGTCCCGGAGCTGGCGTTGAAGGCGCTCACGGCGGCGCTCGTTTGCCTGGCGCTCGCGCTCGTCGGCCGACACGTCTGGCGCTAGGGTGGTCGCGTGGACCGTGGCCTCGCCTTCCAGCTCGTCTTCGCGGGCGCGGTCGTCGTCGTCGCGGGGACGGTGGTCTCGGCGGCGCGCGGAAGCCTGACGCCGCGGGTCTCGACGGCGATCGCAGCCGTCGTCGGAGCCGCCGCTGCCGCGGTCTGGGCGGCGTTCGCGCTCCGACCGAGCGGCAGCCTCGCCGTGTCGGCCGGCGGCCTCACCGCGGCAACGGCGTCAATCGTCGCGTTGCGACGCGTGAGGACGCTGCTCGAGCATGCGCGGCGCGTCGACGACTACCTCGCGCGCGCGGAGCGACGGCTCCACGAGGCAGTCGAAGCCGAGGTGGCCAAACGGGCCGTCGAGCTCGAGCACACGATCGCCCGGGCACGCGCGGATGCGACGTCGCTGCTGATGGAGGAGGAGCGGCGGTCGTCCGAGGAGCGCCGGCGCGCCTTCGTGGAGCAGGAGGAGGAGGCGGCCGCGAAGTTGACCGAAGCGCTCGCGGCCACGCAGCGCCGGGTCGAGCAGAGGCTGGCCGAGTGGGCGGCCGACCTCGACCGCGGCCAGCAGGGGTACGCCGAGCAGATCACACGCCTCGGCGAGCGGCAGCGGCAGCTCATCGCCGAAGCCGAAGTCCGGATCGCCGCGAACGCGGAGCGGCTCGAGGCCGAGAGCGAGCAGCAGCGCGCAGCGGTCACACGACTGCGCGAGGAGCTCGCGAAGACGGCTCGGGACGTCGCAGCGGCGGCCGCGGGCGAGCTCGAGGCGTCGCAGGCCGATCGGCGACGTGCGCTCCACGAGCTCAACGACCGGCTCCGGCGGCGGGAGCGCGCACTCGCGGAGCAGGTCGAGCGCGAGGAGACCGAGGCTGCGCGCCGCCTCCAGGCCAACTTCGCCGACGTCGAGCGGCGCCTGCTCGAGGAGATCGAGCGCGCGGTCGGACGTACGGTCACGAGCTATTCGGACGCGGCCGGGCAACAGTTCGCCGACGTGATCAAGCGCCAGCGCGAGGATGCGGCGCGGCGGCTCGCGCGCGAGCTCGAGCGCGGCGTGCAGGCGTTCGCGCGCGAAGCGGAGAAGGTGCTCGCCGAGCGCCTCGCGCAGGTCGGCGACGCGGGCGCCCAGCGGCTGGAGAAGCGCATGAGCGGCGCGGTCTCCGGACTGGAGCGGCAGCGCGACGAGTTCGTCGCGAACCTGGAGCAGCGACTGGCCGACGCCGAGGCCGATCTCCGCCGCCGGGTCCAGACGCTCGTCGCCGAGACGGAGTCGGAGCGTGCCGTTCTCGACGCGCGGCTCGGCGAGCTCGCCCGCAGGCTCGACGAGTCGCTCGCGCGCGCCCAGGAGCAGCTCTCCGTGCTCGCCGGCCGGCAGCCGTAGGGCGCTCGTTTTCTGCGCAATACGCGTACAAACTTCCAGAGGCAGGGTTCGTCTATGGGAGGGCGAACGGAGGCCGCGATGAGCGAGACGACCGAGACTGCCGAACCCGAATCGAATGAGCGCTCGAAGGTCGAAGGCTGGCGCCTCCACGTGCTGATCGAGGCCGGGTATCCGCTGCCGCTCGCTGAGCGGCTCGCAGGCAGCGAAGCCGACCTCCATCGCGCAGTCGAGCTCGTCAGACAGGGCTGCGAGCCCAAGACGGCGGCCGAGATCCTCCTTTAACGTCCGGAAGTCCGGCACGCGCTCCGCGCGCGCCATGACGACTGCCCGCCGACGCACATCACGTCGGTGAGCCGCGACGGGCAAAGCCCGCCGCGGCGGCGTGGGACAAACTGGCTCCCCTTGGCCTTACTCTCGGCGCGGTTTCGTGCGTGTCGAGTTGGCCGATCCGTTCAGACTTCGTGGTCCCCGTGGGTGGGTGGGGGCTAGGGATGGAAACGCCCCGGCACGCGCGCTCGACGGCCGCCCCCCGCGTGGCATTCTGGGCGACGTGAAGATCGAGCCGATCGAGCGCGGCGAGCGGAAGGTCTACTCCGTCGCCGCCTTCAACCGCGGCGTACGGGACTGGGTCGCGCGGCTCCCGACCGTCTGGATCGAGGGCGAGGTCACCGAGCTGCGCCGCCACGCCAACTGGCAGACAGTCTTCTTCACGCTCAAGGATCCCGACGAAGGCGCGTGCCTCGCCGTCGCGATGCCGCGCGGCCAGTTCGACGCGCTCCGACTCGAGCTCGTCGACGGCGAGCGCGTCCACGTCTTCGGCCGGCCGGAGCTCTATGAGCAGCGGGCCGACCTCCGCCTGCGCGCGCTCTCGATCGAGCGGTTCGGGCTCGGCGACCACCTGGCGGCGCTCGAACGGCTCAAGCGGAAGCTTGCTGCCGAAGGCCTCTTCGCCGCCGAGCGGAAGCGTCCCCTCCCCCGGATCCCGCGCCTGATCGGGCTCGTCACGGGCAACGACGCCGCAGCGAAGCGCGACGTGCTGACCACGATCGTCGACCGCTTCCCGCCCGCACGCGTCGTCGTCGCGGAGACGTACGTGCAGGGCCCACGCGCAGCCGCGGCCGTCGTCGACGCGCTTCGCGCCCTGTGCCGTCTGCCCGAGCTGGACGTCGCCGTGATCGCCCGCGGCGGCGGGAGCTTCGAGGATCTGCTCCCGTTCAGCGACGAGCGGCTCGTGCGCGCAGTCGCGGCGTGTCCAGTCGCCGTGGTCTCCGCCGTCGGGCACGAACAGGACACGCCCCTCTGCGACCTCGCCGCAGACGCCCGCGCCTCGACGCCGACGGCCGCGGGACGGCTCGTCGTTCCCGACGCGACCGAGCTGCGCGCGCGGCTCGAAGGCGCACGCGGCACCCTCGAGCGCGGCGCGCGCCGAACGCTCGAGCGCGAGCGCCAGCGCGTGACCGCCACGCACGAGCGCCTGACCCGCGCACCCGCCCTCGCGCTCGAGCGCAAGCGCGGCGTGCTGGAACGCAGCGCGGCGCGGCTCCGCGCGCTCTCGCCGCGCGCGACCCTCGAGCGTGGCTACGCAATCGTCCGTTCGGGCGAGGACATCGTCAGCTCGGCGGCCGCCGTCGAGCCCGGAGATCCGCTCGTGGTCGAGGTCGCCGACGGCTCGTTCGGAGCACGCGTCGAATGAGCGAGCCGACGTTCGAGGCCGCGCAGCGCGAGCTCGAGCAGATCGTCGAGCGGCTCGAGCGCGGCCAGACAGGGCTCGACGAGGCGGTGGCGCTCTGGGAGCGCGGCGAAGAGCTCTACCGCTTCTGCCTGAGCAGGCTCGACGCCGCGCACGGTCGAATCGAGGAGCTGGCCCGCGCAGCGACCGACGCTTCGAGCTAGACGAGACTCGACCCCAGCCGCTCGCCCAGCTCGACCAGGTCGTCGGCAGCGCGGTCCGGATCGCCGCTCAGCTCGTACAGCTCGGCACCTTCGACGTCGCTCGAGACGACGCCGCCGAAGACGGCGCAGCGAACGCTCTCTTCGCGACAGACACGGAGGACCTCCCCGGGCGCCTTTCCCTCCGTCGAGCTCGCGTCGATCGTTCCCTCACCGGTGATCGCGAGGCTCGCGCCGCCCAGCCGTTCCTGGAACCGGACGAGGTCGAGGACGAGCTCCGCGCCAGGGACCAGTCGCGCCCCGAGCGCCGCGAACGCAGCGCCAAGTCCCCCGGCCGCGCCCGCTCCCGGAAGCTCCGCGTACGGCGCCAACTCCTCCATTCCGCCGAGTCGCTGCTCGAGCTCGTCAACCTCGCGAGGCCCGGCGCCCTTCTGCGGCCCGAACGCGCGCGCCGCGCCGCGCGGCCCGAGGAGCGGGCTCCGAACGTCGCACGCCGCGACGATCGGTCGCGCAAACGCCGCGACCACCTCCCGCATCCCCGCGCCGCCGTCGACGGTCGCGACGCCGCCGAGACCGACGACGAGCTCCCGCGGATCCAGCTCCAGCGCGGCGGCGACGAGCTCACCGAGGCCGCGGCTCGAGGCTCGGAGCGGTTCGCGCTCCTCGGGCGCGACGAGCGTGAGCCCGATCGCCTCCGCGGACTCCACCACCACGCGCCCGTCCCGGAGCACGAGATACCGCGCGTCGACGGGCCTTCCCAGCGGATCCGGCACGCGAGCAGTGCGCCATTCGCCGCCGATCGCGCGGAAGACGGCCTCGAGCGTTCCGTCACCGCCGTCTGCGAGCGGCAGTTCGTCGACCACCACGCCCTCGACGCGGCGCAACCCCGACGCGAGCGCGGCCGCCGCCTCGATCGGCCCGAGGACGCCCTTGAGGCTAGCCGGGCACGCGAGCACGCGCGCCGGCATCGGCCTCGCCCTCCTCGAGCGACTCGGCCTCGGCCGGCTCGGCCTGGGCCGCGTCGGGCATGACCTTCAGCATCGTGTACGAGAGGCCCTCGCGCGCGAGGAAGAGCAGGCCGACCCCGACGCCGACCGACGCTTCGATCGCCTGGAGCCCGATCCCGTACGCGACGCCGCGCGCGTAGTTGACGCCGTAGGAGAGGAGCGGCAGCGCGATCGCCGCCTGCACGAGGCCGACGTTCCCAGGCCAGAGCGGGAAGACGGTCGCGACGTTCATCAGGAGCAGGACGACGCCCGCGGCGGGCAGCGGCGCGTGGATGTCGAATGCGCGCATGGCGGTGTAGACCGCGAGCAGCTGGCAGAGCCAGCCCAGCCACTGGAAGGTGATCGCAAGGAGCGCCGCCGCGGGCACGCGCATCACGCCCAGCCCCTGACGGCCCATCGCGACGAGCCTCCGAACGGGCCCGAGCAGCTCGAGGTCGACGCCGCGGTGGTGGTGCCGCTTCGCGCTCGCGAGCGCGAAGGCGAAGAGCGCGACCCCGACCGCGACGAACGCGACGAGGCTTGTGATCGCCCAGTGCGGGATCTTCGCCGTGAGGAGCACGTAGACGATCAGCAAGACGACCGGGACGAGGTCGAAGACGCGGTGCGCGAAGACTGTGCCCACGAGCGTCGCCCACGCGCCTCTGCGGCCGGGCAGCTTCCGGTTCAGGACGGCGACGCGCGCGAGCTCACCGATTCGCCCCGGCAGAACGGCGTTCGCGAAGAGGCCGACCGAGAAGGCGGAGAACACGAGTGGAAACCGCGGCCGCGGCGCCGGCATCGCCTGCCAGATCACCGTCTGCCACGCGAACGACCGCACGAGCACCGAGAGCAGGTTCAGGCCAATGGCGCCCGCGACCCATTCCCAGCGGACGATCGTGAAGGCGTCGCCGACGGCCTTCCAGCTCGGCCCTTGCCAGATGAAGAGCGCGACGACCGCGACGCCGACCGGCAGGACGACCAGCGCGCGCGTCCACATCCGCTGGGGCGCGCGGACCTTCAAGACGCTGCGACGCCGGCCGGAGAGCGCCCAGCGACGAGCTCGTAGATCCCGACCAGGCGCCGAGCGATGTCGTCCCACGAGTACCGCGAGATTGCGAGTTCCCGCGCCGAGGCGCCGAGCGCGCGGCGCCGCTCCTCGTCGTCGACGAGCCCGACGACGGCGGCCGCGAGCGCCTGCGCGTCGCCCGGCGGGACGAGCACGCCCGTCTCGGGCGTCATGACGTCGCGGTAGCCCGAGATGTCCGAGGCGACGACTGGGGTCGCGCAGGCGAAAGCGCGCGTGAGCACCATGCCGAAGCTCTCGCCGCCGAGCGAGGGCGCGACGAGCGCCTTCGCCGCGGTCAGCTCCGCCGTGAACTCGCCCTGCTCGAGGAACCCGAGCACGTCGATCCCCTCGTCTGGAACGCGCTCCTGCGCGAGCAGGAGGCGCACCGCGAGCGGGTCGGCGCCGACGACGCGGAGGCGCGCGCCCGTCCTTCTGCGGATCTCGGGCCAGGCGCGCAGCATCACGTGCAGGCCCTTCCGCGGCTCCTGCCGCCCCGCGAAGAGGATCCGGTGCTGGCGATTGGCGGGATCGGCCTCGGTCGGAACGAGCACGCCGTTGGGGACGATCTCGTACTCGCCGCCGAGCCATCGCTGCGCCGACGTCGCAGCGTGCTCGGAGACGGCGATCCGGTGATCGATCCGTTCGGCGAGGAAGCCCCAGGCCTGCCTAGCGGGCCGCATCCAGCCGAGGCCGCCCGAGGCGTGGAAGGTCGCGACCACCGGACAGCGCGCCAGGGCGAGGACGGCGACGCAGATCGCTGGCGTCATCGGCTCATGGAGGTGGAGCACGTCGAAGCGCTCCCGCTCGAGGATCCGCTTGATTCGCGCCACCGAGGACGGGCTAAGGACGATGTTCGGCAGCGATCCGTTCGCAGGCACGATCACCGACCGGCCCACGGGGAGCACCTCGGGCGGCGGGCGGCCATGGCGGCCATGGCGCGGGTGGAGAACGCTCGTGAAAGTTCCCGGCGGGTCGTGCCCCATGATCGAACGCGTCTCGATCCCGAGCCGTTGGAGCGCGTCCGCCTGGAGCTCGGCGTGCTCGAGAACAGCGCCCCAGAACGAC
>DASUZD010000069.1:0-8127 GCA_036377055.1 Gaiellaceae bacterium | reverse complement strand
GACAACCGGTCGTCGGCTACGCGGCAGGTCCTCTTCTACGCGTACACCCACCGCTGGATCCGTCCGCGCGACGACCTCCGGCTCGATCCGGGCCTCCTCGAGCGCCTCGACCCGGTGAAGCGCCAGCTCCTCGGCGCCGGCACGAGCGCGCTCGGCTACTGGATCCCGACCGACGACGACGTCCCGGTCCGAACGGTGGGGTCACACCCCGGACGTGGCTCGCGGCGCGGTGTCCGCGCGGCGCGTGTCCGAACGGCGGGGTCAGACCCCGGACGTGGCTCGCGCTGACGCGATAGAACACGCGCCGTGCGGGTCTTCGTCGTCAGCGACATGGAGGGCGTCTCCGGGATCGTGAGGTGGCAGCAGACCCTCGGCGGCGATCCGATGTACGAGGAAGGCCGGCGGCTGTACACCGAGGAGATCAATGCGTGCGTCCGCGGCGCGAAGGCCGCGGGCGCGACCGAGATCGTCGTCATGGACTGCCACGGCGCCGGCAAGGGCTGGAACTTCAACTCGCTCGTTCCCGACCTGCTCGACCCCGCGTGCGAGTTCGTCGTGCAGCAGCACTGGACCGAGTACACGGCGTTCCTGGAGAACGGCTGCGACGCGGCGCTCTTCGTCGGCATGCACGCGAAGGCTGGCACGCCCGACGGCGTCCTCTCGCACACGGTCTCCGGCGAGGCGTGGCGGGAGCTTCGGTTCAACGGCGTCGCGGTCGGCGAGACAGGGATCAATGCCGCGCTTTGCGGGCACTGGGGCTGTCCGGTCCTGCTCGTCACCGGCGACCACGCGGTCTGCCGCGAGGCGAAGCAGCTGCTCGGCGCGGGGCTGACGACGGTTGAGGTGAAGGAGGGGCTCGGCCGCTACAGCGCGCGTCAGATCCCCGCGCTCCGTGCGCGCGAGCTGATCGAGGCGGGCGCGAGGCGGGCGCTCCAGGATCTGAGCACCGTCGCGCCATACGACCCGGGCCGGCCGTCCGAGATCGAGATCGAATTCCTGTCGCCCGACCGCGTCATGGAGTACCGCAACCGCCGAGGCGTCGAGCAACGCGACGACATGACGCTCGTCTCCCGCTCCGGCGACTGGTGGACCGCCTGGTCGCAGTTCTTCTTCTGATCAAGCGGGCACGATCTGGAGCTCTTCGGCCAGGGTGAAGAAGGCCGCGGCGAAGGGCGACGAGTCCGTCTGCCGGCGCACCTCGTCCCAGTCGATCTGCTCGCGGAGCGAGCGCGCGATCTCCAGTACGCCGCCGAAGTCGGGCTCCTGCTCGGTCAGCGCCATCAGCTTCGTCACCATCACATCCTCCAGCCGCGCCACGGGCATCGGCATCGCCTGGACCTCCAGCTGCTCCGCCCGTTCGAGGATCTCGTCGGTGACGGGGCCGCTCGACGGGTTGAAGATCAGGTCGACGAGCAGGTCGCCGTCGAACGCCTTGACGAGCCAGCCCTCGGGAGGGCGCTCCGTCCGCATCCCTGCCTCCGCGAGCGCATGAAGGCCGCGGTCGGCGTCCTCCGGCTTGACCATGAAGTCGGCGTCGTGCTCGGTCTTCGGGCCGCCCCGTGCCCACGCCGCGAGGCCGCCGGCGAGCGCGTGCGGCACCCCGGCCTCGCGCAGGGTCGCGCTCACCTTGCGCGCCGCCTCGACGAGCCGGTCGAACTCCTCGTCGTCCGCCACTCGCGCGAGCTACCCCGGCTTGAAGCGCCCGAATCATGGGCAGATGTCGCGCATGGAGCCTTCGAAACGAACGATCAAGGTCGCCGCCGCAGGCGACATCCACGCCTCCGAGGCCCACCGATCCCGGATCGACAGGGCGTTTGCCGAGGTCGACGACGAGGCCGACCTGATCCTGCTTGCGGGCGACCTCACGACGTGCGGCGAGCCCGAGGAAGCGTCGGTGCTGGCCGATGCTTGCGACGACCTCGCAACCCCCGTCTACGCCGTCCTCGGCAACCACGACCACCACCTGGGTCGCGCCGAGGAGATCGCGAACATCCTGCGCGACGGCGGTCTCGTGGTGCTCGAGCGGGAGTCGGCCGTGGCGGAGATCGACGGCGTCGACGTCGGGATCGTCGGGGCGAAGGGCTTCGTCGGCGGCTTCCCGGGCTCGTCGCTCCCCGACTTCGGCGAGCCGCTTCTCCGGCAGGTCTACGCGGAGACGTCGGCCGAGGTCGAGGCGCTCGCGCGCGGGCTCCAGGCGATCGCGCATTGTCCGCTCCGGATCGTGCTCCTCCACTACGCGCCGATCCCCGAGACGCTCGAGGGCGAGCCGGTCGGGATCTGGAACCAGCTCGGCAGCGCGCGGCTCGCGCTTCCGGTCGCCGAGTACCGGCCGGACCTCGTGCTCCACGGCCATGCGCACGCAGGCCGCTTCGAAGGCGCGATCGGCGAGACGCCGGTCTACAACGTCGCCGTCCAAGTGATCGGACGCGACTTCTACGTCTTCGAGCTCGAGGTCACCGCAGGCCGCTCCGAGGTCGAGGTCGAGGCTAGGTAACCTCGGGCCGTGCTGGCGTTGGCTGCGGCGCTGCTCGCGCGCGGCGAGACCGACCTGGCCTGGTGGCTCAGCTGGTTCGCGCGCATCTCGTGGTTCGGATGCGCGGCGGTGACGGCCTCGAGGGGGAAGTGGGGCGTCGTCGCCATCGACGTGTTCGTCGGGCTGTTCTCGCACGTCACGGCGATTCGGCTCGCGAAGCCGCGATCCCCGTGGGCGCGGAAGCGGTACGGCCCGGAGAAGATGCACCTGTCGCTCCTGCGTTACGGCGACCACCCGAGCACGCTGTACCAAGCGATCGCTCAGCTGAAGCGCTAGCGAGCCCTTGACAGGGAAGTAGTCATTCTCTGTAGAAGCCGCGCCTAGACTCCGGCCCATGGCGCAGCGGGAAGAAGGAGAGTGCATCGGGGGCGGGGGTCTTCCCGTACGCCAGACCGAGCAGTTGGAGATCGGCGGCTCTTGGACTGGCCAATGCCCCGCGTGCTTCGAGCGACTGAAGCTCGATGAGAACGGGCTCATTCCGAAGCATCAGCTACCCGAGCGGTTTCGCTGAGAGGGTCCGCCGGACGCGCTACGCTCCGACCGTGGCCCTTCCGAAGACTGACGATGACGCGACCGGCAAGCTGAAGCCCGACGATGAGACTCAGGTCGCGCCGAAGGGAACGAAGATCGGGCTACTTCGGAAGCGGGACGTGCTGGCCGATTTCCGGAAGGTCGCGCGCGCGAAGAAGCGTTAGCTGGTCGTCAGTCCGGCGTCTTTGAAGGAGAGCATCATCGCCGTTCCAGAAGCGCGTACGCCTCTTCTTGGCGTCCTTCCTTGCGAAGCGTCTCGGCCCAATCGCGTGCCGCCCGCGCTGCTTGCCGCCACTGACGCAGCTCGGCGAGTCCGTCCACCGGGCGCCGGAACGGCCCAGGTCAGAAACCGAGCGGTTTAGCCTTCTTGCGATGGGCACGGATCTCGTCGCCGAGTGCGTCAAGCGCCTTCTTGTTGCCGACAAACGCAGCGGCGCGGCTGATGAGGACAGCGATGAGGTCGGCCTGCCGGAGGCCCACGCCTTCGTTCTCAAGTGCAGTGACCAAGTCGGTTAGCTCCTGTGCCGTGAACGGCGGAAGACGGAGCGAGTGCGTCGGGTTCGGGCGCATCGTCTGGGGCCTGCACTAGTCTGGCTGTCCAGTGGACATCCAACTGACAGCCAGGAGATATCACACAGCTATCGAATGGCTGTCCAGGCGACTCTACTAGGCTTCCGCCTGGGGAGAGGAGCGGCCATGGCCGGGGGACGCGAGTTCGAGCGCGGGAAGTTCGAGGAGCTAATCGTCTACCTTGCGCATCAGCTCGGTCCTGAGGCTGCGCTTGGCCGCGTGAAGTTGGCGAAGCTGCTTATGCATAGTGACTTCACCGCCTTCCAGCGGCTCGGCGTGAGCATCACCGGCGCGACCTACGAGAAGTGGGAGTTCGGCCACTTGCCGAAGGAGCTGCTTCTCGCGGAGCGCGATCTTCAAGCGGACGGTTCGATCGAAGAGGAGGACGTCGACCACTATGGGCGGCGTCTCCGTCATGTGACAGCAAAACGCGATCCGGTGATGGCCGATTTCAGCGAGGATGAAATTGCCATCATCGAGGGAGCGATAAGAACATACGGGCACGAAAGCGCCAGTTATCTGAGCCAGCTCTCCCATGCCGACCCCGGCTGGTACCTGAGCAAGGAGAATGCGCCGATCCCGTATGAAACGGCGCTGATTAGCAGGAGGGTTCCGACGGATGCGGAAGTCGAATTCTTCCGCCGTCTTCACGGTCTCGCTGCTTAGTCTGTTGTCTACTCACGATGGTAGGACCCACGTCACATGGCGACAAGGAAATCATCCACGCCTCCGTACGATGTGCAGCCCACGGCCACGTTTTACGAGGACTGCAACCTCATCCACCCGGACCGTAAGACGTTCGAGCGGATGTTCAGGACGGCCAGATTCATTCTTGGCCACGCTCCTTACGTCGATGCTAGATCAATGGATGACGCGGGCCGGTTCTGGGTCAGAGTGTTCGGCGCGCATAAGGTGGCAAATGGACCCGACGTTCCAGAGCTCGTCGTCTCGTACGAAATCGTCAAGCATCCGCCTCCGCGCGGCCTGATCCGTGTTCGTCACGTCCGCGCGGCCGCTGATATTGCGGCTGGTCTTCATGTGGACGCCGAGCCTTTCTAGCGTGCTCAGCTGATCGCGGCGCGGGTGAGCAACTGCCGAAACATCGCTTCGTCGTCGTTCCGGCGGTCGTACCGCCATATCCACTCGTTGAGCTAGCCCTGTAGCCACCGTCTCGAGATTGCGTGGTGGGTTCCGCGGACGCCGGTCTTGAACAGGCCGAAGAAGCCTTCGACCGTGTGTGTGCGCGCGAGCCGTCAGCGGCGACAACGACCTTGGCTGAGTGGTTGATGCGGCGGTGCCGGTAGTAGGTCTTCCCGGCCTTGTGGTAGCCGTGCCAGTCGTCAGTAAAGAGCATCGACTCGGGCAGGACCAGCTCGCGTAGCGCCTGCCCGAGGAAGAGATGGTGACTTGACGGGATGACCTGCGCCCGCACCCGTCCGCCGCGCTGCACCGCCGCGAACACGATCGGCGACTTCTTGAGCCACGGGCCGCGCGCCCGCTCCGGTAGCCCCCTTCTCTCAAGCAGTTGCTTGCGCTCGGAAGCTCGGAGCTTCCCGGCCATAAACGTCTCGTCGGCTTCGACCTCGCCCGAGATCGGAGCGGCCTCCTGCTCCATGAGCAGCGCCGATCGCGTACCGGGCAGAGCGCCTTATCGAGGCGATCCCACGCGGCTACGGCACGGTCACCTACGGCGAGTTCATCTCGGCGCTGATCCACAACGTGCCCCTCGATTCGGCGCAACTCGCAACGCTGATCGAGAACTACCGCGAGGAACGCGTCTATGACACGCGCGCTGGAATCGAGGAAGCGACGGCCAGAAGTGGCACGTGGGAGATTGTGCTCCGCGGCGTCGGCCAGCGGAAGCCGCAGTAGCCCGCCTCTACAAAGGTTGGCCACTTCCCCTTGACTTACATAGCAACCCTGCTATTGTCATAGCAGGTATGCGATACGTGATGGCGTTGTTGATCGTTCCATTCGCGTTCATCGCGCCCGGTTGTGCCGAGGAGCGTGAGCATCCCGCCCCCGCCGCCAACCCGCCTGTCGTCACCGTTCCGGATCTCGTCGGCGACAACCTCGACTCCGCCGAAGAGCGGCTCGACGCGCTCGGGATCGGCTACGACGTCGACTCCGGCGACGACACCGTCTTCGTCGAGCACCTGTGGGAGGTCTGTTACCAGGAGCCGGACGGGGGAAGTCAGGCGAGGTACGTCACGCTCACCGTCGAACACGACTGCGACGATGGCGACTGACCCGCGCAAGCGACCGCTGACCCGCGTCACCGAGAAGGCGCGCGCGCGGCTCGCGGGGGTCGAAGGCGACGGCTGGTTCTTCGCGCAGATCGCCGACCAGGTCGCCAAGCAGCGGGTCGCTCGGAACCTCTCGCAGCGTGAGCTCGCCGAGCTCGTGGGGACGACGCAGTCGGCGATCGCCCGGCTCGAGGCGGGCGGCCGGCCGCCGCGCATCGACACGCTGCTCCGGATCGCCGAGGCGCTCGACTGCGAGCTCAACGTCGAGCTGCGCCCGCGGACGCAGGTGGAGGGGTCGTGAGGGACGAGCTCGTCGAACGGCTCGACTCGGCCGAGCGCCAGCTTCGCGCGCTCCAGTCGGAGGTCGCCGAGCTGCGCAGGCTGGCCGTCTCGCCCGAGCCCGAGGCCGCGGCGCCCGCGCCGACGCCCGAGGCTCTCGTCCCGCCCCCGCCGACGACGCGTTGGTGGCAGGACGAACGCGGTCGCTGGCACGAGCGGTTGCACTGGGAGGAGCAGGAGCCCGAGCCGGAGCCCGAGGAAGCGCCCGTCGCGGCAGCCGCCGCGCAGCCCGAGCGGGAGCCGTCGGTCTGGCAGCGCGAGATCCGCCTCGACCGGGAGATCCAGCTCGACGACCTCCTCGGCGCCAAGGGCCTCGCCTGGGCCGGAGGGGTCGTCACGCTCCTCGGCGTCGTCTTCTTCTTCGTGCTCGCGGTGAACCGCGGCTGGATCGGCCCCGGGATGCGTGTCGGGCTCGGAGCGGCGGCGTCGTTCATCGTCTTTGCCGCGGGTGTCTGGGTGAAGCGCCGGTACGGCGCTCTCTATGCGGCGTTCTCAGCCGTCGGCGCGGGCCTCGCCGGCGGCTACGCGACTCTGCTCGCGGCGACAGCGCTCTACGACTTCCTGCCGGAGGCCGGGGCGCTCGCCGTGGCGGCCGGAATCGCGGCCGTCGGCCTCGCGCTCGCGCTGGCCTGGGAGTCGGAGACGCTGGCGTCGATCGGGCTGATCGGCGCGATGTTCGTCCCGGCGACCCTCGTCCTCGAGGGCGGGCTGACGACGATCGGGACGGCGTTCGCCGCCGTGGTGTTCGGCGCCGCTGCCGCCGTCGCGATTCGCCAGGACTGGCGCGGCCTGCTCGCGGTCGGCGTCGGCGTGAGCCTGCTCCAGATCATCGGCCTGGCCGCGTACGCCGACTCGGTGCTCTCGTGGCCGGTGATCGCGGTGGCTGCGGCGCTTTGGCTCCTGTACCTCGGGGCCGGCGTCGGGTGGCAGCTCTACCGCGGCGCGGCCGAGGGGCTCGACCGCATCGCGACGAGCCTGACGATGCTCAGCGCGAGCTTGGCGGTGCTCGCGACCGTTCGCCTCTTCGAGGGGAGCTGGGGCCGGTTCGACCGCGAAGGCGTCGCGATGGCTGCGATCGCGGCCGTGGAGGGCGCGGCAGCTGCGTTCTTCCGACGCGACGGCCGGCGCGACCTCGCGGCGCTGCACGGCGGGATCGCACTGGCGGTAGTCGCCATCGCCGCCGCCGACCTTCTGTCGGGCGCGAACCTCACGTACGTGTGGGCCGCCGAGGCGGCGCTCCTCGGCTGGCTCTCGTGGCGGGCGCGCGAGCGCAGCTTCCAGCTCGCCTCGCTCGCGTACCTCGTCCTGGCCGCGGCACACGCGCTCATGTTCGAAGCGCGTCCCGACCGGCTGTTCGAGGTGGGAGAGCATCCGGCGCGCGCGATTCCGAGCGCCGTCGCGCTGGGAATCGCAGCGTTCGCTTGCGCCTGGTTCGCGCGACGCTTCGACGAGCCGCAGGAGCATGCCGGGCTCCTCGGTCAGATCGTGGCCGTGCTCGAGGAGGGCCAGCGGGAGCTGCGGATCGCGACGGGTTGCGCGGCCGCGATGGCCGGCATCTACGCGCTCTCGCTCGGGATCCTGGCGGTCGTCGCGGACTCGGTCGGCGGCGATCTCGAGCGGCGCTTCGAGCTCGGCCACATCGGCGTCAGCGCCGCCTGGGGTCTCGTCGGCCTCGCGGCCGCGCTCGTCGCGCTGCGCCGTCGCTCGGACACGGTGCTCGTCGCCGCGGCAGCGTGGTTCGGCGTCGCGCTCGTCAAGGTCTTCGTCTTCGACGGCGCGGAGCTCTCGGACAACCATCGCTCCTTCTCGTTCCTCGCGGTCGGCGCTTGCCTCCTGCTCGCGGGCTACCTCGTGCAGCTGCTCGACGAGCGGCTCGTCCGCCTGAACGGCCTCGTCGTCGTCGCGTCC
>DASUZD010000068.1:0-4436 GCA_036377055.1 Gaiellaceae bacterium | reverse complement strand
AAGGCGCTCGCGCGCTCGCTCGACGCATCGTTCTCGCGGCTTCAGTTCACCCCGGACCTGCTCCCCTCGGACGTGACCGGCGTGAACGTCTTCAACCAGCGCTCGAACGAGTTCGAGTTCCGGCCCGGGCCGGTCTTCGCGAACCTGCTCCTCGTCGACGAGATCAACCGCGCCTCGCCGAAGACGCAGGCGGCGCTCCTCGAGTGCATGCAGGAGGACCAGGTCACGATCGACGGGACGACCCACCACCTCGGCCGGCCGTTCATGGTCATGGCGACGCAGAACCCGATCGAGTACGAGGGCACGTACCCACTCCCCGAGGCGCAGCTCGACCGGTTCACGATGCGGATCGACCTCGGGTATCCACCGCTCGCCGAGGAGGCGCGCATGCTGACCGAGCAGACGAGCGACCCGCCGCTCGACTCGCTCGAGCCGGTCACCACCGCGGCCGAGGCGCTCGCGCTCGCGGACGAGGCGAAGCGCGTGTTCGTCGAGGAGAGCCTCAACCGGTACGTCGTCGCGCTCCTCCGGCACACGCGGGCCGACTCGCGTCTCTACCTTGGCGGGAGCCCGCGATCGGGGATCGCGCTGCTGCGGGTCGCCAAGGCGCGCGCGCTCGCGTCCGGCCGCGACTACCTCTTGCCGGACGACGTGAAGGCGGTCGCGCGGCCCGTGCTCGCGCACCGCTTGATCCTCGCGCCGGAGGCGCGCTCGGGCGGGCTCACGGCCGCCGACGTGGTGCGGGAGGCGCTGGACAAGACACCCGTCCCCGTATGACGAATCGTGGCCGGCTCGCGCTGGCACTCGGCGCGGCCACCTACGTCGCCGCCTGGGCGTTCGGGTCGCGGCCGCTCTACCCCGTCGCGACCGGCCTCCTGATCGCCGTCGCCGTCGCCGCGCTCTGGGTGAGCCTCGCCGAGAAGCCGATGCGCCTCGGCCGCCATCTCCGCGGCGGTGACCACTTCGAGGGCGACGACCTGCGCATCGACCTCGACCTCGACGTCGACGGCGCGATCCCGCCGCCGTCCATCGTGCTCGTGGAGGACCTCGGACGCCTCGGCAACCAGCGCACGCCGATGCGGCCGAACGGCCGGAGACTCCACGCGCACTACTACCTCCGCAGCGTCCCGCGCGGGCGCTATCCGTACCGCTTCGCGCGCGCGGTGCTCGAGGATCCGTTCGGCCTCCAGCGTGCGGAGGTCGACGTCGGCGCCGGCGGCGCGCTGCTCGTCTACCCGCGGCTCGTCGACCTGGACCGAATCTTTTCCGACGCGGGCGCGCAGACGCCCGACGGGCGCAAGCTGCTCCTGCGCCGGCCGACCGGCTTCGAGCTCCACTCCGTCCGCGAGTACGAGCAGGGCGAGTCGCTGCGCAAGGTGCACTGGCGGTCGACTGCGAAGCGCGGCCAGCTGATGGTGAAGGAGCTCGAGGACGCGCCGCGCGACGAGGTGGCGGTCGTGCTCGACGCAGACGCGAGCTCTGTCGCCGGCACGCCGCCCGATTCGAGCTTCGACATGCAGGTGCGTGCGGCCGGGTCGATCCTGCGCGCGCACGTGCTACGCGGCCGGCGCTCGGTGCTCGTCGTCAGCTCCGCGCTTGCCGAGAGCCGCCGGATCCACTCGTCCGACGGCGACTGGCGCGCGGCCCTCGAGCTGCTCGCCGCGGTCGAGCCGACGGCGTCGGTGCCGCTCGCGACGCTGCTCGCCGCCGACGAGAGCCCGGCGGCTCGCGCGCTCGAGCTCACCGTCGTGACCGCGCGGCTCTCGCCCGAGCTCGTCGACAGGCTCGTTCGGCGCTCGCTGGGCAGGCGCGGCGCGGCGCTCATCTACGTCGACGCGCCGAGCTTCGCGAGGTCCGGGAAGGCGCGGCCGGAGCCGACACTCCTCCGTCTCCAGGCGGCGGGAGTTCCCGTGGCCGTTCTGCGGCGCGGGGACGATCTCGCGGCCGCGCTCGGCGGCGCGCTCCGCGCAGGAGCCGCGAGTGGCTAGGACGGCCTTCGTCTACCTCCCGCCGGCGCTCGTGCTCGCGCTCGGCTGGTTCCGGCTCGAGGATCCGCGCGCCTCCGGCCGGACGGTGCTCTGGCTGCTCGCGCTCGCGCTCGCGCCGGCGCTCGCCACGCGCCTGCGCGACCGGCTTCTCCTCGTCGCGGGCGCCTGCGTCCTCGCCGCGCACACGGCGTTCGGCGTCTGGGTCGTCGACGTGCGCCACGACTACGTCGGAACGGTCGCGGGCCGGTTTCGGACCGGGTTCCTCGACTTCTACGACTTCGGGCTGCCGATCGACCCGGCGGCCCACCGGTGGATGCACGGAGTGCTCGTCGCGGCGGCCTTCGGCTCCTGCCTCGCGCTTGCGCTCGCGATCGCCTCGCGGCGCACCTTCGTCGCCGTGCTCGTCGTCGTCGTCATGGCCGGCTGGCCGGCGACGCTGCTCGGCGGCGGGCAGGAGCTGTGGCGGGGCACGCTGATCCTCTTCGGCGCGCTGGTCGTCCTCGCGGGACTGTCCGACCGGGTCCTGGTGTTCGGCGGGCGTGCCCTAGTGGCCGGCGTCGCCGTCGCCGCCTGCGCGCTCGCGGCCTCGACGTCGCCGGCGGTCGCGAAGCCCGAGTTCCTGCACTGGCAGGGGTGGGACTTCTACACCCGTCCGCAGAGGCCGGTCAGCGTCTCGTACGTCTGGAACGCGTCCTACGACGGCATCCGGTTCCCGAAGAAGGTGACTACCGTCCTGAAGATCAAGGGTCCCGCGCAGTCGCTCTACTGGCGCGCGGCCACGCTCGACGTGTTCGACGGCCGCCGCTGGATCGAGAACCGGTCGCAGCCGCTCATGCCGGACGCGGGCGACCCGCTGCTTCCGCCGATCGTCTCCCGGAAGGACTTCTTCCGCGAGGAGATCACCGTCGAGGCGCTGCGCGACCAGCACCTGATCGGAGGAAGCGTGCCGACGGGGTACCGGTACCCGGTCGCGCTCGCGCCGGTCCGCCTGCTCCGAAACGGGACCGCGATCGCCGATCGAACGATCTCGCGTGGCGAGCGGTACGTCGCCTTCAGCTACGCGCCGCGTCCCAACCCGGCGAAGCTCGCGGAGTCGGAGCCGGTCTACCCGCCCGAGCTCGCGCAGGACGGCTACCTCGACGTCGAGCCGGGACTCGCGGTGCCGGCGTTCGGGGCACCTGGCCGCGACGCGACCGTTCGCGGGCTCTTCGGGCTCTCGAGCAACCCTGTCCTCCGACCGTACGGCGCGCTCTACGAGAAGGCCCGCCAGGTCGTCGGCCGGCCGTCGAACCCGTACGCCGCCGCACTCGCGCTCGAGACGTGGTTCCGGTCGAGCGGCGGCTTCCGCTACTCCGAGCGCCCCGGCCGGGCGGGCGACGCGCCGCTCGTCGACTTCGTGCTGCGCACGAAGCGCGGGTACTGCCAGCACTTCGCTGGCGCGATGGCGCTCATGCTCCGCTACCTCGGCATTCCCGCACGGATCGCGGCGGGCTTCACGAGCGGCATCTACGACGGCGACCGCCGCACGTGGACGGTGACCGACCACGACGCGCACACCTGGGTCGAGGCGTGGTTCGACGGCTACGGCTGGCTGCCGTTCGATCCGACCCCCGGGCGCGGGACGCTCGCCGCGTCGTACACCGCCTCCTCGCGCAGCTTCGACCTCGCCGCGGCGCGCCGTGTGCTGACCCTCGCCGCCGCGGCGGTCGTCGCCGATCCGGCCGATTACAAGCAGAACAGCGCGTTCGGGGAGAAGGGGCTCGCGCCGACGCTCGGCGGCGCAGCCGACGCTCGCCGCGCGCCGGCGGCGCCGCTCACGACCGGAGGGGGCGCCGGCCGCGACAGCCTCCTGCGTCTTCTCGGGTTCGTCGCGCTCGCGCTCCTGGCGGCGGTGATGCTGGCGAAGGTGATCCTCCGGCGCTGGCGGCTCCTGACGACCGACCCGCGCCGCCTCGCGGCCGCGTGCCGCCGGAACCTCGCCGACTTCCTGGCCGACCAGCGCGTCGTGCTGCCGCCGAGCGCGACGCTGGCCGAGGTGGGGAGGACCGTCGAGTTCGAGTACCCCGTCGACGCGCAGCCGTTCGTCGAGGCGGCGACGGCGGCGCGGTTCGGGCCGCTCGACGGCGCGCCGGCCGCTGCCGCACGAGCGCGGCGCGAGCTGCGCGTGCTCGAACGCCAGATCCGGCGCCGGCTCGGGTTCGTCGAACGGCTCCTCGGCGTCGTGTCGCTCCGGTCGCTCGGCTTCTCGCGCCTGTAGCGGTGCACGCGATCGTCATGGCCGCCGGGGAGGGCACGCGGCTCCGTCCGCTGACCGAGCGCTGGGCGAAGCCGGTGCTCCCGATCGACGGACGGCCCGTGATCGCGATGCTCCTTCGCGAGCTCGCTCGGGCGGGCTTGGAGCGGGCGACCGTGGTGACGGGGCATCTCGCCGAGCAGGTCGAGGCGCTG
>DASUZD010000067.1:0-2317 GCA_036377055.1 Gaiellaceae bacterium | reverse complement strand
CGCCATCGCGGCGGGTAGGAGCACGGCGCGGACGATCGTTGCGTCGAGCAGGACGGCGACCGCGAGCCCGACGCCCATCATCTTGAAGTCGAGGAATCCGAGCGTGATGAAGATCGAGAACACGGCCACCATCACGATCGCCGCGCTCGTGACGACGCCAGCGGTCGAGCGGATGCCGTGCGCGACCGCCTCCTTGGTCGTCATGCCGGCGTCGTAGTCCTCGCGGACCCGGCTCAGGATGAGGACGTGGTAGTCCATGGAGAGCCCGAACAGGACGACGAACAGGAAGAGCGGCAGCCAGGCGGTGATGCCTCCGACGGAGCGGAAGTCGAGGAACGACTGGAGACGGCCGTCCTGGAAGACGAGCACGAGCACGCCGTAAGAGGCGGCGACCTAGAGCATGTTGAGGACGATCGCCTTGAGCGGGATGACGATCGACCGGAAAGTGAAGAGGAGGAGCAGGAACGCGAGGCCGAAGACGAACGCGAACACATAGGGCGCGTGCGACTTCATCGAGCTGTTGAAGTCGCGTGACGTCGCCGTCTCCCCGGTCGTATGCACCGTGACGCCGGGGACGCGCCCGATCGTCGACGGGATCACGTTCTTGCGGAGCACGCCGAGCGCATGGTTCGAGGCGGCGTCCTGGGTCGTGCCCGCGAGCGACAGGCGCACGCGGGCGGCCTTCCGTGATGGGCTCACGTCGACGCTGACCGGTCTCCCGAGCTCGCCCGTCGCCAGCGCGGCACGCTTCAGCGCCGCGATTCCTTGCGTGACTGCCGGCGCGGTCACGTCGGGCGCGGTGACGACGACGATCGCGGGCAGCGGCTCGCCCGGAAACGCCTTCACAGTGCGGTCGTAGACCTTCATCACCGGCAGGTCGCCGGGAAGCCCTTGGACGCCCGGGTTCACTGTGTGCAGGCGGAACGCCGGAATCGCCAGCGCGACGAGCAGCGCCCCCGCCAGGCCACCCCACACGATCGGGTGGCGCAAGACGGCGCCGATGACCACGGACCAGAAGCGAGATTCGCCGTTGCGGCGACCGATTCGCCTGAGCAGCGGGATGCGGCCTCGGTCGACGCGGTCGCCGAGCTTCGACATCACGGCCGGCAGCACCGACAGGGAGCCGACGAGGGCGATCGCGACGACAAGGACGGTGCCCATCCCGAATGACCAGAAGGTCCGCGAGCCCATCAGGAACATGCCGGCCATCGCCGTGATCACCGTCAGTCCGGAGACGAGCACCGCGCGGCCGGAGGTGGCAGCGGCGGCCTGGAGCGCAGCGGCGGGTGCGTGGCCGCGCGCGCGCTCCTCACGCTCGCGGCGCAGGTAGAAGAGCGAGTAGTCGACGCCGACGGCGAGGCCGATCAGCAGGATGACCGAGTTGATCGACTCGTCGACGTGGAGGAGATGGCTGAGGAGCGCGGTCAGCCCGAGCGCGGCGAAGACCGACGTCAGGCCGAGGAGCAGGGGAATCCCGGCCGCGACGAGCGCGCCGAATGCGGCCACGAGGATGATCAGCGTGACCGGAAGCGAGGTCACCTCCGCACGCTTGAAGTCGTCGGCGAGACGCCCGTGGATCGCCTTGCGGGCGCTCGCGTCGCCGACCTCCCCGATCAAGAGCGCCGGGTGGGCGCGCTGCACCGCCTTCGTCACCGCGAGCGCAGGCCCGACTCGGTCCAGCGCGGTCTCCGGATCGCCGGTGACCTGGAACGTGACCAGCGCCGACTTCCCGTCCTTCGAGATCTGCTCTGCATTCATGGACTGGAGCGGCGAGCGGATCGACGCCACCGCGGAGGTGCGGGAGAGGCGGGTGACGAGATCGTTCACCGCCCCGCGCAATTCAGCCGGCGCGAGTCGGGCGCCCGAGCGGCTCTGGATCAGCACCTCCTCGAGCGAGCGCTGGTTCGGGAACTCGCGTGCGAGGATCTTGTCGGCCGCGCCGGAGTCGCCCAGCGCGGCGTCGGAGGTGGTCAACGTCACGACGCCCGCGGCCGACCCGATCGCGGCCGCCACCAACACGAAGGCCAGCCACCCGAACACGGCTCTTTTGCGGTGCGCCGCGCTCCAGCGAGCAGCCCGTGACGTCAGGTTTATGAAGGGTGGCGTCGACATCGTCCTCACCTCTCGTTCCGATGGCATCGGGCTGAGCTTGCCGCTGCCCGACGGCGCCGACATCGGGGCGCCACCCTGATCCGACACCCTGATCTTTCGGGCGTTACTTGAGCACGAGCGGCAGGAAGATCCCGATCATGAAGAAGCTCGGGATCGTGTGGCCGATGACGCCGATCCAGATGCTTCGGAACCGCTTCGCGGGATA
>DASUZD010000066.1:0-14966 GCA_036377055.1 Gaiellaceae bacterium | reverse complement strand
CCACGCCGCCGACGCCCTCGCGGTCGCGATCTGCCACGCGCTCGCGCCGCCGCTCCTGCGCATCGCCGGCTAGCCGAGAATCGCTCGGACGCGGTCGACGGCCGCTGCGAGCTCGCGCTTTCGGCCGCGCGGGAGCGGGAGGACGTGCTCGACCTCGATCTCGCCGGCCGGCGTGCGCTGCCAGAGTCCCGTCGCGACGCCGTCGACGATCAGCGGCGACATCCCCGTGATCGTCTCGAACCGGCCCTTCGGGTCCTGCTTGATCCGCTCCTTCACTGGCTCCGGGACGAGCGGCTCGCGCGGGCGGAAGCCGATCACGTAGACGTCGTAGCGCGGGAGCAGCCGGATCGACCCGGGCTCGAGGTCGAAGTCGCCGTCGTCGCCGCGCAGGAGCCACGCGCGCGTGCCCTCGACGCGCACCTGCTCGAGGTCGGCCTCGTCGAAAAGGGCTCGCGACTCCTCGCGGCCGAAGCCGGACCAGCGGCGGAAGTCGTCCGGCTTCGCCGGCCCGTACGCGCGCAGGTGGCGAAGGAAGACCTCGCGCCGCGCTTCGATCGGGTCGACGTCGCGCCAGCCCCCGATCCACTGGTCGGCGCGGACGAACGTGACGTTCGCGCCCTGCGGCGGTCCGAAGCAGAGCTTCCCGGTCACGGCAGGCGTCCAGAGGTGCTCGCCCCAGCCCGAGAGGAGCCGCTTGTCGCCCACCGCGTCCGCGAGCTCCTGCCGCGTCAGGCACCGCCCGTCGAGGGCGTCGGCGATCGCCTTGTCGAGCGCGGTCGGCCTCGGCGGGTCCGGACCCCGCGCGGCGGCCGCCCACAGAGGCAGCTCGTCGGCCGCCACGAGCTGAAGCGTTCCGCGGATGCTCCACGTCTTGACGATCGACCGCCGGTCGTAGAGCTCGCGGCGCACGTCGGCGGCGGTCGCGCCACGCACGCGCAGCGCGAGCCCGAGCTCGGCCGCGGACAGGACCTGCGCCTGCACGAGGCCGACGTTCCGGACGACGTCGACGACGCGACCGCGCGGCGCGGGCTCGAGGAGGTGACTCCGCGCCAGCCGCCGCGCGATCACCTGGCGCCACGCGAGCTCGAGCACACCGGAACCGTAGTGGCCGCAGGAACGTCCGCTCCGCTGCCTAACCTCGACTCGTGATCGCGCAGCTGCGAGGACGGCCCGTCGCCCGAACTGTCGAGGGGCTGGTCCTCGACGTGGGCGGCGTCGGCTACCTCGTGCAGGCGACGCCGAGCGCGTTTCGCCGCGCCGACGGCGCCGACGAGGTCACGATCCACACGTACCTCGCCGTGCGCGAGGACGCGCTCCAGCTCTTCGGGTTCGCGGAGACGGCCGAGCGCGAGCTCTTCGTCCAGCTGCTCGCGGTGAACGGCGTCGGCCCGAAGGTCGCGCTTGCGGTCGTATCCGGCTCGCCACCGGCCGAGCTCCGCCGCGCGATCGTCCTCGGCGACGCGGCGCGCTTCCAGGCGATCCCCGGCATCGGCAAGAAGACCGCCGAGCGAATCGTGCTCGAGCTGAAGGAGAAGCTCGCAGACGACGCGCCGGTGCCGATCTCGGCCGCGGCCGGCACGAAGCCGCACCTCGTCGCCCGCGAGGCGCTCGTCGAGCTCGGCTACAGCATCTCGGAGGCCGAGCAGGCGCTCGCAACCACCGATCCCGACCTGCCGCCGGAGGAGCGCGTCCGGCTGGCGCTGCGCGCGGCATGAGCACGCAGTTCCTCGCGCCGGTTGTCGAAGCCGACGAGGAGGAGCTCGAGCAGAGCCTGCGCCCGCGGCGGCTCGACGAGTTCGTAGGGCAGGCGCGCGTCAAGGCGCAGCTCGAGATCGCGCTCGAGGCGGCACGCACCCGCGGCGAGGCTCTCGACCACGTGCTCGTCGTCGGGCCGCCGGGCCTCGGCAAGACGAGCCTCGCCTTCATCGTTCGCGAGGAGCTTGGCGTCGGCATCCGCACCGTCGCCGGGCCGGCCCTCGAGAAGAAGGACATCGCCGCGATCCTGACGACGCTCGAGGCGCGCGATGTCCTCTTCATCGACGAGATCCACCGGCTCAACCGGGCCGCCGAGGAGATCCTCTACCCGGCGCTCGAGGACTTCCGGATCGACATCGTCATGGGCCAGGGCGCGGCCGCGCGGACGCTGACGCTCGACCTGCCGCCGTTCACGCTCGTCGGCGCGACGACCCGCACCGGGCTCCTGACGACGCCGCTCCGCGACCGGTTCGGGATGACCTTCCGGCTCGGCTACTACGAGCCCCACGAGCTCGCGCAGATCGTCCGTCGCTCCGCTCGGATCCTCGGCGTCGACATCTCCGACGAGGCTGCCGACGAGATCGCGCGGCGCTCGCGCGGCACGCCGCGGATCGCGAACCGGATCCTCCGGCGCGTCCGCGACGTCGCCGAGGTCCGGCACGAGGGCTCGATCACGACCGAGGTCGCGCGCGAGGCTCTTCAGCTGCACGAGGTCGACGAGCAGGGGCTCGAGCGCACCGACCGCGAGCTGCTCGGCGCGATCCTCGGCAAGTTCGACGGCGGCCCGGTCGGGCTGTCCACGCTCGCGGTCGCACTGGGCGAGGAGCCCGACACGATCGAGGACGTCTACGAGCCGTACCTGCTCCAGCTCGGCTTCCTCCAGCGCACGCCGCGCGGTCGCGTGATCACGAAGCTCGGCCGCGAGCACGTCGGCGCGTTCGTGGCCGACGACACGCTCTTCTAAGGCGCGGTTTGCCTCGACTTTGCCGGGCCTTTGCCCGCGCGCGCCAGCGTCCGAGCGTCCATGACGACTCGGAGGAAGACGATGAAGAGGCTGCTGATTCTCGGTGCGATGGGGGTGGTCGCGGCGGCGGTCGCGGCGCCGGTGCTGGCGTGCGGCGGCGGGTGGATCGGGCAGAACCTGGTCGCGACGCCGAAGGTGAAGGCCGAGCTGCGCGCGGCGTACCTGGAGGCCCATCCGGGGGCGCGGGTCGGCGCTCCGGTGCCGGGGCGCACGTACTACGGCTCGTGGGACGGGACGCGCTACGCGGTCGCCACCTTCGGCCGCTACCCGACGATCTTCGGAACCGACCGGAAGGGCGTCTGGCACGTCCGCCGGGAGACGCACGGCGGGATCTGCGCCGACGTCGTGCCGGTCGATCTGCTGAGCCACCACTGGTGGCTGCAGCGCTACGACGACCGCTGCTACGTCCTGCCTGGTTGACCGTCCTGCAGTCGATTAAGATCGTCCCCTCGCTCGACGTCCAGGAGGGGAGCCTGTGATGCATCAGCTGAGTCGCCGCACGCTCGGAGCTATCGCCGTGCTCGCAGGCGCCCTGGCGCTCGCGTTCGCGGGTCGGGCCGGCGCCGCCACGCCCGACTTCGGGGCCAACGTCAAGATCTTCGACCCGAGCATGTCGACGGCCCAGATCCAGTCGGTCGTCGACTCCATCCACGCGCAGCAGGTCGACAGCGAGTTCGGAACCGGGCGCTACGCCCTCCTCTTCAAGCCCGGCACGTACGGCGCCACCGATCCGCTCGTCTTCAGCGTCGGGTACTACACGCAGGTCGCGGGGCTCGGCGCATCACCGACCGACGTGACGCTGAACGGCGAGGTGAACGTCCACAACCGGTGTCTCGGGCCGGGCAACTGCGTCGCCCTCGTCAACTTCTGGCGCTCGCTCGAGAACATGACGATCAACGTCGCGGGCCAGCACGACTGCGACACCTCTGCCGAGATGTGGGCCGTGTCGCAGGCGGCGCCGGTCCGGCGCGTGAACGTCCACGGCTTCACGACGTTCATGGACTACTGCACGCCGCCGTCGTTCGCGAGCGGCGGCTTCGCGGCCGACTCCAAGTTCAGCGACAGCGTCGTCTTGAACGGGTCGCAGCAGCAGTTCCTCGTCCGGAACAGCGACGTCGACTTCTGGACGAACGCGGTCTGGAACCAGGTCTTCGCCGGCGTCGTCGGCGCGCCTGCGCAGTCGTTCCCGAGCCCGCCGTTCACGACGCTCGACACGAACCCGGAGTCGCGCGAGAAGCCGTTCCTCACCGTCGACTCGAACGACCAGTGGAGCGTCTTCGTCCCCGACGCACAGCGCGACGGTGTGGGTCCGACCTGGGCGAGCGGTCCGACGCCCGGGCACTCGATCCCGATCGCGGACTTCTTCGTCGCGAAGCCGTCCGACAGTGTCCAGACGATCAACGCTGCGCTCGCGCAGGGCAAGAACCTGCTCTTCACACCGGGCGTCTACGCCGTCGGCCAGACGATCAAGGTCAAGCGCCCGGACACGATCGTCCTCGGGCTAGGAATGCCGACGCTCGACGCGCAGAACGGCGTCGTCCCGATGACGGTCGCCGACGTGAAGGGCGTCGAGATCTCCGGCCTGATCTTCGATGCAGGCCCCGTGAATTCGCCGGCGCTGCTCCGGGTCGGAACGGCGCACCCGCCGGACGCTCACGACCCGCTCGCGAGCGACCCGAGCGACCCGACCGCCCTCCACGACGTGTTCTTCCGCATCGGCGGCCCGCACGTCGGCAAGGCGACGGTGAGCCTGGAGGTGAACGCCGACAACGCGATCCTCGACGACATCTGGGCGTGGCGCGCGGACCACGGCAGCGGCGTCGGTTGGACGTCGAACACGGCGGACACGGGGGTCGTGGTGAACGGCGACGACGTGATCGCCACCGGCCTCTTCGCCGAACACTTCCAGCGCTACGACGTGATCTGGAACGGCGAGAACGGCAAGACGATCATGTTCCAGAACGAGATGCCGTACGACCCGCCGAACCAAGCGGCGTGGGGGCACGACGGCGTCCTCGGCTTCGCGGCGTACAAGGTCGCCGACTCGGTGAAGACGCACGAGGCCTGGGGTCTCGGCAGCTACTGCTTCTTCAACGTCGACCCGACGATCCACGCCTCGCGCGCGATCGAGGTGCCGGTGACGCCCGGCGTGAGGCTGCACGACCTGCTCTCGCTCTCGATCACGGCCCACGGCGTGATCGACCACGTCGTCAACGACACCGGCGCCCCGACGGACGCGTTCACGAACCCGAGCAACGTCGTCTCGTTCCCGTAGCGCTCGCCTCCGAGCGATCCCAGCTGCGACTTTGGGCCAGTCGCCCCGAGCCAGCTCAAGGTGGGCAGGCACTCAGGAACGCGGCGCAAGCTGATCAGAGGCGCCGGCACCGGCACGCTGCGGGTGGCACCACCTGACGACGCAGTAGCCAACTCGCGGCGCTTGTTCCCGTGTCGTCGACCGCGTACAATTGTCGGTCGGGAGAAGGAGCAATGGCTGCCCGGCCGACTCGGGGGATTCTCGTCCGCAGACGGTGTAGGGAGGCCAGCGCTCTCGCGTGAGGAAAGTCCTCGTCGTCCTCGGCGTACTCGCCCTGCTTGCCGGCGGCGCGGCCGTCGTCTTCTACACCGTTGTGCCGGTGCGCGAGGAGGTCCAGTGGCGGTGGGCGCTGCACGAGAACTCACCGGAGAGCTATCGCGACTTCCTCGCCGCCTGGCGGACGAGCTCTCACGCACCGGAGGCGCGACGGAGGTACGACGACCGGAGCTGGGTCCGAGCCACCGGGAAGACCGAGCGGGTTCCCGACGAGGTCGACGCGCTCGAGGGCTATCTGCGCGTGCATCCCCGCGGCCGCCACGCCGGAGCCGCACGTGAGCATGTCGACCGGCTCCACTGGCAGTCGGCACGCGGCCTCGACACCGTCGACTCCTACGCGCGGTACGTCGAGCTGTCCCCGCACGGACGGTTCGTCGCCGAGGCGCGCCGGCGCATGGAGGGCCTGCACTGGCGACAGGCGCGTTCCGCGGACACGATCGCGGCCTACAACCGATATATCGCGCTGTATCGACGCGGCCGGTTCGTCGGTCAAGCGCGCAGAGCGATCGACCGGCTCCACTGGCAGGCGGTCCGGAAGGCCGACACGATCGTCGCGTATCGCTGGTACATCACCTCCTTTCGGCACGGCCGGTTTCGCGGGGACGCACGGAGACGCATCGAGGTCGTACGGACGAGCGACGCGCCGTTCCGGGCAGCGGAACGCATCGGAACGCTCAGCGCCTATCTGACGTTCCTCGCTCAGTTCCCCGGCCATCGGCGCACTGCCGAAGCGCGGGTGCGGCTGCTAGAGCTACGCGGCGTCAACCTCGCCGTCCTGGTCGCTCAGGGAAAGGTCGATGCTCAGGTGACCGGCTCGGACATCTCGGAGATCCACGTCGAGATCCACAACCACCTTCACCGGACGCTGAACGTGAAGATCCCGCCGGGGACTTTCTTCGTCCCGAGGAATCCATCCGTCCAGGGGATGGTCGCGACGAGCGGCAAAGAGGTCGAGCTCGAAGCCGAGGGCCACGCGGACTTCGACCTTCCCGCTGCGTGTGCGAATCGGACGAGATCGATCCCCTCCAGCGGCGACGGCTTCGACGTCACGCAGTCCTCGCAGCAATACGAGCTCGTGCGACTGATGCCGAGGCTGGCGCGGGCGGGCGCCGACGAGCTGGTCCGGCAAGCTGCGATCTGGATCATCACCGACAACGCCAATTACGACGATCTCGGCATCCTCGTCGATTCCTTCACGCGGGCTCGCGTCATCGGGGCCAGCCAGGCTGCGGCCGCGATGCGAATCGTGGATCGTGCCGGTATCGACATCACCGCCAAGGCGATCTGGCAGGACCGAAACCGGATCCTGGCTGAGCTGCGGAACCCCGGACTACGCGCGTGGATCCTTCGGCGGGAACGAGCCTGACTCGGCTGTTTCGGGTCGCGCTTGCGATCGTCGTCCTCGGGCCAGCGAGGGGCTGCGGCGGCGCTCGCACCGTCCGGGTGGCCATCCACCGTCGAGGAAGCGTCGCTGCGCCTAGAACTCGGTGTCGCGCCAGACGCGCTTGTGGAAGCGTTGCGCGAGCGGGTCGAACGCGACCAGGAACGCGCGCTTGAGCCTCGTCGCTCGCAGGTCGGCCGCCGCGGCGCCCGCGGGCGGCAAAGCTCGGCGCGGGCAGCGCTTCCGCGCCGCGAGCCAGTCCTGATAGATCCCGTCGGCTCGGATCGACGCCGCGCCGGCCTTCTGGAGCAGGTCGGCGGCCCGGAGCGCACGGTCGTCGTTCGGGACGGAGAGCGCGGCGACCTGCTGGAGGAGGCTCTGCCGGTTGCGCTGCACGCGCTCCAGCCGCGCAGCAGCGACACGGGGCGCCAGCGCGCACCCGAACGCGGCGCCGATTGTCTGCTTCGCCTCCCGCCGACCCTCGCTCGACTGCCCGAGGAAGTTCTCGACCTTCACGACGAACGTGCGTAGCTGCGCGGCCTCGGAGACGCCCGTCGTCTGCGTCCCGCCGCCGTCGCCTCCGCCGCTCGCGACGAGCACGATCACCGCCGCGACCACGGCGGCGGCCGCGAGCGCGGCGGCCACCACGAGCGCCCACGTCCGCCGCCGCGGCGGCGGTAGCGCTTCCGGCGGCGCCGCCCGCGCGGGCGCCTGGAGCGACGGGTCCTGCCGGAGGACGGCGCGCTCGAGCTCCTGGAGCGCCGGGCCCGGCTCGATCCCGAGCTCCTCGACGTAGAGCTCGCGCGTCCGCCGGTAGAGCTCCAGCGCGTCCGCCTGGCGACCCGACCGATACAACGCGACCATCAGCAGCTCGCGCGGCCGCTCGCGGAGGGGGTGCGACGCCACGAGCGCCTCGAGCTCCGGCAGCGCCGCCGCGTGCCGCCCCGCTGCGAGCTCCGCCTCGAGCTGATCCTCCTGCGCGATCAGCCAGAGCTCGTCGAGCCGCGACGACGCCGCGTCCGCGAACGGCTCCGTCCGGAACTCGCGCAGGGCAGGCCCGCGCCAGAGGGCGAGCGCCTCACGGAAGAGCCGCGCCGCCTCCTTCGGCTTCCCGGCCGCGAGCTGCTCGCGCGCCTCGGCTGCGAGCCGCTCGAAGCGGTCGAGGTCGAGCTCGCCCTCGTCGACCCGAAGCTCGTAGCCAGGCGGGCGCGTCACGAGGCGCTCCGCGCCGATCGCCTTGCGCAGCTGCGAGATGTAGACCTGGAGCGTCTTCGTCGCGCGCGCCGGCGCCGCCTCGCCCCAGAGCTCCTCGACCAGCCGATCGGTCGCGACGACGCGGTTCCGGTTCAGGAGCAGCAGCGCGAGGAGCGCGCGCGGTTTCTCCGCATCCAGGCGGACCCGCTGCCCTTCGACCACCGCCTCGAGCGGCCCCAGCAGCCGGAACTCGTCCACGCTCTCGATCTTCGCACCACCTTCGGGCGGCGGTGCGCCGGATTTAGCGAAGCGGCTGCCAGCTCGGCGTGAACTGCGGCCAGTTGAAGCTGACCGCCTGCCGCTCGGGGCCGCCGTTCGCGCTCACGTACCAGATGTCGGTGTCGTGGCCCCAGAACTGGTCCTGCTCGTAGACGATCGACGTCCCGTCCGGGGACCACGAGGGGGACCTGTTGTCTGAGGCCGAGTGCGTCACCTGCGTCCGCCCGCTTCCGTCGGGCCGAACCTTGCAGACGTCGGTCGCGATCGAGTCGGGGCCGTAGCCGGAGAACGCGATCCAGCGGCCGTCCGGCGACCACGACGGCGACTCGGCGTTTCGCGTCACGCGGCGCTCGCGGTGCGTTCGCAGGTCGAGCACGTAGACGTCGTCCTCGCCGCCGCGCGTGCCGGCGTACGCGACCCTCTTCCCGTCCGGCGACCACGTCGGGTGGACGTTCCACGAGCCGGTGCTCGTGAGCGGGCGCTTCTTCGTCCCGTTCGCGTTCATCACCCAGATCTGCGCGCCGAAGCCCTCGAAGTGGACGAACGCGATCCGCTTCCCGTCGGGAGACCACGCGGGCGACCAGCTCAGGCCGCGCCGGCGGGTGAGGTTGCGGAGCGAGCTGCCGACCGAGCTCATGACGTAGATGTCGCTGACCGTGCGCGCGGTGTTGCGCGTGAACGCGAGCCGGCGGCCGTTCGGCGCCCACGATGGATCGCTGTCGAACCACGGGCCGTTCGTCAGCTGCCGGAACTGCGTGTCGTCTGGCGCCGAGACGGCGATGCTGCTGCGCGCCTCGCGGCCGCTCATGAACACGAGCCGACGGCCGTCGCGCGACCAGTTCGGGTCGCCCTCGAACTCGCCCTTGGCCGAGAAACGCCGCACGTCGCTCCCGTCCGCCTGCATGACGTAGACGCCGTCGACGCCGTCGCGCGTCGACCGGAAGGCGATTCCCGCGCTCGACCAGCTCGCCTGCGTGTCCTGCGCGCGCGGCGTGTTCGTGATGTCGTGCGCACCCGAACCGTCGGCGTTCATGACGAAAATGTCCGACGTCTGGTTCGGCCAGGTCGTGTACGCGATCTTCGTCCCGTCCGGCGACCACGTCGGCTCGAACTGCCAGCCCTGCGCGTTTGTGAGCTGCCTGAAGCCCGAGCCGTCCGCGTTCACGACGCAGACGTGGAAGCCAGTCTCGTCGCCCTGCGCGTAGGCGATCTTCGTCCCGTCCGGCGACCAGCGCGGCCGGATGTCGTCGGCGCGCCCGCCGGTCACGACTTTGAGCACGCCGGTGCGGAACTCGTAGACGACGACGTCGAGCCCGCCCTGGCCGGCGTTCGCGGTGAACGCCAGCTTCGTCCCGTCGGGCGACCAGTCCGGGTAGCCGTCGAAGCCGAACGGGAGCTGCGCGTCGGCGGAGACGTTCTTTAGCCCCGAGCCGTCGACGTTCTCCACGTAGACGTTCCACGCGCCCTCGCGGTTACTCGCGAACGCGACCTTCGCGCCGTCGGGCGAGAGCGACGGCCAGCGGCTCGGCGCCTCGTCGTCGGTGAGCCGCGTCAGCCCGCTTCCGTCGGCGTTCGCCAGGTAGAGCTCGGCCGCGTGGACCTCGTTCGTGTACGCGATCAGGCCGTTCCGCGCGAGCCGCTCCGGCGCCGAGGAGGCAGGCGCGGCGAGCGCGAACGCGACGGCGGCGAGGGCGGCGATGGGGGCGCCGAGGCGCACGCGGTCAACGTCGGTGCGAGCACCGGTCCGCCGAAATCCCTCGTTCGAGGCTTCGCAGCAAGGGCATTGGCCTCGATTCCTTCTCACGATGAGCAGGGGTCCCGCGATTCGTCTCCTCACGCTGCTGGCGGCGCTCGCGCTGCTCGCGGCCGGAGGCGCGGCGAGCGCCGAGGTCGACGGCCCGACGCTCGCGGTCGGCGTGGACGACGGCGAGTATCCCGAGCTCGATGTCGCGCTCGACATGGCGGACCGCGGCGCGCCGGCGCGACTCGTGCTCTACGTCCCGCAGGGGTTCGACCTCTACCCCGACCGGCCAGAGGGCAGCCCGCTCGGCGCTGTGCTCGCCGTCGCGGCGGACAGCTTCGGCAGCGAGTCCGTCCTGGCCGGTCAGATCGTCGCTCGGCAGAACGCGCCCGACGCAGCGCCCGGCTGCGGGCCGGGACCCAGGCTCGCGCTCTGGGAGCTCGATCTCTCGCTCGTCGGGCAGCCTCTGCCGGTGCCGGTCGCGGTCTCCCCCGCGGGCGCCGGAGCTCCTTCAGGCGCCGGCCTCCGGCTCGACATCTGCCCGCCGATGCTCCCGGGCGCCGACGGCGCGCTGCTCCCGCTCCGGAAGCTCGCGCTCAGGTTCGACGAGCTGGGACCGCCGAGCGCCGCCGGCCGCTACGTCTGGCGGGCCGTGGTCACGCCGCTCGCGCCGGATCACCGAAGCGCCCTCGAGCAGCGCACCTACGAGGTGCGCGCGCTCGTGCCGGTCCCGCACCGCCTCACGCTTCGCGGCCGTTACGTCGCCCGCTCGCAGACGGCCGTCCTGACCGGCCGGCTCTACGACGGCGGCATCCCGCTCGGCGGGGCGCGGATCCACTTCATCAGCCTCGTCCGGCGGATCACGCCCAAGGGCGTACGGATCGACGACGCCTACGCCGGCGCCGTCCGGACGAGTGCGAGCGGCGCCTTCACGTTCCGAAAGCGGATCCGGCGGACGACCGGGTTCGTGGCGTTCATCGACGACCGCATCGGCGCCTGCACCGAGCCGACGACGGCGCCCGCGGGCTGCGCGAGCACGACGACGACGGGAGTCGAGAGCAACCCGATCACCGTTGGCGTGGCTTCACCAAAGCGCTAGCGCGGAGCCAGGCCAACGTGCTCCCGCCGGACCTCGTCCGGCGATGTGCAGCCGAGGAGCGACAGGGCCAGCGAGATCTCGTCGCGGAGAAGCTGGAGCACGCGCGCGGCGCCCGCCTCGCCGTCGACAGTCAGCCCCCAGAGGACGGCGCGCCCGGCGAGGCACGCCCGCGCGCCGAGGGCGAGCGCCTTCACGACGTCCGCGCCGCGCCGGATCCCGCCGTCGAGCAGCACCTCGATCCGCCCCCCGACTGCCTCGGCCACCTCGGGCAGCGCGTCCAGCGTGCCGGAGACGCCGTCCAGCTGCCGGCCGCCGTGGTTGGAGACCACGACCGCATCCGCGCCGTGCTCGCAGGCGAGCGTTCCGTCCTCCGCGGTGACGATCCCCTTCAGCACGAGCGGCAGCGGCGAGAGCGACCGCAACCGCTCGAGGTCGCGCCAGCTGACGGCCGGGCTGAAAAGCGAGAAGTGCTCGGTGAGCGAGAACGCGTGCTCGCTGGCGCGGGCGGCGTCGACGGCGGGCACCCGGAGCTCCTCGGGGATCTCGAAGCCGGTCCGGAGCGGCCCCTCGCGGCGGCCGAGGTAGGGCGTGTCGACCGTGAGCACGAGCGCCGAGAAGCCGGCTTCGACAGCCTGCTCGACGAGCGCCTTCGTCACGCCCCAGTCCTTGAAGACGTACAGCTGGAACCACCGTGCGCCGTCCGGCGCGGCAGCGGCGAGCTCGGCCGGCGTAGTCGTCGCGATCGTCGAGAGGCACATGATCGTCCCCGCGGCAGCGGCGGCCCGCGCCGTCCCGGCCTCGCCGTCCGGATGCGCCACCCGTTGGAATGCGACGGGCGCGACAAGGAGCGGCATCGAGATCGTCGTGCCGAGCACGGTCGTCTCCAGGCTCGTCGTGGTCACGTCGCAGAGCACGCGCGGGCGGAGGTTCCAGCGCCGATAGGCAGCAAGGTTCTGGCGGAGCGTGTGCTCGTCGCCGGCGCCGCCGGCGAAGTAGCTCCACGCGCCCTCGTCGAGCCGCTCCGCCGCCAGCCGCTCGTAGTCGGCGACGTTGACGGGGTGCGTCAAGAGCGGGCCGCCGCCGGGACGGGCAGCCGCGCGCGAGCCGACCGGGCGAACGCGAGCAGACGCGGCGCGAGCGCGAGCGCGACGACGTCGAAGCAGACGTACCCGCTCGCGACGCCGCTCGGCGGGTTCCCGTCCGGAATCCCGACGCCGGGAAGCGCGCGCGCCCACTCCCACGTCCCGATCGACGTCCCGTAGAGCTCGAGCGCTGCGACGACGAGGAAGACGCCGGCGTAGGTCGCGCGCGCGGGCGAGCGCCAGAGGAAGTAGAGGAGCAGCGGCACGCCGAACGCGCCGGCGACGTCGAGCCGCGGCAGGAGCCCGAGGCCCGCGATCCCCCAGCCGGCGGCGATCGCCGCCGCGAGGACGACGAGGGCTCGGCTGTGGCGCCGCGCGAACCCGGTGCTGGAGAGCGCGAAACCGGTCAGGTACACGATCCCGTGACCGGGCGGCACGAACAAGGGCAGGTTGTGCAGCCGGTAGGAGTAGACGCCCCAGAGGATCGAGCCGGTCACCTCTCCGCACGTCGCGGCCGCGACCACGACGAGCGCCTGCGCGCGGCGCTCGGGCTCGAACAGCCGCAGCGCCGTCAGCAGCGCGATCCAGGTCAGCGCGCCCAGCAGCAGCTGGCCGCGGAGGTCGACGTAGCCGTCCACCGCGAGCACGGTCGCGATGAACGCCAGGCCGGCGGCGCAGACGCGGCCGGCCTTCACCTGCGGAACTGAAGCTCGTGCCAGGACGGGACGGGGAGAAGCTCGAGCAGCGCGCGCCCGCCGCGCGGGTCGCGGTAGCCGAACTCGGCGCTCAAGTCGTCCCACGCGACCTCGAGCAGGCCCTCCTTCACGCGGTGGTCGAGCCAGGCGCCGCGGAAGACGAGCTTGCGCAGCCAGTAGACGAGCGACTCGCCGCGCACGAGGGAAAGGCGCTCCCAGTGGCGAACCAGGTACCGGCCGAGCGGGCTGCGGGGCTCGTCGATCCGCCCGCGGTGCACCAGCTCGACCAAGTCGGCCGTCTCGTCGTCGTCAAGCTCGTTCCCCTTCACCAGGCCGAGCTTGACGGCGGCTGCGGTCACCCGCTCCTCGAAGTCGAGCGCGTTGAACGCGAACCGGTGCTCGAGGAACTCGATCTCGAAGTCCTCGCCGGACGAGTAGTTCGCTTCGGACGCCATGAGCCCAGAGGATGAGGATACTCCCGGCTAGAGTGGCGGGTCATGAGCCTTCGGGTCATGGCCGCGTCGGTCGCCGTGACCGCGCTCGTGCTGCTGACGGCGTGGATCTCCGATCTCTCGCTCGAGCGCGCGGCGCTTCTCGCGCCGGTGATCGTCGTCGGCGTCGCGGCCGTCGCCGGCTTAGTGGTCCTCTGGGGGCGCGTCGGCTGGGAGCAGTACCGCGAAAGCCGTCACCCGGTCGCGATTGCGGTCGGCGCCTGCGCGCTCGTCGCGGTCTTCGTGGCGCTCTCGCTGCTCGGCGTCAAGCTGCCGCACGAGTAGCGAGCGCGCCTAGGTGTCCTGCCTATAGACGTTGTGAACGCGGCTGGTGGGTGGTAGTCCGCCGAGGGCGCTGTGTGGCCTGCGTTCGTTGTAGTGGCGGAGCCAGTGTGGCAGAGCGGCGGCGCGGTGTCGATGTGAGCGGTAGCGGACGCCGTAGGCCCATTCGCGCGCCATCGTCTGGTGAAAGCGCTCGACCTTGCCGTTGGTGCGCGGCCGGTAGGGCTCGGTGCGTAGGTGCTTGATCCCGCGTGCGGCGAGCAGCTCGCGCATGGAGCGGTTGTGCACGTAGGCGAAGGCGTTGTCGGTCATCAACCGCCTCGGCTCGATCCCGGCCGCGGCCAGGAAGGCGAGCGCGCGCTCCAGGAAGGCGGTCACGCTCGCCGCCCGCTCGTCGTCGAGGAGCTCGACGTAGGCGAGGCGCGAGTGGTCGTCGACGAGCGCGTGCGCGAAGTCGTAGCCGACCCGCGTCTGCGCCCGCATCCAGCGCCGACCGCGCTGGGAGCGATCGCCGGTGAGGGCGTGGCCAGGCCGCTCGAAGCGGGCGTAGCGCGCAACGTCCATGTGCAACAGGTCGCCTGGGCAAGGCCACTCGTAGCGGCAGCTCGGCTCGCGTGCCGGCCGCTCGGGCCGCGAGAGCCCGTTCCGGCGCAGCACCTTCGAGATCGTCGCGTGCGGGTGCCCGAGCGAGAGCGTCAGCAGGCGCGGTCCCCAGCCGGTGCGGCGCCTGGCCGCGCAGATCCGCCTCTGCTCACGCGGGGCGAGCAGGCGGGGCATCCGGCGCGGGCGGCTCGAGCGATCGTGCAGACAGGCAAGCGAGCCGCGAGCGAGCTCGTCTGCCTCGCGCCAGCGTCGATGCCAACGACAGGCGGTCGCCGGCGAGACACTGAAGGCAGCCGCGGCCGCCTTCACAGAGCTTCCTTGCTCGATCGCGCGCACCAGCGCGCGGCGACCGGCAAGTCCGAGCTTGGCGTTAGCGTGCAGATGCATCCGGGCCCTCCTCTGAGCCGTGAGTCCTCGCAGACACACAGCCTCCGGACGGGCCCGGACAACCCTTCAGCCGTTCACAACCTGTGTAGGCAGCTCACCTAGGTACGGGTAGCCGCACCTTTAACACGGGGGCGTGCCTCACGCACAGATGCCTGTGAACCGGATTTCGCGAACGCCCCGTCGCAGCGAGACTGCGGCCACGCAATCGAAGGAGACGGAGATGGTGGACACGACGATCGAACTCTTCCCCCGTGAGCTCGACTCCCGCACCGTGGACGGCATCGAGGTGACGCTCCTCTGGAGCAAGCCGACAAACGCCCTCAGCGTCGCCGTCAACGACACTCGCACCGGCGAGGCCTTCAC
>DASUZD010000065.1:0-7492 GCA_036377055.1 Gaiellaceae bacterium | reverse complement strand
GCGCCGCGCCGGCCCTCCGTCTTCGTCACCGACGGCTGCCAGAGCCACTGGGCTCCGAGCCCTGCAAGCTTGGCCTTCTCGCCCGGGTGCTCGCGGATGAACTTGAACGCCAGGTGGCGGTAGAAGTGCATCTGGCCGCACTCGTCGACCGGCGGCGGAGCGTGGCCGGTTTCGCGATAGATCGCTCCGACGTCCTGCGGCGTCGGCGGCGCGCCGGGGATCCCGGGCACGTCGTCGATCCATTTTCCCGCCTCGAGCGTCCGCAGCGTGTTCGGGTTGTTCGCCTTCCAGAGCGCTCGGCCGTCCGTCGTGAGGGTGAAGCAACCGACGGAGACCTGGTTCCGGATCAGCCACGGAGACACGACGATTGCGGCGACGGCGAGCGCCACCACGGCCGGCAGCACCGCCGCGCGCCGGCCGAGCACGAGCAGGAAGACGGCGATCAGGAGCGGCAGAACCACCAGCCGCACGTTTCCCAGCACCGCGACCCCGAGCGCGGCCCCGAGCGCCGCCGCGAGGGGCAGCGAGAGGCGTTCGGCGACGAGCAGCGTCAGCAGCACGACCGCGGCCGCGAGCAGTTGGTCGAGGATCTCGCGGTTCATGTGGACGTCGTGCCAGACGACGTACGGATGGAGCGTCGCGACCGCCGCGGCCAAGAGGCCGGCGCGCCGCGAGACGAAGCGCCGGCCGATCTCGTACACGAGCAGCGCGGTCGCGGCGGCGACGGCGATCTGCGCGAGGCCGACGACCGGCCACGACCGGCCGAAGATCCAGTAGAGCAGGACGAGGAAGAAGCCGTAGAGCGGTTGCGTGTACGCGGAGGGCCGTCCCGGGATGAAGCCGTACGTGCCGCTCGCGAGGAACGTACGCGCGAAGTCGGAGCCTTTGTCCACGTACGCGGCGGTGATCGTCCCGCGTTCGTGAAGGAGCACCGCGAGCCGCGGCAGCACCGCAAGCGCCGCGAGCACCAGGTATGAGGAGCGGCGCGCCAGAGCCCGAAAGGGTAGTTGTTCCCCCGGTGACCGCCCGCCCTCCAGCCTGCGTCTCGTGCCACGTCGAGCGCCCGCTCGACGACCGCACCTGGGCCGCGTTCTCACGCCTCCAGGAACAGCGGCCGGGCGGCTTCAGGATCGCCGCGCTCGTCCGGCCGCCGGACCAGGAAGCCGGCGAGGACGAGTCCCGCTGGCTCGAGCGCGCCCGCGCAGCCGCCGCCCGCGGGCCGTTCGGCCTGCACACGCACTGGACGTCTCCGAGTCACGCCCGCCCGACCGGCCCCGATCCCGCGCAACGCGTGGCTCGGGAGCTCGATTGGCTTCACACGCGGGACCTGCACCCGACGCTCTTCGCGGGCGGCGGCTGGTACCTCGACGAGGACGTGGCCGAGACGCTGGCCGCGGCCGGCGTCGCCGACTGCACCGCGACGGCGTTCCGCCCCCCGTACCTCCCGCCGAACGCCGCACGCCTCGGTGCGGCTGAGCCGACGCGTCTCGTGCTCCGAAGCGGCGCGCGCCTGCTCGAGCTCCCGTCGACGCACTCGCTCGGGATGCTCGCCCGCGGCGTCGCCGGGCGCCTCGAGGGGGCGCTCGTCCACGTGTACTTCCACGACACTGACCTGCTCCAACCGCTCCGCAGGGCCGCGCTCGTCGCAGCGCTAACGGCGCTCGGCCGTCTCCGCGCGAAGCCGACCGACCTCGACGCGCTCCGTCACGAGCACGCCGCCGCGCCCGAGACGCCGTTCGGGGAGGTCTACGCCCGTTAATCGCCAGACGCTCGCGTCGGATCTATCCTGTGCGTCTCGACGCGAACGAGAAACGCCGATTTGAACCTAGACGACTTTGCGCAAGCTGTTCGGAAGCGAGACGCGGACGCGATCTACGCGTTCCTGTTCGAGCGCGGAGGTGGTTACGATCCGACGACAGGTCGCACCCGACTTGCGCCCGCGGTACCGACGGTATCCGTGCGCGGACGCAGCGAGAACGAGTTGTGGGACTTCAAGTCTGATGTCCCCTGAGCCGTTGCGGCCTGGGCGCTGACAGCACGGCACGTCCTCGCGTTTCACAATCACCGCGGGGGAGTGATTGTCTACGGGGTCCGCGACAAAGATTACGACTACTGTGGGGCGACGTCTCGCGTCGACAGCAAGATTTTCAACGACCAGATGCGTCGCTATCTTCCAGACACCCTTTGGGTCGACTTTACGCGCGCCGTAAATACGGATAAGGAACATTACCTCGGTTTCGCGATCATTCCTCCCCGGGGGGCGCAACTTGCGTACTTTATCGCCGATGCTCCGCTCGTGGATGGTAAGCGTGCCTTTCTGCCCGGGGAATCCGCTGTTCGTCGAGGCGATTCGTCGATCGTCCTAGCGCGTTCCGATGCATTGGTGCATCAAGCCTCGTTTGCTCCAGCGTTGGCGTCGGACGTTTTCCGTGTCGATGAGCCGTTCTTCCGAATCTTTTCTCTTGAGACGGAGCATTTTGTACAGCGACCGGCGCTCCACGATAAGATTGACGCGGCGCTTCGTGATCCAAGAACGTCGGTTACGTCGCTTGTCGGTGTCGGCGGAAGTGGAAAGACTACGCTTGCAACCGCTGCTTGTCTTGATGCCTACACTGCCAAGCGATTCGCATTCATCGTCTCAGTCACCGCGAAAGACCGGGAGCTTGCCCTTGAGGGAATACGACAGTTGACGCCCGGTCTGACGACGTATGAAACGCTTCTCGCGTCGGTCGCAGATGGCTGGGATTTACCGATCTAAAGCACCAGCCTCTCGGAGAGCAAGAAGAAGGGGTGCGTGAGCTCCTGACAAACTCAGACGGCCTGATTTATGTCGACAACCTTGAGACCGTCGATGATCCGCGAGTTATTGAGTTTCTCGACGACCTACCCGTGGGAGCCCAGGCTATCGTGACGTCGCGCCGTCTGCGTGTCCGAGTGTCCGTACGGCCCGTCGACATCGGCGCACTCTCTCTCGATGAGGCAGATCAACTGATTCGATCGCTGCACGATCTTCCGGGTCTTGGGTATGTGGCCGACTTCTCGCGATCAGAGATCGAGAAGATCAGCGAGGCATGTGACCGGCTGCCACTGGCTATCCGATGGACGCTTCTCCGTGCTGGGACCGCGGCCGAAGCCCTGCAGCGCGCAGAGAAGCTACGGAGCGCGGCGCGACAGGCGAGCGAGCTGCTCGAGTTTACGTTTCGCCGTGTTTTCGAGCAGATGTCCGGCCCAGAGAAGGCTGTAATGCGGACTCTAAGTGTTCTGCAGGACCCATCGTCGATTGAAGGCGTCATGGCCGGCGCCGGGATCCAGGGCCACCTCGTGATCGACGCGCTCGACGGTCTAGTCGCGGATGCCTTGGTTCAGCGGTCGTTCGATAGCGAAGAGAACGCGTACGCATATAGCGTAGCGCCGCTTACGCGTTCCTTCCTAGTGACCGAGATGCGGGAGTCGCGGCACGAAGGGGGCGCGATTAGGCGACGACTCGCTGACTGGTACGAGGCGCGAGATGTCTCGAACCTCGATGACCGAATGATTATTCGTGAGCTGAGACAGGGCCGCGGGTCGCCGGAGGCAGCGTTACTCGATATTGCGCAGGCCGCTCAGCGACGGGGCGACGCGAAGACCGCTCAGGAAATGTACGAGCAAGCTTTACCCGTAATCCTTCGAGTTGGCGTGCTGCGCGTTTGCGCGCCGAGTTTGAGCGGCATGTCAACAAAGACCCAATCAGGGCGCTGCAGTTCTACGAGCAAGCCGCTCACCATGCTCCGGCGCGCGGAAGCGACCGCGCGCTGATCTTTCGCGAGTGGGGCATGCTCCTCAAAGATTCCGGGCGCGCCGATGCCACTGACCAGGCGATTGAGAAGTATCAGATCGCGCTGAAGGAGACACCAAACGACGCCGTTCTAATCCACGCGCTCGCGTTCATGTTCGATCGAAAAGGGATGTATCGGCGCGTGATCGACCTCTTGCAGCCGCTTAGGCGCCATCCGAATGTGCGCACCCGCATGCTTGTGCTCCAGCTACTCGTGAAGGCGTATGACCGTGTGGGTGAGATGCTCGACGCTGCCGAGAGTCGCGCTGAGTTGCGGGAGCTTGAAGCAGAACATGGGCGGCCCGTGCGCGCCTAGTCGCGAGGGGGGTTGCTGAGGCGCGGCCGTGGACTGCTGGGCAGGTCGCGCCGACGCCGTTCGGCGACGTCTACGCGCCCTTGAAGGCGCCGGCGTAGGCGTTCAGCGCCGGCTGGCCGCCGAGGTGCGCGTAGAGCACCCGCGATCCTGGCTCGATCCGCCCGGACCGCACGAGGTCGATCAGCGCCGCCATCGACTTCCCCTCGTAGACCGGGTCGGTGAGCATGCCCTCGAGCCGGGCGCAGAGTCGGATCGCGTCGATCGTCTTCGCGTCCGGGATGCCGTACGTGCCCGCGTGCCATTCGTCGAGGAGGACGATCTCGGCGTCCTCGAGGTCGCGGCCGAGGCCGATCGCCTCCGCCGTCCGCCGCGCGATCCGCGCGATCTGATCCCACGTCTTCGCGACGGTCGCCGAGCCGTCGATGCCGAGCACCTTTCGCGGCCGCTCCTGCGCGGCGAAGCCGGCGATCATGCCCGCCTGCGTCGAGCCGGTGACCGAGCAGACGACGATCGTGTCGAAGAAGACGCCGAGCTCGCGCTCCTGCTCCGCGACCTCGTCGGCCCAGCGCGCGAAGCCGAGCCCGCCGAGCGGGTGGTCGGACGCCCCGGCCGGGATCGCGTACGGCTTCCCGCCGCGCTCGCTCACCGACGCCAGCGCCTCCTCCCAGCTGGGTCGGAAGCCGATGTCGAAGCCCGCGGGATCGAGCCGGACGTCGGCGCCGAGGATCCGCGACAGGAGGATGTTCCCCACCTTGTCGTAGACGGCGTCCGGCCATTCGACCCAGTGCTCCTGCACGAGGACGCAGCCCAGGCCGAGCCGCGCGGCGACGGCCGCGACCTGGCGCGTGTGGTTCGACTGGACGCCGCCGATCGAGACGAGCGTGTCGCAGCCCTGCGCGAGCGCCTCGGCCGCGAGGTACTCGAGCTTGCGCGTCTTGTTTCCGCCGTACGCGAGCCCCGCGTTGCAGTCCTCGCGCTTGGCCCAGATCTCGACGCGGCCGCCGAGGTGCGCGCCGAGGCGCGGAAGCGGATGGACCGGCGAGGGGCCGAAGAGGAGCGGGACACGGTCGAAGGCGGCGAGGGGCACGAACCGTAGAATCTCACGGTTGGCCAAGCCTGTTGCCACCGCCGGAACCGCGGCGGCGGACGCCGACGCGGATCCCGACGTCGCCGAGGTCCCCGCCGCTCCGCCCGCCGACATCCGGCGCGAGCGTGCGTTCGGCCTCGCCCGCAGCCCGCTCCGCGCGCTCGCCCGCCGCGCGGCGAGCATCGTGTCGCTCGTCTTCCTCGACCTTTCGGGGCTCGCGCTCGGCCTGTACATCGCTCTCGTCCTGCGCTGGCTCTACTACGAGCACGACGTTCTCTGGGGCGTCCCGTGGCGCGCGGAGACGAACTGGCTTCCGTTCCTGATGCTCGTCATGCTGCTCGTCTTCTGGCGGAACGGGCTCTACGCCGCCCGCGAGTTCCGGGGCGGCCCGGGAAGGATCGTCGGCTCGCTCGCGCTCGTGACCGTGCTCGCACTCGCGTTCGGCCTCGGCACCGGCTACCCGTTCCACACTTTCGGGCTCGCGCCGACCGCGCTCGTGATCACGGCGCTTCTGATCGGCGTCTTCCGCGCGAGCTACGACATCGTCACGAAGGACGTCCTGCGGCTGACCGGCGCGCGGCGCCGCGCCGTCCTCGTCGGGAAGGGCGAGAACGTCGCGCATCTCCACCGGACGCTCGGCGTCGGCAGAAGCGGTATCGACTACGCGTTCCTCGGCGCCGTCGCGCCCAGCGCGGACGGCGTTGGCCTGCCGGTGCTCGGCGCGCCGGAGAGGCTCGGCGACGTCCTCGACCGCCACCACGCCGACGAGCTGATCGTCACCGACTCCGACTTCGAGGAGCGCGAGCTGCTCGACATGGTCGAGGAGGCGCACCGACGGGGCGTCAAGGTGCGGATCGCGCCCAAGACGACCGAGCTCCTGACCCAGCGCGGGGACTACGTGCCGGGCCAGGGCGTGCCGCTCTTCGAGCTGCGCCCGCCCGCCTTCGCCGGGGCTCAATGGACCGCGAAGCGCGCGTTCGACCTGAGCGTGAGCGCGCTCGTGATCGTGCTCGGGCTGCCGTTCTGGGTCGCGATAGCGCTGGCGATCAAGCTGACGTCGTCCGGGCCGGTCCTCTTCCGCGACCGCCGCGTCGGCGTCGGCCAGCGCGAGTTCGGGATGCTCAAGTTCCGGACGATGTACGCGGACGCGGCTGAGCGGCAGGACGCGCTCGAGGCCGCGAACGAGGCGCAGGGGCCGCTCTTCAAGATCAAGAACGACCCGCGCGTGACGTCGGTCGGCCGGATCCTGCGGAAGTACTCGCTCGACGAGGTGCCGCAGGTGTTGAACGTGCTGCGCGGCGAGATGAGCCTCGTCGGTCCGCGGCCGCTCCCGATCCGCGACTACGTCCAGCTCGAGCCGTGGCACCGCAAGCGCTACCTCGTCCTTCCGGGCATGACCGGCCTGTGGCAGGTCTCCGGCCGGATCGAGCTGTCCTTCGACGACCTGGTCCGGATGGACTTCTACTACCTGGAGAACTGGTCGATCTGGCTCGACATGGAGATCCTCGCGAAGACGATCCCGGCGGTGCTGGCCCGCCGCGGCGCGTACTGACCGTCCATCCCGTCGCCGCGGCCGCGTTCGGGCCGGGCGCGGCGCTGTACGAGCGTCTCCGCCCGAGCTATCCGGCCGACGCGGTCGCCTATCTCTTTCGGCGCCTCGAGCTGGGGCCCGGCCGAACCGTCGTCGACCTCGCCGCGGGCACCGGCAAGCTGACGCGCCTGCTCGTGCCGTCCGGCGCCTCGGTGATCGCCGTCGAGCCGGCGGCCGGGATGCGCGCCGAGCTGGAGCGTGCGGTCGGCGGCGTCGAGGTTCGGGCCGGCTCAGCCGAGGCGATCCCACTCCCTGACGCGTCGGTAGACGCTTTGACGGTCGCCCAGGCGTTCCACTGGTTCCGCTTCGAGGAGGCCATTCCGGAGATCAGGCGCGTGCTCCGTCGCGGCGGAGCGCTCGCGCTCCTGTGGAACGAATGGGACCCGGACGATCCGGCGGTCGCGGCTGTGGACGCCGTCGTCGAGCCGCTCCGCGACCCGCGCGTGCGGACGCGGCAGTGGCGGACGCTGCTCGAAGCGACAGCGCACTTCGGGCCGGTCGAGCAGCGGCGCTTCCCGAACGACGAGGAGCTGCCGCTCGCTCTGGCCGTCCAGCGCGAGGCGACCACGAGCGCCGTCGCGGCGCTCTCCGAGGACGAGCGGAAGCGAGTCCTCGTGCGGATCCGCGAGGCGCTCGAGCCGTTCGGCGACCCTGTCCGGCTCCGGTGCTGGACCGACGTCTACG
>DASUZD010000064.1:0-4503 GCA_036377055.1 Gaiellaceae bacterium | reverse complement strand
CCGCGCTCGACGACCCGGCCGCGGTCGAGCACGAAGATCACGTTGGCGGCGAGGATCGTCGAGAGCCGGTGCGCGATCGCGATCGTCGTCCGGGCCTCCATCAGCGGCTCGAGCGCCGCCTGCACGAGCCGCTCGCTGGTCGTGTCCAAAGCAGACGTGGCCTCGTCCAGGATCAGGATCCGCGGGTCCTTGAGAATCACGCGCGCGATCGCGAGCCGCTGCTTCTCGCCGCCCGACATCCGGTAGCCGCGCTCGCCGACGAGCGTGTCGTAGCCGTCCGAGAGCTCGAGGATCCGCTCGTGGATCGCCGCCGCGCGCGTCGCCGCCTCGAGCTCGGCGTCGGTCGCGTCCGGCTTCGCGTAGAGCAGGTTCTCGCGCACGCTCGCGTGGAAGAGGTACGTCTCCTGAGTGACCATCCCGATCAGCTCGGCGAGTGAGGCGAGCTGGATCTCGCGCACGTCGAGGCCGTCGATCTCGACGTGACCCTCGGTGACGTCGTACAACCGCGGGACGAGGTACGAGATCGTGGTCTTGCCGGCGCCGCTCGGCCCGACGATCGCGGCCAGCTGCCCCGGCTCGATGTCGAGGTCGACGCGGTCGAGCGTCCACTCACGCCGCGGCAGCCCGTTCCCGTCCGAGGACGGCTCGATCCCCTGGCCCTCGAGCGCCGGCGGCAGCACCGGCTCCTCGTAGCGGAAGCGCACGTCGCGGAACCGAACCCGGCCAAGCACGTCGGACTTGCCGATCGCCCGCGCGCCGTCCGCGTCGACGATGTCCTTTTCCAGGTCGAGGTAGTTGAAGATCCGCTCGAAGAGCGCGAGGGATGACTGGATCTCCGTCGAGACCTGGAGCATCTGGCCGACCGGGAAGAAGAGGCGCGTCTGGAGCGCGGTGAAGGCGACGAGCGTGCCGGCGGTCACGTGCGGCGACGTGCCGTGCGCGTTCGCGAGGCCGCCGACGAGGTACGTCAGCGCCGGCGTGATCGAGAAGAACGTCGACACGACGGCGAAGAAGCTCCGCCCGACCATCTGCTGGCGCACCTGGAGGAGCGCGAGCCGGCGGTTCTCGCGACGGTAGCGCTCGGTCGCGTCGCGCTGGCGGTCGAAGACCTTGGCGAGCAGGATCCCCGAGACCGAGAGGGTCTCCTCCGTCAGAGCCGAGAGTTCCGCGAGCGACTCCTGCGTCTCCTTCGCGATCTGCCTGCGGACCTTGCCCACGCGGTACGTCAGGTAGACGAACGCCGGGATCAAGACAAGCGAAAGGATCGTCAGCTGCCACGACAGGACGGCCATCGCGACGAGCGAGCTCGCGATGATGACGACGTTCGAGAGGATCGACGAAGCGGTGTTGGTGACGACGCTCTGCACGCCGCCGACGTCGTTCTGGAGCCGCGACTGGATCTCGCCGGTGCGCGTCGCGGTGAAGAAGCGGAGCGACATCGACTGGAGGTGCTCGTACAGCCGGTTGCGCAGGTCCTGCATCACCCGCTGCCCGACGACGGTCGTCAGGTAGGTCTGGCCGACGCCGATCAGCGTCTGGACGATCGCGATCCCGACCATCAGGCCGACGAGCGTGTAGAGGAGGTTCAGGTGGACGCGCGGGAAGAGCGCGCTGTCGATCACGTACTTCGACAGGATCGGGTTCGCGACGCCGATCCCCGACGTGAGCAGGATCGTCAGCCCGACGATCCCGACCTGGAGCTTGTACGGCTTGAAGAGCCTCGCGACGCGCCTGACCATTCAGGCCAGGGTACGCGCGGCGCGTGGCGTTACGCCAGGAGCCGGGCCACCTCCGCTGCGTGCGGCATGCCGTTCTCGTGCGCGGCGCGGACGTACGCAGCGAGGTCGTAGCGGACGCGGCGGAGCTCGACGCCCGACTCGGTGACGATCGCGTACTCGGCCGTTCCGTCCAGGTCGTGCCTCATCCCGCGCAGGACGCGATCGAGGTCGCCACCGATCCGGCCGGGGTTGAAGACCGTCGTCTTCCGCGTGTGCCGGAGCGACTGGACGTGCGTGTGGCCGTGCGCGAGGAGCTCCGCGCCGTACGCCTGGCGGTCGAGCTCCTCCTCGGACGCGTCGGGCGGGATCTCCTCGACGCGCGACTCGCGCGTGCCGTGGACGCAGAGGAGCTTGACGCCGTCGAGGTCGAGCTCGATCCAGGGCAGGAAGCCGTTTATCCATGCGAGGCGGTCGGGCGCGAGGAGCTTGATCGCCCCTGCGGCGATGTCGGCGCGTGCCGCGAGCTCGGGCTCGGGCTCGAAGGCGCAGAGCCAGCCGTCGCAGTTCCCTTTCACGACCGGACAGCCGAGCGCGCGGATCCGGTCGGCGCACTCGACCGGCTGCGGCCCGCCCTCCGAGACGTCGCCGAGGCAGACGAAGCCGTCGAGCGGCTCACGCGCGAGGTCGTCGAGCACCGCCTCGAGCCCAACGCCGTTGCCGTGAATGTCGGAGATGACCGCGAGCCGCACGAGCTTACGGCCCGAAGCATTGCGGCGACGCGCCGCCCTTGTAGCAGTCGTAGTCGATCTCGACGATCACCGTGGCGCGCCCGCCGAGCACGTGGAGGTACGCATCTCCCTTCCTGAGGCTGACGGACGGCGCCTCCGAGACGTCGACGCGCCACGATTCGCCAAGGGCGCGCCGGTAGAACATGACCGCCTCGCGCGGAGAGACGCCTGCCGGGAGCCGATACGTCCGCGTCGTTCCATACCCAATCGTCCGCGCTCCGGCCGTGTCGTTGTCCTTGTAGCCGAACGACTCAGTCCTCAGGGCGCGGGCGCCGGGAACGACCGGGAAGGAGTCGAGGAGTCGCAGATTCTCGCGGACGTACTTCTCCTTGTCGGGGCCGCCGCAGCCGACGAGCGCCACAGCGCTGAGACCCGCAAGGAGCCAGAGGAGCCTCATCAGCGGGGCGTCTGGCACGGGCGGCGGCCGGCGAGCACGCTCTCGGATGGCGCTGGAATCGGCCCGTCGTCGCCGATGACGGGCGGCGCAGCGTTGATCGACCGAATCGCCGCGAGCGCGCGCGTCGCAAGGCCGGGGTCCGAGCCTTCGCCTCGGTAGACCTTCACCTTCGCGCCCGCCGTGAAGAGCACCGGTGCGCTGTCGATCGTGCCGACGGGCGCGCCGCGAATCCGGCGGCGCTTCCAGATCTGAGCCCGGGCGACGGCGGCGAGCTGTCGGCAGAGCGGCGACACCTGGATCTGAAGAGGCGGCGTACAGCTCGGCTCGTCGCCGCCGTGCGGCGTGCAGGTCCCGTAGATGAACGTCACGAACGGCGCGGGCCCGTCCAGGCCGTCGATGCCGGCCAGCTTCCACCCTTCGAACCGCTCGCCGACCCAGTAGAGCGGGAAGCCGCGGAACCGCTTCGCGGCAGCGATGTCGGCATCGGGCGCGGAGGAGCACGCACAGACGGTGAGTGTCAGGACGGCGGCGCCGGCGGTGCGCCTCAAGCGGCGCGGTCGGTGAGCTGCGTCTTCAGGCGCTGGTAGAAGAACGCGCCGACGAGGAGCACCGCGCCCACCGCCAGGAACGACAGCGCGCGCGTGACCGCGCTCAGGTTCGAAAGGTCGTACAGGAAGATCTTCCCCAGGCTGACGCCGAAGAGCGCGAACCCGCCGAGCCGCAGCGCACGCACGTCGCGCCGCAACCCGACGTAGAGGAGCCCGAGCCCGAGCAGGCCCCACAGCGCGCTCACGTTGGTGTGGCCGCGCTGGAAGTTCGTGTCGACGGTCCCGGGCGCGAAGCGCTCGTACAGCTCGAGGATCGCGAGCGACAGGCCGTAGACGACGAGGACGCCGGCCCCCCAGGCCGAGTACTTGCGCCAGAGCAGGCGCCGCTCGTCCAGCTCGCGGGCGATGTCGCCGTAGCCCCCGCCGCGCTCGCCGGCCGTGACATACGCGCCCTCGGTGCAGAAGCGCGCGAACACAGCCGCAGCCGCCGCGACGAGGGCGACGCTCGCGATCCCGTGCCCCGGGTGAGAGCTCGCTCGGACGAGGTCGCTCGGCGGCGCCTCGCGCGCGAGCGTCAAGCCGAGCGACAGGAGGAGGTAGCCCGCGGACGCGGCCAGGAACCGCGCTTCCGCAAGCCGATCGGCGAGCAGAGCGAGCCCCGCCGCCGAGGCCGCCCAGACGAGCACGAGCCAGCCGCCGCCGACGAGGACAGCCTCCGCGCCGGCCGCCACGGCGAGCCCGAGAGCCCAGTGAAGGCTCGAAAGGTCTCGGGCGCGCCGGAAGGCGATCGCGCCCAGAGCCGTGTAGACCGCGGCGACCGCGAGGAGCGCCACTCCTCGCATGTCGACCGTGCCGTCACCTCGGTCGACGAGCGTCAGCACAGCCGAGATCGCAAGCCCGAGCGCGAGGAGGGACGCGACGACGACGAGGCCGTTCAGGCGGACGAGCCGCTCGTCGAGCAGCTGCACGAGGTAGCCCGCGAGCAGGAGGCAAGCGCCGACCGCGAGGAACGAGAAGGAGCGATGGTTGTCCGAGAGCTCCGCGCCGTCGAA
>DASUZD010000063.1:0-22596 GCA_036377055.1 Gaiellaceae bacterium | reverse complement strand
CCGCTGGCGAGATGAGCCTGCTCGGGCTGCCGCAGCCGGCGAAACGGCGGGAGGCACTGGCGCGCGTCGGCGCGATCGTCGAAGAGCCGCGCTTCCACGGCCACCTCACCGGCCGCGAGAACCTGAAGATCGTCGCCGCGGCGCGCGACCAAGCGGCCCGCGCGCGCATCGACGAGTCGATCGAGCGCGTCGGGCTGTCGCACCGCGCCGACGACCGCGTCAAGACCTACTCGCTCGGCATGCGCCAGCGCCTCGGCGTCGCGCGCTGCCTGCTCGCCGACCCAGAGCTCCTGATCCTCGACGAGCCGATGAACGGCCTCGACCCCGCCGGCATGGAGGAGTTCCGGCTCATGATCCGCGCGCTGGTCGGCGAGGGGCGCACGGTCGTCTTTTCGTCGCACCTCCTCGACGAGGTCGAGAAGACCTGCGACGCGATCGCGATCGTCGACCACGGCCGCGTCGTCGTCCAGGGCTCGATCAACGAGCTCACCGGCGACGCCGACACCGTGCTCGTCGCGACCAACGACGACGTCCGCGCCCACGCTGTGCTCGACGGTCGCGTGCTCGAGTCGGTCGAGGACGGCCTGCGCGTCCGGGCCGACGACGCCGCCGCGATCAACCGCCGCCTCGTCGAGGCCGGCATCGACGTCCACCGTCTCGAGCCTGAGCGAATCTCGCTCGAGCGCCGCTTCCTTGAGATCACGTCCCGACTGGAGGTTGCAGCATGACCGCCCTCGCCCCTTCACTCCCCGTTCCGAGGCTCGTCTGCGCGGAGGTGCTGAAGCTCCGCAAGCGCCGCGGGCTCCTCGCGATCACCGCCGCTCTCACCATCGGCGCCCCGATCGTCGCCTACGGCGTCCTCGCGATCCTGCACTGGGCGAACCCGGCCCACCACGGCCCCGCGGGCGGCGTGACGAACCTCGGCAACGGGCTCTTCGTGCTCGCGATCCTCGGCTCCGTCGCCGCGACGCTCGTCGGGGCGACTGCGGGCGCGGGCGACCTCGCCGCCGGGGTCTTCCGAGAGCTCGTCGTCACCGGGCGCTCGCGGCGTTCGCTCTTCCGCGCGCGGATCCCGGGCGGGCTCATCTTCCTGCTCGGGTTCGAGGCCCTCGCGTACACGCTCGCGGCCGTCGCGACCGTCGTCTTCGCCGGCTCGCTGCCCGCGCCCTCGACCGGCCTGCTCGTCTCGGCCGAAGCCTGGCTCATGCTCTCGTCCGCGTTCTGGTTCGCGCTCGCCCTTGGCGTCGCCTCGCTCGTCGGCTCGCGCTCGATGACGATCGGCGGCATGCTCGCGTTCCGGCTCGCCGTGTCCCCGCTCGTGCTTTCGATCGGCCCGCTCGGCGCCGCACGCGAGGCCGTTCCCGGAGCTGCGATCGAGCGCCTGGCGCCGCACGCGGTGCGCGAGTTCACCCGGCAGGCCACTGCCATTCCGATGTCCGTCGGGATCGCCGAGCTCGTGCTCGTCGCGTGGGCCGCGGCCGCGCTCGCGCTCGGCGCCTGGCGGACGATGACCCGCGACGCCTGAGGAGTAGCGTTCGGTCGTCGTGTTGACTTGGCTGCTCAGGCACCCGCGGCTCGTCGACGTCCTTCTCGTCGCGATCGCGATCCCGTTCGGGGCGCTCGAGATCGCGCCGCACATGTGGGGTGGGTCGCGAATCGCCTTCGCGACCCTCGCCTCGCTGCCGCTGCTCCTTCGCCGCTACCGCCCTCAGCTCGTGCTCGGCGTCGTGATCGCGGCGACGCTGGCCGAGGAGGCGGTGCTCCATCGAACGATGAACCTGCCGGCGACGATCGCGGTCTACACCGTCGCCGCCCATTGCCCGCGAGGCGACGCGATCCGTTCCGGCGGCCTCGCGATCCTGCTCCTCTTCATCCCGCTGCCGGGCTTCATCGAATGGGGGCCGCCGATCCTCCCGATCGCAGCCTGGCTCCTCGGCGACAACCTGCGCACGCACCGCGCGTACCTGCGCGAGCTCGAGGCGCGCGCCGACCGGTTGGAGCGCGAGCAGGAGGAGAGCGTCCGTCGCGCCGCGACCGAGGAGCAGGCGCGGATCGCGCGCGAGCTGCACGACGTGATCGCCCACAACGTCAGCGTCATGGTCGTTCAGGCCGCGGCCGCGGACGACGTGTTCGAGACGCAGCCGGACCGGGCGCGCGAGGCGCTGCGCGCGATCGAGGGCACGGGCCGCTCGGCTCTGACGGAGCTGCGGCGGCTGCTCGGCGTCGTGCGCCCCACCGTGGCCGACTTCGCGCCCCAGCCGGGCCTCGCCGGCCTCGACGCGCTCGTCGAGGGGGTGCGAGCGACGGGCCTGCCGGTCACGCTGCGCGTCGAAGGAGACCTCGACGATCTGCCGGCCGGGCTCGACCTCTCGGCGTACCGGATCGTGCAGGAGGCGCTGACGAACGCGATCAAGCACGCCGACGCGTCGCGCGCCGACGTGCGCGTGCGGCGGACCGACGACCGCGTCGAGCTCGAGGTCATCGACGACGGCGCAGGCCCGAGCGGCAACGGCCGCGGGCAAGGGTTGATCGGCATGCGCGAGCGCGCGAGCCTGCTCGGCGGCGAGGTCGAGGCCGGCCCGAAGCCGGACGGCGGCTTTCGCGTGAAAGCAAGCCTGCCGCTGTGAGCATCCGCGTCCTGCTCGCCGACGACCAGGCGCTCGTCCGCAGCGGCTTCCGCCTCATCCTCGAGGCGCGCGACGACATCGAGGTCGTGGGCGAGGCCGAGAACGGCGTCCAGGCGGTCGCGCTGGCACTGCGCGTCGACCCGGACGTGATCCTGATGGACGTGCGGATGCCGGAGATGGACGGGGTCGAGGCGACGCGGCGCGTCACCGCGGCGCGTTCACGCGCGCGCGTTGTGATTCTCACGACCTTCGACCTCGACGAGTACGTGCACGAGGCGATCCGCGCCGGCGCGAGCGGTTTCCTCCTGAAGGACGTGCAGCCGGCTCAGCTCGTCGATGCCGTCCGGGTGATCGCAGCCGGCGAAGCGCTGCTCGCGCCGACGGTCACGCGCCGGCTGCTCGACCGCTTCGCGCAGAGCTTCCCCCCGGAGAAGGCGCCGCCCTCGCTCGAGCGCCTGACGACCCGCGAGGTCGAGATCCTGCGCCTCGTCGCAGGCGGCCGCTCGAACGCCGAGATCGCGGAGCAGCTTGTCGTCAGCGAGGCGACGGTCAAGACGCACGTCTCGAGCGTCCTCCGGAAGCTCGGCCTCCGCGACCGCGTGCAGGCGGTGGTGCTCGCGTACGACGCGGGGCTCGTGCAGCCGAGCACAAGGTAGGTGTAGCCACTTGTAAGCGAGCAGACCTCGGGTCGCCTCGCATCGCCTCGCTCGTGGTGAAGGTCGGCGCGCTCATGTTCGTGATCTTCCTGCCGACCAACTACGCGATCGACCTTCAGCTCTTGGGCGGGGTCTGGATCCTCCAGACCCTGGGTCGTGCTGCGCCCGATCGGCGTTCGCGAGTCCCGCGACGAGACGCGCTCCGCCGACCACGACGAGCTGCGGTACGAGCGAGCGCGGAGGCGCGAGCCTCAGCTCGCTCGCTAGACACGGAAGCTACGTCAACGGGTGCAGGTCGGAGTACGCCTTCACGACCTTCTCGTCGAAGCTCTCGAGCCGAACGTCGTCCCAGCCGCGCTTCTCGGCGTGAATCGCAGTGGCGACGGCGTACGCGTCCGGCAGTTTCAGGCTCGTCCGGACACGAACGGCTGCCGCTCGTTTCGCGAGCGCCATGTCGACCACGATCGTCTCGATACTGAACCGACTGAACATGGCGTCGACGATCTCGGCTTGCGCGGGTCCGCCTGCCTTCAGCGGCCCGATCAGCACCTCCGTGTAGTTGACGGCGGAGACGAGCCGCCGCGTGCCCGGCTCCAGCGCGCGACGCATCAGCTCGAGCGAGTCCTCGTGGTGCACGTCGCGACGGTTCAGATAGGCGATCAGGACGTCTGCGTCGAAGACGGCTACGGCCACTCGCGCCGCAGCTCCTCGAGATAGCCCTCGGGATACGTGCTCTCGTCGAAGACGCCCGCGAAATCGGCGAGGAGCTCGTCCGTACGGACCAGTTCAAGCCTTCCAGGGCCGGTCGCCTGCACGCGGACGCTGTCGCCGGGGCGAAGGCCGGCACCACGGAGAGCGTCGACCGGTAACGTCACCTGGTTCTTGCGCGAGATGACACTCATGCCTTTACTGTAGCGCGGACGAGTAAAGGCCGATGCGGACACGCTGGTATCTGACGATCGTCCTGCTGGCGATCGCGGCCGCGCCGGCGAGCGGGTCGCGCCGCCAGGGGGTCACCATCCGCGTTCCGCAGGACATGCCGACGATCCAGGCGGCGGTCGACGCGGCCGCTTCTCACGATTCGATCCTCGTCGACCGCGGAACGTATCCCGGCGGCGTGATCGTGCCGCCCGCGAAGACGGGCATCACCATTCGCGGAGTAGACCGGAACGCGGTCGTCCTCGACGGTGCGGATGCCCGCGACAACGGGATCGTCGTGCACGCCGACGGCGTCACGATTCAGAACCTCTCCGCCCACAACTTCCGCAAGAACGGGGTCTACTGGGACGGCGTCAGCGGGTTCACGGGCTCGTACCTGACTGTGTGGAACGTTCTCGGCTACGGCATCTACGCCGAGGACTCGACCGACGGGCTGATCGAGCAGGACTACGTCTCGGGCGCGGCCGACGCGGCGTACTACATCGGCGAGTGCAAGCCCTGCCGCGCGACGATCCGGCGCGTCGTCGCCAGGCTCTCGGCCGTCGGGTACTCGGGGACGAACGCGAGCGGCGCGCTCGTCATCCGCGACTCCGTCTGGGACCGGAACGGCGCGGGGATCCTCCCGAACACGTATGCGAACGAGCAGGACCCGCCGCAGGAGAGCGCCCTGATGTTCGGCAACGTCGTCACGCGCACCGGCCGCGCGAGGGTGCCGGTGAACACGCCGCTCGTCGGCTTCTACGGGATCGGCATCGGCATCGCGGGCGGCAACCGGAACGGCGTCATCGGCAACACAGTCACCGGGAGCAGCCGCTACGGGATCGCCGTCTTCCGGACGCAGCGCTCGATCCCACCGCCCCCGAGCACCGGCCCGCCCTGGAGGCCGCAAGGAAACGGCGTTCGCGGCAACGCCGTGCGCGGGAGCGGCATCGCCGACCTCGCTCTTTCGGCCACGGCCCGGTCAGGTAACTGCTTCCGCGCGAACCGTGTCACGAAGACGCTTCCGGCGAAGCTCCAGCGGCGGTCCTGCGCGAGGGCCGGCGGCGACCTCAGCGTCTCGCGCGCGCTGGAGGCGCCCTTCAGGACGATCTTTTCGCGCGGTATCCAAGCGCTGCGGCCCATCCCGTACACGGCCGTTCCGGCGCCGCCGCCGCAGCCGAACGCGCCGGCGTAGAGCTCAGCCGAGGAACCGCAGGAGCGCGTCCGAGAGCGGCGCGATCCGGTCCGTCGCGAGGCTGTAGACGACGTAGTAGCCGTCGCGCCGCGACTCGACGACCCCGGCTCGGGCGAGCAGCCGGAGGTGCTTCGACAGGCCGGCTTCGCTGATGCCGACGAGCGGCGCGAGCTCCTGCGTCGTGCGCGGCCGGGCGGCGATCAGCTTGAGAGCGCGCAGCCTCGTCCCGTCGCCGAGGGCGCGCAGGACGTGGAGGAGCTCGTCGGCCGGTAGCTCCGAGCGGCCCTCGGCGACCGCGAACGGGGCGGGGTAGACGATCGCCGGCGGCCACGGCGGGTCGCAGTTCACGCGAACGTGCGGCCAGACGTAGAAGCTCGGCACGAGCACGAGCTCGTTTCCGGGCGCGACATCCACCGTGTGCTCGTGCGGCAGCTTGCGGCGAAGCTCGCGCGCGTCGGCGTCGATCAGCAGCGCCGGGCTCAGCCCTTTCAGGTACGCGTAGAGCCCGGAGTCGGCAATCCGGGCGCCGGCGTCCGAGACGGTCCGCGCGAGCTGCGGCTCGAGGCGGTCCCACTCGCGCTCGAACGCAGCTTCCCAGTACGCGGCGATCAGCGACCTGAATGAGTCGAGCAGGCGCTTCGGGTCGTCGAACAGCATCCGCGCCAGCGACGGATCGCCGCGCTTCTTCGCCTGCTCGGCGACGTGCGCCTGGACCTGTGCGTCGCGCAGAAGCTCCTCGTCGCGCTCGCCGCGGTGGTCCCAGAAGAGGCGCATGAACCCGAGCGCAGCGGTCGTCTCGTCGACCGCGCCCAGCGCGTCCAGCTCGTCCGCGAACTCCGGGTACCCGGCCGCGGGCGCGGGCATCAGGAACTCGGGCACGAACAGGTCGTAGGCGAAGCCGAAGCGCCTGATCTCGCGGCGTAGGCCGGCCGGCAACGCTCGCATCCGTCGAACCCATTCGTGCTGGAGCGGATGGTGCTTGGGCTCGACGAGGACGTGGAGGCTGAGCACCGCCTCGAGCAGCGGCGAGTAGGTGAAGGCGAGGCATTCCTCGCCCTCGGCGGGAAGCCGGAAGCGAATCAATCGTCGTTCTGGTTAAGAAGTTGATCCGAGTGTCGCGCGCCGCAACCCTGACCGCAAATGCCGCGCCTCCGCCTCTCGCTCGCCGCCGCATTCGCCGTCGCGATCGCGCCCCTTCCGGCAGGCGCCGCGCACCGCGACAACCCGGTTCTCGACGCGATTGTCGGAACGAACGACGCCTTCGAGATCACGCTCAACGACGGGAGCGGCCAGAAGGTGTTCGTGCTCGCCCCCGGCACATACACCGTCGTCGTCCACGACCGGTCGCGGATCCACAACTTCCATCTCGCCTCGAACACCGATCCGACGGTCGACTTTCGCACCGACGTCGAGTTCGTCGGCGACCAGACGTTCACGGTGACGTTCCACGACAACACGCGCTATGCGTACGCGTGCGAGCCGCACTGGCAGACGATGAACGGGTCGTTCTTCGTGACGAGCCGCTCGTCCTCGCCGCCGCCTCCGCCACCGCCGCCGGCTCCGGTGCGCCGGCTTACCGGAACCGTGTCCGCGGGCGGCGCGGTCTCCCTCGACCGCTCGTCCGTGACCGCCGGGCGCTACCGGCTCACGGTCACCGACCGCTCGAAGCGCCAGAACTTCCACATGGTCGGCCCCGGCCTCGACCGCCGCACCGGCGCGAAGTTCGTCGGCGTCGTGCGCTGGAACGTCAAGCTCGTCCGCGGGATGTACGTCTACGGCAGCGACCGCGGCCGGGCCAAGCGACGCCTCCACGTGCGATAAAAACTCTCTTAAAACCGCCTCGGCGGGCTCGCGTGGCATCGCCGCAGCAGCTACGACATCTCCATCCCGATGAAGGAGGACGCGATGTCGAAGCCGCTCGGTCTCGTCGTGGCGGTCGCCCTCGCCGCGCTCGTGCTCGTCGCGACCGCTGCGCCAGCGGACACGATGAGCGCGCCGCTTGTCCGGACGATCTCGAACAAGCAGCTCGGAACGGTTCTGGCGACCGCTGGAAGGCAGGCGATCTACGTCTGGAACCGCGAGCCGAAAGGGAAGATTCGCTGCACCGGCGCGTGCGCGAAGGCCTGGCCGCCCGTCCTCGTCAAGAAGGGCGTCCTCGTGCCGATGCACGTCAAGGGGATCATGGGCGAGTTCGGCACGATCCGGCGCGCCGGTGGCGCACGCCAGCTGACGTTCAACCGCCGCGCGCTCTACACGTACGCACACGAGAACGCGGGCCAGGTGCTCTGCAACAACGTCGACGGTTGGTTCGCCGTGAAGGTGCACGGATGACGGAGACGGGCGGCGAGCGTGCGTACGGCCGCCGCACCTTTCTCGCCGTCACAGCCGGCGGCCTCTCGTCGCTGCTCTGGGCAAAGCCGGTCTGGCGCACCGTCTCCGGCGCGGCGCGCCCGCTGGAGAACGCACTCCCGGCTGGGATCCTCCCCTCGTCGGGATGGCGGATCTACACCGTCGCCGCCACGATGCCGAGGTTCGACCCCGCGACGTGGCGACTGCGGATCGACGGGCTCGTCGAGACGCCGGTCACGCTCACGTACGACGAGCTGCGCCGGCTTCCGCGGGCGGAGCAAGTGTCGAACTTCCACTGTGTGACCGGCTGGGCGGTGAAAGACGTGCATTGGGCGGGCGTTCGCTTCCGCGACCTGCTCGCGGGCGCGCGCCCGCGGCCGCACGGGAAGGTCCTCACGTTCGTCTCGGCCGAGCGCCCGTACGTCGACACGCTCACGCTCGCGCAGGCCGAGCTCGCGGACGCGATGCTCGCCTACGAGATGGACGGCAAGCCGCTCCGGCGAGAGCACGGCGCGCCGGCGCGGGTCGTGATCCCGGAGATGTACGGCTACAAGAACGTGAAGTGGGTCGAGCGGATCGTCGTCGGTGACCACGTGGAGCCGGGCTACTGGGAGCAGCGCGGCTACGACGTCGACGCGTGGGTGGGGAGGTCGAATGCCGGCTGGTGAGAGCTACGTCCGCCGCTTCTCCCGCACCGAGCGGGCGGTGCACTGGATCCACGCGAGCGCTTTCTTCGTCCTTCTCGGAACCGGGCTCGTCCTGTACGTCCCCCGCCTCAGCACCCTCGTCTCGCGCCGACCGCTGGTGAAGGACATCCACCTGTACACAGCGGTTGCGTGGATCGTGGGGCTCGCGTTCGTGGTGGCGATCGGCGACCGCCGCGGCCTGGCGCGGACGCTGCGCGAGCTCGACCTCTTCGACGAGGACGACCGACGGTGGCTGCGCGGTGCGAAGCGACCGCAGGGTCGCTTCAACGCCGGCCAGAAGCTGAACGCCGCGCTGACGGCGGCCTTCGCCGTCCTCTTCTCGGTGTCGGGCTTCCTACTGTGGTACGGCGAGCGCGACACGCGCTTCCGCTTCGCGAGCACGATCCTCCTGCACGACGGCTTGATGTACGTCGCGCTCGTCCTGCTCGTGGGGCACCTCTACCTAGCGGTGATCCACCCCTCCACGCGGCACGCGCTCCGTGGCATGACGCTCGGCTCGGTACGCCGCGACTGGGCGCACGAGCACCACCGGAAGTGGGTCGATCCCTCCTAGTCGTCGAGCCGTAGCTGCGCGCGCAGCGACGGGAAGCGCTGCTCGCGCCGGACCCAGTCGGCGAAGAACGGCTCGACGATCGCGACGACACCGTCGTTCGACCGCCCCGCGACCTCCTTCCGCTCGAGCGCGCGGAGCGCGCTCTGCAGCGTCGAGGCCGCCGGCAGGTCGTGAGCGGTCCGAAAGTCCTCGCCGTACGGCGCCGGCGTGGGCTCCTCGGCGAGAGCCGCCATGAGGCGGCGCTGCACGACCGGCGCATCGTCCCAGAGCTTCTCGAAGTGGTTGTGCTCCGAGCGGAGCACCTTCTCGAGCCCGGCCTCGACGTCGGCCGCGTGCGCCTCGAAGCCGGTTGGCACCGTCTGCCAGACCTCGTACGCCAGCTCCTGCGTCGCGTACGGGTGACCCAGCGTGGCGTCGAGGAGGCGGCCGAGCGCCTCCTCGTCGATGCCCTTGTCGGTCCCGTCGAATCGGTCGCGGATGAAGCCGGCGAACTTCGATCGCTCGATCGGGCCGAGCTCGAGCTTCTTGGCGCTCCGCCAGAACGGTTCGTGCTCGTCGTCGAAGATCCGGTCGAGAACGTGCCGACGGCTCCCGAGATAGACGTGGCCGACGTCGGGCTGGGTCTGGAACACCGCCCGCATGAGGTTCGGGAAGTGCGGGTCGATCTCGACGATCTCCTGGAACTCGTCGAAGATCATCACGACGCGGCGCTTGCGCTCCTCGGCGAGTCGGCCTAGCAGCTCGAGGAGCGCCTCGATCGTGTCGTCGATGTCGGCCGTCCGTCGCGTCGCGCGGAAGCTGAACGAGATCGACGCGTCCTCGGGGTCGAGCTCCATGGTCGGGCGGATCCGCAGGTTGCGAAAGAGCTCCGCCGCACGCTCGAGCGCCTGCCCTGCCGGCGAGTCGACGTCGCGATGGATCGTCTTCGCGAGCGCCGCCGCAAGCCGTTCCTTCGTCGTCACCCGCAGGAGGTCGCAGTACCCGACGAGAATCCCCTCCGCGAACGCATGCTGCGCCGCCGTGAGGACGAGCGACGACTTCCCGTACCGGCGCGGCGCGTAGACGACGACGTCCTGGCCGTTCCGCATGTCGCCAAGAAGCTCCTCGAGCTCTTCCTCGCGGTCGGTGAACGCCTCGTCCAAAGCGAGGGGCCCGAAGGTGAAGGGGTTCGTCGGCGAATTATGCACCATTACGTTACGTAAGTTTACATAACAAACCCGTGTGAGACGAGTTACCTCGAGCTACGTAACGTAGAGGGACGTAACGCGGGCCGGCAGCGCACCTTGATCGACGGGCGTCCTCCATAGAGAATGCGACCGGGTGACCTGGATCATCGTCGCGGTCGCGGTGGCGCTCGTCCTCGGGCTGTTCGTCGTGTTGCTCTACAACCGGCTCGTGCGGCTCCGCAACCGCGCGGAGAACGCGTGGGCGCAGGTCGAGGTGCAGCTGAAGCGCCGGCACGACCTGATTCCGAACCTCATCCAGACCGTCAAGGGGTACGCAGCGCACGAGCGTTCCGCGTTCGACAGCGTGACCGAGGCCCGCGCGTCGGCACAGCAGGCCAAGTCCGTCGAGCAACAGGCTGCGGCGGAGAGCGGGCTGACCGCCGCGCTCGGGCGGCTCTTCGCCGTCGCCGAGGCCTACCCGCAGCTGCGCGCGAGCGAGAACTTCCAGCAGCTCCAGGGAGAGCTCGAGGAGACCGAGGACAAGATCGCGGTCGCACGGCAGCTCTACAACGACGCCGTCCTCTCGTACGACAACGCGAGGGAGACCTTGCCGACGAGCCTCGTCGCGGGCATGCTCAGCTTCGAGCCGAGGCCGTACTTCGAGATCGACGATCGGTCGCAGGCGCTGCCGCAGGCCGACTTCTCCGCACTGCCCGCACCCCAAGACAGCTGACGCCCGCGGTGGTGCCGTGGTCCACCATCGCCGCAACGGCCGCGGCCACGGCGCCCTGGCTGCTCGCCGTCGCGATCGTCTACTTCCGACGCCGCCCCCCGAAGCCGGAGCCGGGTCCTCCGACGCTCGACCTCGGGCCCGAGCCGCCTGCGGTCGCGAACCTACTCGTCCACGACTTCGGGGTGACGCGCGACGCGGTGCCGGCGACGCTCATCGACCTCGCCGCGCGGCGTCTCGTCGAGATCGAGGAACGCGAGCCCGGGTCCTACGTCTGCCGTCTGGAAAAGGGCTCCGAGCAGCCGCTTACGAGCTACGAACGGCGCGTGATGGACCTACTGCATAGTCGGGCGAGCGGCGGCATCGTGCCGGCGGAGGCGCTGACGACGGGACCGTCCTCGGAGTCGTCGCGCTGGTGGAAGGGCTTCCGGAGCGAGGTCGTGGCCGACGCTCAGCAACGAGGGCTCTGTCGCGACATCCTCGACGGAAAGACGTTCCGGCGGTTGGCGTTGGCGGCGATCGGTCCTGCGGTCGTGCTCGCTCTCCTCGCCGACGGGAAAGCGGGCTTGATCTACTGGGTCGCGGCTGCATTCCTCCTCGGCGCGGTCATGACCCTGCACACGCAGAGGCCGACGCCGGAGGGCCTGGCGGCGGCGTCCCGTTGGCTGGGCGTGCGCGCGAAGCTCCACGAGGACGACGTCCTGCCGACGATGGCGCCGATCGCGGTGACGCTGTGGGAGCGGCACATGGCCTACGCAGCAGCCTTCGGCGTCGCGCCGGCGGCCGTGCGCGCGATCCCGATGGGAGCGGAGTCGGACTATCGCGCGTGGAGCTCGTACGGCGGTCGATGGCACGCGGTCCGGATCCGCTATCCGTACCTCGTGCCGCCGGGGTGGGGGCGCCATCCGGCCCTGGTGCTGTTTCGCGCGGCCTTGGCGCTGGCCGCGGCCGTCGTCGTCCTCTGGGTTTCCGGGGACGCGCAGGACGTTGCAGCTGACTTTGGCAAGGCGAAGCTGGCTGGCGTCTTGATCTTCGTGGTTCTTCCAGCTGCCGTCGCGGCCGTCGCAGCGCTGGTGGTCGTGCGCGCTCTCGCCGATCTCGGCTCGACGAGGGAGATCAGCGGCCAGATTCTCCGCCTCCGCACGTACGGCGACAAGGACGACAAGCGCCACTACGTCGCGATCGACGACGGAGCCTCCGCGACGATCCGCGCCTTCCGCGTCAAGCCGGAGCTCTACTCGTCGCTCCGCCAGTACGAGCTCGTCACCGGGACCGTCACGCGGAACCTCCGCTACGTGCGTTCGCTCCGCGAGGCCGCCACGGAGACCGCGTCGCAGGTCGCTCCCGCAGACGTCGCCGCGGCTACTTAGCTAGGCCCGTGCGCGCGAGACGAGCAAGCGCGCGAGGCGGATCTCGGCAGGCTGCACGACCGACCGCGCGCTGTAGAGCGACGTGGTCGTGAGCGTGATCTCCGTCCGGCCGCGGCCGATGAAGAGCATGTCGCTCATCACGCGGACGGTCCGGCCGGCGCCGTTCACGTCCATCAACAGCTCGAGCCCCTTCGTGTAGGTCGCGAGGCGGGGGACGCGTAGCTCGCGCACCGAGACGACTGTCGCGCGGGAGCCGACCGTCTTCGACACCATCCGTCGCATGCAGGGCAGGAGCTTCGGCGAGAGCACGACGCGCTGCCAGTCGAGGCGCACCATCGCCGGTGTCTGCATGACCTCTGCCTCGCTGTCGAACTCGAGCCCGGGGCGCTTCCAGTCGGTCTCGGCCGCGCCGACGACGACGAGGTCGGATTGCTTCGGCTGGAATCCCGGACATGGCGGCCCGCTCGAGAGATCCGGCTTCTTCGCGCCGCCCGTCCAGCCCAGGACGGAGCCGAGATCGGCCTTCTGCACGACCGCGGCGCGCGCAGCCGCGTTTCCGGCGGTCGTCAACCGGATCGTCGGGTCGTCGGCGCCTGCGGCACCCGCGAGCGCGAGGGCTGCGATCACAGCCGTTAGAAGGACAGACAGCCAGACCCTCATCCGATGCCCGATATCGGCCGGTCGGCGCTCGGGCTTGAACGGTTAGGCGGCGATGCGGAGATCGACCGCGGCGATCGCGCTCGCGACCCGGTCGGCGTCCGACGCCATCCCGTAGAGGCTGGCGGAGGTGCGATGCGTCAGCCACGGCGCTCCGATCGCGTGGAGGCCCGGGAGCTGCGGACGCCCGCGGTCGTCGAGCGCCCCCGCGGGCAGCCAGTCGATGCTGGGGCCGAAGCCTGTCGCCCAGACGATCGTCGAAATTCCGTTCGCTGCGAGGTCGATCGACGATGGGCCCTCGAGGCCGTAGAGGTGACGCGCCGGCTCGTCCGCAGGGTCGGCCTCGGGTGCGGGAGCGAGACGGCGGTCCCCGCGTCTGTCCCACATTTCGCGGAACATTGCGGAGACCTCGTCGGCGTACCAGACGTTCGAGCCGAGGTCTGACGCGAGCGTCAGCCGCCGACCGTCCCACCCGGTGGCACGGCCGAGCAGCGTCGCGCCGTCCTTCGCCAGGCGCTGGTAGCTGAGGGTTTGCCCATCCCCGGAGATCTGCGGCGGCGCGCCGCCGATCATGGTCGGATCTGCCTGCTCGGTCGGCAGGTCGAGCTGCCCGCCGTCGCGCAGCCATTCGAACGCGTCGCGGCCGCGGTAGCGCCTCGGCAAGCGGCCGACGCGACTCGTCGCGAGGAAGACGCGGCGCCCGCCGAGCAGCAGGTCTTCGGCGACTTGGAGGCCGGACTGGCCGCCGCCGACGACGAGAGCCGCGCCTTGCACGTCATCGGGCCGGCGGTAGTCGGCGACGTGAAGCTGCGTCAGCTCGGCGGGAAGGTCATCGGCGAAGCTCGGCTTCCGGGGCACGTTCTGGAAGCCGCTCGCCACGACGAGGTCGTCCGCGATGAACGACCAGCCGGTGGTCTCGAGCTCCCACGCGCCTCCGTCCGGCCGCGCCCGCAGAACCTCCACGCGCTCGTAGACGGGGAGCGCTTCAGCCAGGCGCTCGAGCCCTGCTATGAGCGCGTCGGCGGTGCCGAAGCTCCCCGGCGCGCCGGGCAGAAGCTCGCCCGCGACGCGATTCATCCAGCGCGGCGTGTTCAGTCGAAACGAGTCCCAGCGCTGCGTGCGCCAGGTCGAAGCGATCCGACCGCGCTCGAGCACGACGTGCGAGCGCCCGGTCTGGGCGAGTCGCGCGCTCACCGCGAGCCCAGCAGGGCCGGCGCCGACGACTACAACGTCGCAGCGACGGGCGAGGCGTCTCGTTCTTTCTCTCAAGGCCCGCTGCATAACTCTCTGAACCGTCGCAGCGTCGACCGCGCCCGAGAAGGGAGTTGCCCCGCCTCTTCACGTACGGCCAGCCGCACCACGGCTCGCGCGAGCTCGCCAGTTTTAGGGCGACCAGGGCGAGCGCACACTCGGGGTCATGGCCCGAAGCCGGGCGACTCCATAGGCTGATCCTGTTGCTCGAGCTCCGCCTGGCAGATGAGCGTCAGCGCGACGACGACCCAACCGTCATTACGCAGCCGTCGACGACGGAGTGTCCCCCAGCCCTGGCGCAAATCAACTCAGACCTCTTACTCATCCCTCGGACGAGTACGAGGTCGTCTCCGCGACGGTCACCTGGAACCTCCGCCACGTGCGCTCGCTCCGGCCTGTCGCAGCAGAGAGCGAGCGGAGGTCACCGCCGCGGAGGTCTAAGCCGCACCGAGGTTCGGAAGGGTCGCTTTTCGACCTATTGGCCCCACGCTCTTCTTGCGGCTTCGCGGGCCAAGCGCTGTACAAGGCGCGGTTGCGAAGCACTATCGAAGCCAGTGATTTCGGTCTCGATGATCTCGTTTTGGTGGAGCGCCAAGATCCGCGCCTCGCGGCCGTTCGATGCCAGGACCGCTTGCTCGCCGATCCCGCTTACGGACTTCCACACGTGGAACGTCGAGTGCTGCTGGAATTGGCCGAACTCGACAAGCGCATCGCTCGTATTTCGAGCTGCGATGTAGAACACGTAGACGGACCGCCCCGATGTGGCCGTGACTTTTTCACCGAATAGGTAGCCGCAAACGGACGTGATGATCACTGCACCCTGTCCGCTCGGACTAAACGTGTCCGGTTCTGGTAGCCGCGTCGGCGTAACGCCCGTTACGGATGCAACCGCGTCGGAAGATAGAATCCGGCACGCAGTGAGCTTTGGCACGGGGATCGGCCCAGTATGGCTGACGCCAGGTAGTCCTGGCGGTTCAACGACGACCCAGCGGCGGCGGTAGATATACGGCTTGGCGTTCGCGCCCGACGTCGTCTCGAACAAGCTCCCGTGATTGTCGAGCCGCACCCACCCAGCACGCGAACCACTCGTGTAGTGAAGTTTCACAAACCACTTGCAGTTGCACCCTCTTGCAACTGGAAACAAATAGAAAACCTCTGGGTGCGTCCGGTCGATCGCGAACTCAACTGCCGACTTACCTCCACGCCCCATCATGTGTGCCGTGGTCGGACCGCGACGGACGAGGCCCACGGCGAAGCTACGCACACGCAGCGCCCCTCCGCGGCCGGGGCACTTCAGATAGCTACCTAGCAGCGGTGGCCGTGAACGAACGCGAACAGGACGGATACCGTCGATCACAACTGGCGTGTCGCGTCCGCCGGCGATTGTGACACGGATAACCGGGCTGACGTCCACCGCCCCCATTCGGTGCGCCCACAAATAACGACCATCGCAGCCTGGCCCTCGATTAGGCGGTGGCGGGACGCGTTCGATCGGGCGCGGCACTACGTACTCGCCGCCTGCGGGATGGCCGCCAAGCGTGATTACGTCTTCGTTGACCTCGACGTTCCGTACGATTAAGGGGGGTCGAGAGTGGGTGAGATTTACTGCCCCCGTCGTCGCGAGCGTGACCAGCGTAGTAAGGGCCGCGACCGCCGCAGCACCGAGTAGCTTAGCCACGGTACGTTTTGACCAGGAACACGTCGGGTCGCCGCCGCCACGGTCTTTCCCTCCATCCGCCGCCCCCATCATGAACCTGTCGAGTGCGTCCGGGACACCACTAGGTCCTCCGGAGCGGAGGTTACCACCGCCGGCCTCCGCGCCCTTGGTGCGGAGGGAGTAGGGGAGGGACAGCACGCGCGCCCTCCCCTACGATCGATGGCGCTCGTCCCTAGCAGTGCGGTGTCCACGACTGGTTGTACACGTACGATGAGTGAACCCACCCGCTCCCGTAGTAGCTCCAGACGGCGAACCAACGTGGGCTCCAGTAATTGCCAGGAGCCCACTGGCTGTCAGTCCAGCACAACATGATGACACCTGTGCCGCGCGGCAAAAGCGCCCTGTTCGAACACCATGTGTACGGACACGACTTGAGCCAGGCGTACGGCGACACGTACGACCACTGCGTCTGGCTCGACGCCGATCCGGAAGCCGAGAACACCAATGCTGACATTGCGACTGCGGCGAGAAGCCCGAGCGCCATGAGCAACCGCTTCATTCGCACCTCCCTTCGCGCATCCAGCCGGACGGGCGCGACACAACCCCCTCCCCCTCCGCGTCTGATCCGGCAAATTGGCTCACGACGCGGCTTCTAGCAGCACCCCGTTCCCTCCGTAAGGGACGCACCACCCCCAGATAGCGGAAAGCACGGGGACACGACACGGATGTCCTCTGCGTGTCCTCTCGCCTCGCGGCTTGCGTGACAGCGCCGTGAAGATTGACTTCCGCCCCGAAACACTTGAGGCTGTTGACTGCTGTGGCCAGCGACAACCTCACGGCGACCACGCAAGAGATCGCCGCGGATGAGGACGTACTTGAAAGTGAGGACGACGACGCGTCGCTCTCGATCTCGTACGTGCTTTTGAGGTTCGTTCCGCCGACCGGAGTCGCGCTGCTTCTGAGTAAGCCGCTGCTCGGCAGCCGACTGCTCGCGGGGCTTGGCGCCACGCGGGGCCTCTTCTGGGTCGAGCTCGTAGCGTTATCGGCGGTGGTTTTCGCAGCCGTCTACGTCGCCACGCGCCATCGGTACTCCTTCACCTTCAGCGCGGCCGCCGCCACTTTCGCCTGTCTCGCTGTCTACTTCTTCGGCCACCTCTATGCGCCTAAGGGGGTCGTCGGATCAACGCGCTTCCTAGTAGCTACGAGATGGACGCTGTGGGCTCTTCCGCTGGCACTCGCTTGCTGGACTCGTGCCGTACTCGTCGCCGGGGACGAGGCTCTTGATTCGGGTCAGGTGCCGCCGGAAGGGCCGCGGAAGCTCGTTGAGCTATCGCGACGCTGGAGGGCGCGACGTCTATTCGCCAGACGCGCGCGCGTCGGGTACATCGATCTAGCGCTCTACGTCGTCCTTAGTCTTCTATCCGCCGTTGTGTTGCTGCATCCGACCGTGTTCCTCCGCGATTCTCCTGGCCGCGACGCGTGGGAGGGCTGGATCTATCAGCCGACGAAGTGGGGTACCGCCTGCGCTGCTGCGGGACTGGTGTGGTTGTTTGCTCTGACCGTCTTCATCTCGATCATCTGGCTGGTACGACCAACTGACATCGCTTTGCATGACGAAGCGCGTCTGCATCTCGTTGCTGCGGCTTCGTGGCTCGCGCTATTCGGATCGACGTTTGGTCTTGACTCCGCAGCGTTATGGCCGAAGCCCTTCCTCGACCTCGCTTTCGCTGCCTACTTTTTCGGTTTCTCGGCGGCGATGGTGCACTCAGCGGTCACGCAAGAGCGGGTCCGTCGCCACACGACGCTGCAGCGGCGGGTCTTCGGAAGTGCGGGCACGGTAGCGTTCGGAGTCGTCGCCGCAGCCATCGTCCTATCAGATCGGCCAGTTCGAGCTGGGGCGCTCAGCTGCCTCGTCGTCTCAGCGTTTCCGCTAGCGCCACTTGTCTTTCGCGCATTATTCGGCTTCGAGCGACCGCCCACAAAGAACGAGGAAGACGAGGTCAAAGCTGTCGAAGTGGACGAACTTGAGGAGGTTGAGCTAGCCCAGAGGTTGCGAGACGTCATGGCCGTTGGCGAGCCACACGTGGTAGTGCGATCGGCCGCCATTGACGCAATGCGGACCTTCGCCGCGGGCCTTAACGAAAGAGACCACGCCAGTGCAAAGCCGCGCCAGGATGCCGATCCCGGACATCCATCGTCAGACATTCGCCGAGCCATCAATGGCAGTGCGGCGATCCGTCGCGAGATGGGCCACCGGATTGAAGCATTGCCCGCGTTCTCGGGAACTGCTCAAGAGCGTTTGGTGCAACTTGCAGAGCTTATTCATCGCACTGCGGATCACATCTTGATCGACCCACGAGGCACCGACATCGAGCTTGCCGAGGCAGAAGGACCACCAACGCGAATTGAGCTCTTCATCGCATACAGCGTTCAGAAGCAACTCTTCAATGAGCTCGGTGACATTTCGAGACAACGTGAGCTCCGGTACGTATATCGGGCATGGCGGAGGGCACATGGATCCTGGCACGACTTGCTCGTGCTGAACCTGGACGAACTGAGGAAGCTGGCCGGGACTCAGGCGCCTGGCGCCGGCCTTGCCGCATCCCGCGAGGTCGAAAGGCGACGCAAGCTCAGTTCGCGGCAGTTAGACCTCGCGGCGGCTGACATCAAGGCGCGGTGGCTTGAGAATCTCCGAAAGTCGCGCGAGAGCATTGGTCGCGTATGAGGCCCTATCCTCCCGCCGACGACGAAGAATCCGCCGAGGCGCACACCGCGGGGCTTACTGGGTCAGCGAAGGTCCTTGTTCGACTCCATGTCGAACCACATGGCGAATAGCGTGAACTGCGAGCCGAAGATCAAGAGCAGGGCGACCAGCACGACCGTCGCCGCCGTGATCTGGTTGCCCATCACGCGCAGTACGACCTCGGCGATGCCCAGCGCCAGGCCCAGGAGGCTCATCAGGAAGCCCAGCACGTAGAAGAACACCAGCGGGTGGAAGTCGCGGATGACGTACTTCTCCTTCATCCGCCAGAAGAAGCCCTTCAGTAGCAGCCACGAGATCGTCGGGACGACCTTTCGCAGTCGGATGCCGCTTCGCTCGCCGACGCCGTAGATCGGGCGGGACGGGAAGTCGCGCACCCTCGCGTTCCACACGTTCAGGTGCACGAGTAGGTCGTTCGGGAAGCCGTAGCGCTTGTACACGCGATCCAGATCCAAGAGCTCGAGCATAGGGAGGCCGATCGCGGTGTAGCCGGCCTGGGAGTCGGCGACGTGCCAGTAGCCGGACGCGATCTTCGTCAGTAGCGACAGGATCGCGTTCCCGAGGTAGCGCGTCCGCGGGATCAGCTGCCACGCCTGGCCCGTGAACAACCGGTTCGCCTTGTGGTAGTCGAGCTCTCCGCGCGCTACCGGGAGCGCGAGGGCCTCGAGCTCGGCCGGGTCCATCTGGTTGTCGCCGGCCATCACGCACGTGACGTCCATCCGCTCCGCGAGCGCGCGCTTATAGCCGGTCACGATCGCGGCGCCGACGCCTTCGTTTCGCTCGTGCTGGATCACCTCCACGCGCGGGTCGCTCGTCGCCCTCGCTCGCTCGGCCGTCGCATCTCGGGAGTGGTCGTCGACGACGTAGATCCGGTCGACGAGTGGCGGCATCCCCGCGACCGTCTCGGCGATCAGCAGCTCCTCGTTGTACGCCGGGACGACGACCGCGACGCGCTTGCCCTCGAGCATCCGCCCGAGGACGTTACAGACCGCGGCGGCGATACCGTCTGCGCGTGAACGAGCACCTCATGCACGCGCTGTTGTACGCGGCGCTGTTCCTCGAGACGAGCACCGAGGACGAATGCGACCCGGATCTCGCGGTGAAGGAGCTGGAGGGGATCGCGTGGTCGCTCCGCCAGCTCTCGGACGTGGAGCAGGAGGAGTTCCGCGCCTTCGCGCGCCACGAGGCCGAGGGCCATCCCGTTCGCGCGGTCGCCGCCGAGATCGTCGCCCTCGTGGACGGCCTCCTGCCGACGGACGACGAGTAGCTACAGAGCAGGCCGGCGAGCGGCCGGCGGCGCGAAACGGTCCCAGAGCAGTGCCGCCAGTATCCCGAGCAGCAGGCCGAGGAAGGCGCCGACGACCGCGGAGTTGCGCTTGCTGCGCGCGGTCGTCTTCGCCGCGGTGGCGTGGCCGAGCACGCGCGGCTTCTCGACGTTCTCGGCGAGCGCGAGGAGCTGTTGCGTCGTCGTCTGCTGGTCGAGGAGCTGGCTGCGCCGCTGTTCGGCGTTGTCGACCTGGCTGACCAGGACGAGCTTGTCCAGAGCGGACAGGCCGTTCGAGCTCTTCACCGCCGCGTTCAGCGCCTGCGTCCGCGCCGCGTTCGACGCCAGCGCCGCGTCCAGACCGTCGAGCTCGCGCTTGAAGCCGGAGATCTTCGTATTCGCGTAGCCGGAGACGTTGGCGATCACGAACCTCGCGAGGCTGTCCGCCGCGCAGCGGACCCTACGGCCCGCGGAGCCCTTGACCGCGATCGTCACGTACTGAGCGTTCGTGCCCTTCGCGGCTGCGCCGAGCGCCGCGCCACCGGTCGTGGCCGAAGACGAGACGCCGCTCCGCACCTTGCCGCGCGAGAGGCCGCACGTGGACGAGGCCCGCGAGATGCCGGCGTCGGAGTGGATCAGGACGTTCACGGTGCGCGGGTTCGTGTTCGGGCTCTGGATCGCGGTCGAGCCGCTGACCGAGTACTGCACGCCGAGGTAGGCGGTCACCTTCGCGACGTAGACCCCGCCGCCGCCGAGCGCGAGCAGGTACCCGACCGCGGCACCGCCGATCAGGCCGAGGAGCGGCAGCCACCAGCGCGCGGCGATCTTGCTCCAGTAGCGGCCGAGGTCGACCTCGTCCTCGGGCTCGAAGTCAGGCGGAGGCGGACGGCGCCGTGTGGTCTCGCGCGTGGTCACCGCGCGCCGACTCTACCGACGGCCCAGGACCACTGGGCCTCCAGACCCTGCTCGAGCGAGACCTCGGGGCGCCAGCCGAGGTCGCTCCGGATCCGGGTCGTGTCGGCGTTCGTGCGCCGCTGGTCGCCGGGCACCGGCGGCTCGCGGCGGACATCGAGGCGCCGGCCCGCGATGCGCTCGAGCAGCTCGATCGTCTCGTTCATCGACGCCTCGAGCGCGCCGCCGACGTTGTACGTGCCGGTGCCCCGCTCCATCGCGGCGAGCGTGGCCTCGACAACGTCGGACACGTACGTCCAGCCGCGCGACTGCTCGCCCTCGCCGTAGAGATGGAAGGCCGTGCCGTCGGCGAGCGCGAAGCACATGCGCGTGAAGGCCATGTCCGGCCGCTGCCGCGGGCCGAAGGCGTTGAAGTAGCGCAACACGACGCAGTCGAGCCCGAACGCGCGCGCGTACGCGCTCGCGAGGTGCTTGCACGTGAGCTTCGTGATCCCGTACGGCGACAGGGGCTGCGGGGGCGTGTCCTCGGGCGTCGGGTACCGCTCGGCCTCGCCGTAGACGGACGACGAGGAGGCGAACACGACGCGAACGCCGTCGCGAGCCGCAGCCTCGAAGACACGCTGCGAGGCGAGCACGTTCCGGCGCACGTAGACCGCGAAGACGTCGCCGAAGCTCCGCACGCCGGGCTGCCCGGCGAGGTGGAAGACGCCGTCGAGGCCGGAGAAGTCGAGCTCGTCCTCCGCGAGGTCGACGCGCCTCACGTCGAGCCCGCGCGCGTTCTCCTCCTTCAGCGCCGGGTCGTAATAGTCCGTGAAGCAGTCGAGGCCGACGACGTCGTGGCCGCGCTCGAGGAGCGCCTCGGAAAGGTGCGAGCCGACGAACCCGGCCGCGCCCGTCACCGCGAACTTCATCGCCGCGGGACCATCCCATAGACGCGGGCGTACCCGACCAGGTAGAGGCGGCGCGTGTCGGCGACGACCGGCGAGTACTTACCGTCCGGGAACGTCCACACCTGCTTCCCCGTCACCGCGTTCAAGCCGTACGTCCTCCCGTCGAGCGTCGCGAAGTAGACGACGCCGTCGATCACCGTTGCAGAGCCGGAGATCGGGCCGTTCGCGTCGAACGACCACCGGACGTCGCCCGTCGCGGCGTCGAAGCAGTAGAAGTGGTGGTCGTAGGAACCGGCGTAGACGCGGCGGTTCCAGACGGCGGGCGAGCTGTAGACGTACCCGCCGGTACCGTGCGACCAGCGGAGCTTGCCGCTCACCGCGCCGAAGGAGTAGACCTTTCCGTCGGTCGCCCCGAGGTAGACGCGGCCGTAGGCGACGGCTGGCGTCGAGTAGAAGGTGGCGGTCGAGCCGAGCCGCGCCTGCGCGGAGGCTCGCCAGATCCGGCCGCCCGTGCGCGCGTCGAACGCGTACACGTGCCCGTCGTACGAGCCGACGAATATGCGGCCGCGCGCGTACGCGACGCCGGCCTTCACCTTGCCGCCGGTTTGCGCGCTCCAGACGATCTTCCCCGTCGCCTCGTTGAGCGCATAGACATTCCCACGCCAATCGCCGACGTAGACGCGCCCGGCCGCGATGAGCGGCGACGACTCGGTCGGGCCGATCTTGGTCGTCCAGTGGACCTTCCCTTGCCCGACCGAGACCGCCGCCACCAGGCCGTCGAGGCCCGGCTTCGTCTGGTTGCACTCGCCGCGGTTCATGAAGCTCGCGAAGACCGTTCCGCGATGGAGCGCCGGCGAGGCGGCCGTGCAGCGGTGCGTCCGGTAGATCCAGGCGCGGCGCCCGTTTCGCGCACCTAGGGCGAAGAGCGAGCCG
>DASUZD010000062.1:0-2678 GCA_036377055.1 Gaiellaceae bacterium | reverse complement strand
GGGGGTCGTCCGTCTCGAAGGCCGCGTGGTCGAGGCGTGGCATGCTCGCGGACGATGAAGACAGCGGCGCTGATCGTCAACCCGTTCGCGAGCGCGGTCACCGAAGAGCGCCTTGCCGCGGTGGAGAAGGAGCTTCGGGCGAGCTTCGAGCTGATCGTCGCGCTGACCGAGCGGCCTGAGCACGCGACGGAGCTCGCGCGCGGGCTGCCCGACGCGGATGCGGTCTTCGTCTTCGGCGGCGACGGCCTCCTCAACGAAGCCCTGAACGGCCTCGGCCCCGACGCCGTGGTCGGCGTGCTCCCAGGCGGGCACACGAACGTCGTCGCGCGTGCGTTCGACGTGCCGCTGGATCCGGTCGACGCGGCACGTACGCTCAGCTCGGCGACCCCGGTCCGGATCTCGCTGGGGCGCGCGAACGGCCGGCGTTTCGCGTTCGCCGCCGGCGTCGGCTTCGACGCGGAGCTCGTCCGCCGCGTCGACGAGCTCGGGCGCCGCAGCGACGGCCGTCGGCCGGGCGACCTGGCGTTCACGTGGGAGGCGGTCAAGCTGCTAGCCGCCCGTCGGGGGCGCTACGAGCCGGCGGTCGAGATCGACGGATACGGGCGCGTCGCCTTCGCGCTCGTCGCCAACACCGACCCCTACTCGTACGCGGCCGGGCGGCCGCTCCACATCGCTCCCGAGGCGCGGTTCGAGCTCGGGCTGGACCTCGTCGCGCCGAAGCAGGTCCGGGCGGCGGCAATCCCACGCCTCGTCCGATTCGTCGTGCGCGGCGAGGGCCAGCAGCATGCCGACGACATCCTCTATGCGCACGATCTCGATCGCGTCGAGCTTCGCTGCGACGCGCCGCTGCCGCTCCAGGTAGACGGCGAGGACCTCGGCGACGTCGAGGCGGTCGTCTTCGAGGCCGAGCGGGAGGCCGTGTCGATCCTGGCACCGGCCGCCGGTAGATTCCGGTCGTGAGCGACCCGCGGACGCGGTTCACGCGTGCACTGCTGCTCGCGACGGCCGCCGTCGCGCTGGTGGCGCTCGTCGCGGTCGCGGCCGGTGGGTACCGCCTCGGCGGCTCCAACTCGACCCACGCCAGCTCGTACGCGATCGACGTGATCCTCACCGTTGTGATCGCGCTCTACCTGATCGCGGCCGTCGGGGTCGTCGTCGTGATGTTCTGGAGCGGCCTCGAACTGCGGCGCATGCCGCGCCAGAAGACGAAGAGCCAGCGCACGCTGAGATCGGCGGGGTTTTTGTTCGCCACGATCATCGTTCTCGCGATCATCTCCAACCGCTACCACTTCTTCGCGCAAGCGCATCCGCAGACCCAGCAACCGGCCGCCGCGGGCGGGAACCGCACTGGGGGGCACGGCAAGGGGGCCGGCGCGAAGGCGAAACAGCAACCGCAAGTCCGGCTGGGACCCTTCCTCGCCGTTCTCGGCGCCGGCGGGGTCGCCCTTGCGGCCTTCGTGCTCGCCGAGCGGCGGCGCCGGCGGCGGCTGCCCAAGGACTGGACCGTCACGGAAGTCCTCTCCGACGTGCTCGAGGAGACGCTCGACGATCTCCGCGCGGAGCCCGACCCGCGGCGGGCGGTGATCGCTGCCTACGCGCGGATGGAGCGGTCGCTCGCCGCGCACGGGATCCCGCGCCGCCGTTTCGAGGCGCCGCACGAGTACCTGAGCCGGGTCCTCTCCGAGGTCAGCGGCGGCCGCCTCGCGGCGACGCGGCTGACGGCGCTGTTCGAACGGGCCAGGTTCAGCCCGCACGAGGTCGACGAGAACATGAAGGCGTCCGCGATCGAAGCGATCGAGAGCCTCCAGGCCGATCTCGCGACCGCCGAGCTCGAGGAGGCGGCGGCATGAAGGTGACGCTGCTGAAGATCTCCGCGGCCGTGGTCTTTCTGACCGCCGTCCTCCTCGCGCTCATCGTCGCCGTCCCGTCCAGGCGAGCGCTCTTCGTCGGGATCTACGAGCTCGTGCTCGCCGGGATCGCGGTCAGCGCGCTCGTCTCCTCGTTCCGGACGCTTGCGCCGCAGGCCTGGCTGCGGTCGCCGTTCGAGCGCGATCCGGCGAAGCCCGAGGAGCCTCCGCCGATCGCGGAGCTCGACCGCTTCGACCGGCTCGTCGTCCTCGGGACCGGGAACGAGTTCGACCTGCATTACCGGCTGCGGCCGTTGCTGCGCCAGCTTGCCGCCGACCGCCTGCACGCGCGCCACGGGATCGAGCTCGACCGTGAGCCCGAGCGCGCGCAACCTCTGCTCGGCGACGAGCTCGCGGCGCTCCTCAGCCCGGATCGCAAGCTGGGCAGGCGGACCGCCGTCGGCATCGATCCTGCCGAGCTCGCACGTGACGTCGACCGCCTGGAGCAGTTGTGACGATCGAGCAGCTCGCGGCGAAGGCGGAGCAGATTCTGGCCGAGCTCGAACGGGCGATCGTCGGCAAGCGCGACGCGCTCGAGCTCGTCCTGCTCGGCGTCCTCGCCGACGGGCACGTCCTGATCGAGGACTTCCCTGGGCTCGCGAAGACGCTGATCGCACGGTCGTTCGCGGAGGTGACGTCGATGCGCTTCACGCGTGTCCAGTTCACGCCGGACCTGATGCCGGGCGACGTCACCGGCTCGTCGATCTTCGACCAGCGCACGTCCGACTTCGCGTTCCGGCCCGGGCCGATCTTCACGAACGTGCTCCTCGG
>DASUZD010000061.1:0-3379 GCA_036377055.1 Gaiellaceae bacterium | reverse complement strand
CGGCCGACCGCAGCTCTTCAGCGACAACGCCGACGCCTACCTGAAGATCAAGCAGACCGGCTCGCAGTTCGACATCGTCTCGGGCGACGCGCTCTGGGTGCCCAAGTACAACGAGAGCGGGCTGACCGAGTCGTTCGACCTCTCGGAGATCGCGGCGTCGAAGCAGCTCTTCTCGATCGCCCGCAGCTTCCCGTTCTGGCAGGACGGGTCCAACTACATGGGCTACCCGTTCTCGTGGTCGACGGTGCAGATCTACTACAACCCGAAGTACGTGAAGACCGTGCCCGATTCGTGGCACGCGCTCCTCGACTCGAAGTACAAGGGGAAGATCTCGCTCGAGAACATCCCCACGGACATGATGGCGATCGCCGCCAAGGCGACCGGCGCGAAGAAGCCGTACTCCATGTCGACGCCGCAGATCGCGGACGCGAAGAGCTGGCTCGAGCAGTTCAAGCCGAACGTCCTCAAGCTCGCGTCGCAGAACAACGAGGTCGTCCGCGCGCTCGCGGACGAGTCCGCGTGGATCGGGATCACGAACCTCGGCACCGACGACCGCGTGAAGGACGCGGGCGGGCCGGTGGTGAAGCCGGCCTACCCGAAGGAGGGCACGATCGGGTTCATCGACTCCGAGCAGATCGTGGTCAAGTCGAAGAACAAGGACGCCTTCTTCCCGTTCGAGAACGCGATGCAGCAGTCCAAGTGGATCGCGAAGAACTTCATCACGAACGGGCGGCCGCTGTTCAACGAGAAGGCGTACAAGCTGCTCGTGAACCAGGGCCAGGGCGACCGCGCCCGAAGGCTGCTCTACAACCAGCCGGAGAAGGCCCTCGAGATGACGATCAAGGGCCCGGCCGGCAACGAGCAGGCATATACGGATGCCTTCAACGAGGTGTTCGGCGCGTAGATGACCACTGAAGCCGCCGCTTCGCCGCTTCCGCCTCGCGAGGCCGAGGCGACGAGGCGGCGGCTCTCGCTCTCGCAGTACACCGGCTTCCTGCCGGCGCTCGTGCTCTACGGGACGTTCTTCGCAGTCCCGCTCGGGTTGATCGTCGCCTACAGTTTCTGGAAGGTCGTCGACTACAACGTCGTCCACGAGTGGACGGTCGAGAACTACCGCTACTTCTTCAGCGTCCCGACATACGTCACGACGACGTGGGCGACCGCTTGGGTGTCGGGGCTCTCGACAGTGCTCACGATCGCGATCGCGTTTCCGTTCGCGTACTGGCTCGCGCGCTACGTGCCGAAGCGGCTCCAGCGCGTGCTGCTCGTGCTCGTGATCCTGCCGTTCTGGACCAGCTACCTGCTTCGGGTCTACTCCTGGCTCAACATCCTCGGCGAGAAGGGCGCGATCAACCGGCTCCTCGCGTGGTCGCACGTGACCGACCATCCGGTCTCGTTCTTCCTGTACGACCGGCCGGCAGTCGTGCTCGTGCTGGTCTACCTCTACTTCCCCTTCGCGGCGCTGACGCTCTACGCGTCGCTCGAGCGCTTCGACTGGGACCAGTTCAAGGCGGCGATGGACCTCGGCGCGACTCCCGCGAAGGCGATGCGCAAGATCCTGCTCCCGCAGATCAAGCCCGGTATCACGACCGCGGTCATCTTCGTCTTCATCCCGATCCTCGGCGAGTACCTGGCGCCGCAACTCGTCGGCGGGGCGAAGGGCGTGATGATCGGGAACCTGATCGCGAACTTCTTCGTCGGCGGGCAGTACACGCGCGGAGCGGCGGCGGCCTTGCTGATCGCCGCGCTGATCGTCGTGCTGCTCGTCATCTTCCGGCGCTCGCTCGAGATCAAGGACGCATATGGCGCGTGAGGCGGAGATCGTCTCCCCGCGGGCGGGCCTGACCCGGGCCCTCCTCGGCGGGTGGGCGCTGCTCGTCTACCTGTTCCTGTTCGCACCGATCGCGCTGCTCGTCGCGTTCAGCTTCAACGCGAACCGCTACGGCACGTTCCCCTTCACCGGCTGGACCGGCAAGTGGTACGGCCAGGTCTTCAGCGACTACCAGATCCGCGACGCGCTGACGACCACGCTGCGCGTCGCGCTCGTGGTGACGATCGTCTCGACGGTCGTCGGCACGGCGGCGGCGTTCCCGTTGGTGCGGTCGCGGCTGCCGTTCCGGACCGGGATCCGGGTCGGCATGACGCTCCCGATCATGATTCCCGGCCTGCTGATCGGCGTCTCGCTGCTCGTCTTCTTCACGAACGTCCTGCACCAGCAGCTGTCGCCGACGACGGCGGCGATCGGCCAGAGCGTCTACACCACGCCGTTCGTGCTCCTTCTGGTGGCGGCGCGGTTGCAGGGGTTCGACGTAGCTCTGGAGCGCGCGGCCGCAGACCTCGGCGCGGACACGATGCGCCGGCTGCGCTACGTGGTGCTGCCGCTGATCATGCCGGCCGTCTTTGCAGGAGCGCTGTTCGCGTTCACCCTCTCGCTTGACGAGTTCATCATCACGTTCTTCCTCATCGGCGGGCACAACACGCTTCCGATCTACATCTACACGCAGGTGAAGTTCGGGATCACGCCCGAGGTGAACGCGCTCGCGTCGCTGCTGCTGGCGGCGTCGCTCGTGCTAATCGGAGTCGCGTTCGTCCTGCCGCTCGCGTACCGGCGGGTCCGCCAGGCCGTAGTGCTCCGACGCGCTTCGGCGTAGGCGAAGCGCTTCCCGCATCCGCTCCGCTTCGAACGCGTCGACGGCTTTCTGCATCTCCGGCGGAAGTGGACGATCCGTCGTTACCACGAAGCGTGGCGGCTCCCACTTGGGCCTCGGCGTATTCGGCGGGTCCTTACGCATCTTCGTTGTCGACCTCCGGTGGAAGTGATCTCCTCATCAGATCCTGCCAGAGAGTGGTCATCGCATCGAGGACGTGCGTTAAAAAGAGCTCAGATCCTGAGACACGCGCGACAACGACGCCGACGTTTGCGAACGGGTCGATCCGAACGAAGTCGATCGTGAACTCGTGCTTCGAGTAGTTGAGCCGGGCCCAGTTCGCCCACACGCCTGGGAGCTGGTGGTCGGGTACGAAGATCTCCGGCTCAGAATCCTCCGGGAACTGCTCCGTCACGACGTCGTCGGGCACCACGAGATCTTGCGTGGAAGCGGCGCGCCGCGCAATTGGCCGTTCCGGACTGGTCAGACCTCGACCCAGTCGCCGCTATGGCCGCTCGCGACCGCAGCTTCGACGGCTCGCACGCCTCGGTGACCGTCCTCGAAGGTCGGGAACGGCGCGTGCTCATCGCCGGCGATCGCTCGGTAGATCTCGCGGAAGAGGTTCGCGAACGCGTCTCCGTAGCCCTCGGCGTGACCGGCCGGGAAACGGGCGAGGGGGCTCGTCGCCGGATCCTTGAGCACGAGCTCGGTCGGCCGCTCCGCGTGGCGAT
>DASUZD010000060.1:0-6702 GCA_036377055.1 Gaiellaceae bacterium | reverse complement strand
GGACGCGATGCGGCTGATGCTCGACACGGTCGCGATGAACGGCGTCGTCGTCATCGGCGAGGGGGAGAAGGACGAGGCGCCGATGCTCTTCAACGGCGAGGAGGTCGGGAACGGCACCGGTCCGGAGGTCGACGTCGCGGTCGACCCGCTCGAGGGCACGCGGCTGACGGCGCTCGGCCAGCCGAACGCGATCGCGGTGATCGCCGTCGCCGAGCGCGGCACGATGTTCTTCCCGGGCGCGGCCGTGTACATGGAGAAGATCGCGACGGGGCCGGAGGCGATCGACGCGATCGACATCGAGGCGACGCCGTCCGAGAACGTGCAGCGCGTGGCCGAGGCCAAGACTTGCAGCCCGCGCGACGTGACGGTCGTCGTGCTCGAGCGCGACCGGCACGACGACCTGATCGCGGAGCTCCGCGAGGCGGGTGCTCGTGTATTGCTCATCCGGGACGGCGACGTCGCCCCGGCGATCGCGGCCGCTCAGCCGGCGACGGGCGTCGACCTGCTCTACGGGATCGGCGGCACGCCGGAGGGCGTGATCTCGGCCGCGGCGCTGAAGTGCGTCGGCGGCGGGATCCAGGGACGCCTTTGGCCGCGCGACGACGACGAGCGGCGGAAGCTCGTGGACGCCGGCCTCGACCCGGCGCGCGTGCTGACGACCGACGATCTTGTGGCCGGCGAGGACGTGTTCGTCGCCGCGACCGGCGTCACGACAGGCGCCTTGCTCCGTGGCCCTAGGCGCGACGGCGACCGCGTCTATACGGACTCGATCGTGATGCGCTCGCGCTCAGGCACGGTCCGCCGCATCGAGGGCCAGCACCAGCTCGAGAAGCTCGCCCGCTTTACGGGGCGAGAATACCGCTGACCGTCCCGCGGGGCCAAGGCCGGGGTCAGACCCCGGCCGTGGCCGGAACGACCGCGTCGGATCGGCCGAAGTCGCAGCAAACGCGGTGCTTCGGGCTTGCGAGCCACGGCCGCGGTGGCCACGGCTGGTGCCAGGCACCGGACGTGGCGCCAACGCGCGTGGCTCAGACGGGCGCGGCTTCGCGCTCCATCTCTGGTGCATACGAGCCTGAGCGCGCCGCACTGTTGAACTTCGCGCGGCGGTAGAACGCCTTCTGCGCTGCGTCGACGTTCGCGTGGTCGCCGCGCCAGGCTTTCTGGGCCGGCGCCTGAAGCGCCCGGCCGTAGGAGAAGCTGAGCTCCCACGGGTGCGGCCCGCGGGCGTTCATCGCGTTCAGGTGCGCGGTCGCATCCTCGTCGCTCTGGCCGCCGGAGAGGAACACGATTCCGGGCACCGCGGACGGGACGTGGCGGCGGAAGCACTTGATCGTCAGCTCGGCGACCTCGTCGGCGCTCGCCTGCTCGGGCGCGCCATAGCCCGAGAGCACCATGTTCGGCTTGAGCAGCATGCCCTCGTGCTCGATGCGCTGGTCGCGGAGCTCGGTGAAGACGGCGTGGAGCACACGAGACGTGACGTGGAAGGCCGTGTCGATCGAGTGCTCGCCGTCCATGAGGACCTCCGGCTCGACGATCGGGACGAGCCCGGCCTCCTGCGAGAGCGCCGCGTAGCGAGCGAGCGCGTGCGCGTTCGTCCAGTTCGCGTACTCGCTCGGCTTGTCGGCGTCGATGATGTACGTCGCGCGCCACTTCGCGAAGCGAGCGCCGAGGCCGCGGTACTCCTCGAGCCGGTCGCGCAGCCCGTCGAGACCCTCGGTGATCGTCTCGCCGGCCGCCTTCGCGAGCGGCTTCGCGCCCTTGTCGACCTTGATCCCGGGGATGATCCCGCGGCGCTCGAGCAGCTGCGGGAACGGCGTCCCGTCCGCCGACGACTGGCGGATCGTCTCGTCGAAGAGGATCACGCCGCTGATGTACTCCTCGATTCCGTCGGTCGTGAAGAGAAGGTCGCGGTACGCGCGCCGGTTCTCCTCCGTCGACTCGACGCCGATCGCGTCGAAGCGCTTCTTGATCGTGCTGTCGCTCTCGTCCGCGGCGAGGATTCCCTTGCCCTCGGCTACGAGTGCGCGGGCGGTCTCTTCGAGTGTGGTTGAAGCCATCGGCGCTCTCCTCCAGGCGTCTCGCAGGTGCAGCGAAGTATCCCCGACGCGGCGCGCGTCATGCCCGTCCTCCGACGCCGCTCGTAAGATCCGGCACGAGGGGCGATGTGCGGCGCTCGCCCCTCACGAAATTTCCGCACTTTCGGCTGTCTTTCGTCACCAGAGGGGAAGACGCGGCGGCGCGGAGACCCTAGAATCGCCGGTCACTGCGTCGGGGCCTTGCGGCTTTCGAGGGACGCAGCAGTCGAGTTATCCACATGTTCCACAGGTCGGGGTGGGGAAGACGGTGGCTGGTCCGAACAAAGAGCCGCGGCGCGAACAGGCGGAAAGGCCGCCGGCCACGCCCGGTCACTTCGTCTCCGCGGAGCATCGGACCGATCTCCAGCGCTTCCTAATCGAGGTAAAATCGCTCGTCGAGCACCGCCGCGGGGGGTTCGAGCGGCCGTCTTGGCCGCATCGCGGTACTTGACTGGATATCAAGCGTCGGATATGAAATCCTTTCGGTAGGGAGGCGCCTCCAGGGTCTCCCGTGTCGGAGGAAGGGGAGGTCCACGACATGAGTAGACGAGATAGGCGGCTTCGTGTTGCTGCGTTCGCTGCGGTCGCGCTCGTGGTCGCAGCAGCGGTCGCGGGCGTCGCGCTCATCCGCGCGGGCGGCGGCGAGAGCGCACGGAGCGAACGGATGCGCGAGGCGCGCCTCCTGCTGAAGAACGCGATGGCGCCGGGCCGGATCGACAAGATCGGCGACGGCGAGGCGGACCGGGCCGGGCTCAACACGCCCGCCGCCGAGGACTACGAGAACCGCGCGTTCCCGAACGCGACCATCGACTTCGCGCAGACGCAGAACGCGATCAAGGACGCGCGGCAGCTCCTGAAGCACACGGGCACGCGCTTCCCGCAGGCGTGGGACGCGGCCGGGCCCGAGACGCTGAACGTCGACACCTTCGGGACGCAGACGTTCGGGCCGCCGACCCAGTGGTCGGGCCGCGTGACCGCGCTCGCGGTCGACCCGAAGTGCTCCACGAACGCGTGCCGGATCTACGTTGCGGCGGCCGGGGGCGGCGTGTGGCGCTCGAACAACGTGCTCTCGCCGAACCCGAACTGGAAGCAGATCTCCGACAACGGAATCCCGACGAACGCGATCGGCTCGCTCTACATCGACCCGACCGACTCGACGGGCCGCACGATCTACGCGGGCACGGGCGAGGGGAACGGCTCAAGCGACAGCGAGGCCGGCCTCGGCCTCTACAAGTCGACGAACGCGGGCGAGAGCTGGTCGCTCGTCCCGGGTAGCGAGAGCGTCGCGAAGGACCGCGCGATCGCGGCGATCGCGGTCGATCCCGCGAACGCGAGCCACATCCTGATCGGGACGGCGGTGGCGCGGCATGGCCTCTCGTCGAAGAGCGGTGGCCGCTTCACGCCGCCGGGCGCTCCGCAGATCGGCCTCTACGAGTCGAAGGACGGCGGCGCGAGCTTCGCGCTGACGCTCAACCGGCCGCAGGACCCGGTCAACCCGACGAGCGCGAACGGCGGCGACTTCTTCCGGGGCGGCATCTCGCACATCGAGTACGACCCGGCGAGCGCCGGCACGTTCTACGCGTCGATGTTCGGCTACGGGCTCTTCCGCTCCACCGACAACGGCGCGACCTTCGACCAGATCTACACCGACACGCTCTCGGCGACCGACCTGCTCTCCGTGCGGTACGAGTTCGCGACGGCGAAGCTGCCGAACGGCAAGACGCGGATCTACCTCGGCGTCGGCAACCAGAGCGACGCCGCCGGCAATCCGACGTCGATCTTGTCCGAGCTCTATCGCGTGGACGACGCGCGGGCGGCCGGGCTCACGAACGCGGGCTGGACGAAGCTCTCGTCGAGCACGAACGGGACGCCCGGGTTCGGGGCGTACAACTTCTGCCAGACGCAGTGCTCGTACGACATGTTCGTCGCGTCGCCCGCAGGCCGGCCCGACGAGGTCGTCCTCGGCGGCTCGATGAACTACGGCGAGCTGCCGCCGTACGGCGGGGCCGACCGCTCGAACGGCCGCGGCGTCGTCATGTCGACGGACGCCGGCGTCAACTGGTTCGACATGACCGGCGACGCCCGCCACTCGAGCGATGGGATCCTCTTCCACGACGAGGACATGCACCCGGACCAGCACGCGATCGGCTTCGTGCCGACGAATCCGGACCTGTTCTTCGTCGGCTCCGACGGCGGCGTCATTCGCACGAACGGCCAGTTCACGGACGACTCGGCCGATTGCGCGAACCGCGGCCTGTCGGGCGACGACCTGGTCGACTGTCAGCACTGGCTTAGCAAGGTGCCGAACCGGCTCGTGACGCTGAACAGCGGGCTGAACACGCTCCAGTTCCAGAGCATCGCGGTCGACCCGAACAATCCGCTGACCCGCGCGTTCGGCGGCACCCAGGACAACGGAACGCTCGCGTACACGGGCTCCGACACCTGGCTCCTGCCGGTGACGGGCGACGGCGGCGACGCGGGGATCGACTCGGTCAACCCCAACATCTGGTTCCACACGTACACGAACGACTTCGTGGACGTGAACTTCAACGGCCCGACGCCCGCCACCTGGGACTGGATCGGCGACCCGATCTTCTTCGCGCCGGAGGCCGACGCGTTCTACGCGCCGATGACGCAGGACCCGGTGCGCGAAGGCCAGATCTTCGCCGGTCTCGGCCATGTGTGGCGGACGCAGGACTCGGGCGGTGACCCGACGTTCCTCGACAACCACTGCAACACGACCGGGGTGCTCGGGAAGAGCGACAAGCTCTTCACAGGCGAGTGCGGCGACTGGGTGCCGCTCGGTGGAACGGCCGGCGCGGCGGACGCGGGCAACCTGATCGTCGGCCCGTCGTCCGACAAGGGCGGCTCGTACGTGGTCGCGATCGCCCGGGCGCAAGACGCCAACACCATGTGGGTCGGCACGCGGCGCGGCCGGATCTTCGTCTCGCAGAACGCGAGCGCGGCGAATCCGCTCGACGTGACGTACACCCGCATCGACACGCCGGCGCAGCCGCGGCGGTACCCGAGCGGGATCTCGGTCGACCCGACTGACCCGAACCACGCGGTCATCTCGTTCTCGGGCTACAACGCGTACACGCCGACCACGCCCGGGCACGTCTTCGACGTGCACTTCAACCCGGGCGCCGGCACGGCGAGCTGGACCGACATCTCGTACGACCTCGGCGACCAGCCTGTGCTGGACGTCGCGTTCGACAAAGCGACGGGTGACGTCTACGCGTCGACCGACTTCGGCGTCGATCGGCTCGCCGACGGCACGACGACGTGGATCCCGGCCGCGGACGGCATGCCGCCGGTCGCGGTCTACGACCTGACGCTGGTCGGGGGCGGCAAGACCGATCGCCTCCTCTACGCGGGGACGCACGGCCGCGGCGTTTACCGGCTCGAGCTCCCGAAGGGGAAGTAGCCGATCCGGTCATCGTTTGGCGCGAGGAGCCGCAATCCAGCGGCTCCTCGCGCATACTCTCGACGTGAAGCTGCTGCTCGTCGCGCTCGCGCTGGCCGTGCCGCCGCACCTCTCCGCGGTCTCCTCGGACTCCGCGGTCGTCGTGCGCGGTACCGGGTTCAAGACGGCGGAACGGGTGCGGGTCCAGGTGATCGGGCGCGAGATCGTCACGCGGTGGGCCACGACGACCGCGGCCGGCGGCTTCCGCGTCCGCCTCGCACGGCCGAAGCCGCTCGCCTGTGGCCGCCTCGTCGTTCGCGCGAGAGGCGTGGAGGGAGACTCGGCGATTCTGCGGATCGGCTCGCCGGAGTGCAATCCGCCGGACTAGTTCGCCGCGCGACGTGAGACCGCGCAAAGTTGCTCGATTCGCCTCCGCAGTCGTAATCATGGGATCGCTGGCGCTTGCCCACGCGGCGACTGCGGGCGTCTACGACGCCGCCGTCCGCGCCGATTCGCCAAGCATGTACTGGCGGTTGGGCGAGGGAGACGGAGCGACGACGGCCGCTGACGCAAGCGGCCATGGCGTCAACCTGGCGTACGCGAGCACCGCGCTCGTCGACCTCGAAGCCGGCATCGCGAACAAGGCGGACACTTCCGCTGCAGGTGACCTTGGGATGATCGCGTCGCTGACGCCGGCGCCGAACGTGGCGCCGCCCGTGACCGTCGAGATGTGGCTGCGAACGGATCCCTCGGACGGCGCAACCTTCTTTTCCTACTACGACGGCATGAGCGTCCAGTACAAGGTGTTCGCAGGTTCGGAAGGTCTCGTCCATGCGAGCATCGTCAACACGGCGAGCCCGAACGCAGGGCTAGCGATCGACGGCCCGTCGTCGAAACCGGTCGCCGATGGGTTCTGGCATTACGTGGTCGTCGACTTCGCGACGGGGTACGTCTACGTCGATCTCGTCCAGGGTCCGCCTGGCCAGAGTCCAAACGCGCTCAGCGCGGCACGATCGCTACTCCGCTCGGCCACCACACAGGTTCTTCCGAGCATCAGCATCGGCGGCCCGAGCTTCGACGGCCAGCTCGACGAGGTGGCGGTCTACCCGACCTCGCTGACGAGCACGCAGATGACGAATCACGCGAACGCCGGCGTCATCGGGTGGGACGCTGACGTGGCCGGTGGTGAAGAGGGCGGCGCGGCCGGTTGCAAGGAGCGCG
>DASUZD010000059.1:0-17927 GCA_036377055.1 Gaiellaceae bacterium | reverse complement strand
CTTCACGTTCGTCGTCGCCCTCTCCGGGAACCCGCTCGCACCGGTGACCGTCGACTACGCGTCTGCGGCAGGAACGGCGACGACGCCCTCCGACTTTCAGAGCGTGAGCGGCACGCTGACCTTCCCCGTCGGCGTGAACGTCAAGACGATCACCGTTCAGGTCGTGGGCGACAGGACGCGCGAGCGGAACGAGACGTTCGCGGTGAACCTCTCCAATCCGAGCGCGAACGCGTACCTCGCGGACGCGCAGGGCCTCGGCACCATCCTCGACGACGATTAGGTCGGCCGTCCCGCGGTTGGCGGCGGGCGTGCGACGATCGGATTGGCCCCTGGCGGCGATCGCCCTCGCCTCCGCCACCGCGGTCGCGTTTCGAGACGGCGGCTACTTCCCGAGCGAGTGGGGCTGGAGCGCCCTCGCGCTGCTGTGGATCGCCGCGATCGGGCTCTTCGTGCACGACGGCGCGTCCCTGAGCAGGCTCGAGTGGGCGATGCTCGGCTCGTTCGCGGCCTACGTCGGGTGGGTCGCCCTGTCGGCGCTGTGGTCGACGAGCGTCGAGCGGTCTGTCCTGGAGGCACAACGGGGCCTGATCTACTTCGCCGCGCTCCTGACGGTCTTCGTCGTCGCCCGCGGACGGTCCGTCGCCGAGCTCCTGGCCGCCGCGTGCGGCACAGCGATGGTCGTGTCGTCGTACGCGCTCGGCCGGCTCTTCTTTCCGGACCGCTTCGGGCTTCCGTCGGGACTCCTCAATCGCCTCTCCGAGCCGCTCGGCTACCCAAACGCGCTCGGGCTCGTCGCGGCGATCGGGACGTTGCTCGCGGTTGCGTTCGCAGCCCACGGGCGCTCAAGGGTCACGCGCGCGTCGGCCGCAGCAGGCGTCGTCGTCTTCGCCCTCACGATCTTCTTCACGTTCAGCCGCGGGGCTTGGGGCGCGCTCGCCGTCGGGCTCGTCGCGATGGTCCTGCTCGACTCCCGTCGCGTCGAGCTTCTTCGGGCGCTGGCCGCGGTCGTGCCGGTTGCGGCCGTCGCCTTCTGGCTGGGCTCCCGCGCAGATGCGCTGACGACCCCGGGCGGCGCCGCGCACGACGCGGTTCGCGAGGGACATCTGCTCGCGCTCGGAACGGTGCTGCTCGCCGCCGCGGCGGCGATGCTCGCGGTGACGGCCGCTCCGCGATTTCACCCGAGCCGGCGAGCGGTCACCGTCGGGCTCGTCGTGCTGCTCGCGGCCTCGGCGGCCGCGGTCGAGCACTACGGCGTGCGGCCACGGTTCGGCCACGCGCCGGGCGGGAGCCACCGCCGCCTCGCGATCGCACAGGCGAACACGAGCGTCACCCTCTCGTTGAGCGGCCGCCGGCCGCTGTGGCGGCAGGCCTGGAACGATTGGAAGGCGCACCCGGCGCTCGGTTCCGGCGCAGGGACGTTCGAGCTGTACTGGGTTCGGCATCGCCGGACCTCGGCGTTCGTGCGCGACGCGCACAGCCTGTACCTCGAGACGTTGGCGGAGCTCGGGCCCGTCGGCCTGGCGCTGCTCGTGGCGGCGCTGGCCGTGCCCCTCGCCGGCGCCGCGAAGGCTCGAGCACACCCGCTGGTGCCGGGCGCGTCCGCCGCCTACCTCGCGTTCCTCGTCCACGCCGGGATCGATTGGGATTGGGAGATGCCGGCGGTGACGCTGCTCGGTCTCTTCTGCGGCTCTGCGGTCCTGCTGGCGGCGCGCGGCGAGCGGCGACCGCGCCTCTCCGGACGCGTACGCGCCGTCGTGCTGGCCGCGACGCTGGCGCTTGTCCCGGTCGCCTTCGTCGGGCTGATCGGAAACGGCGCCCTCGAGGCGAGCGCCCGGGCCGCAGACGCGCATCGCTGGCCGCAGGCGGCTGCCGAGGCCCGGCGGGCGACTCGCTGGCTGCCCTGGTCGTCCGAGGCGTGGCGGCGGCTCGGAATCGCGGAGAGCGAACAGGGTGACCCGGAGGCTGCACGGTCGAGCCTGCGAAAGGCCGTCGCCAAGGCCCCGGGAGAGTGGCGTCCCTGGGTCAGCCTGATGCGGGTGAGCACGGGCCGGGCTCAGCGCCGCGCGCTGAGAGAGGCGGCGCGCCTCGACCCTCGCGATCCCGAGGTCGTGCAGTTCCTGCTCGCGCCGGGCTCGCTCACGCGCCGCCCGGGCTACGACGACGCGTGGGTCGGCTGGCCGGTCGCCCCGCTCCACCGGCAGCATCCGATCCGCAGCGCGTTTCTCGACCCGCGGCCGGGAATGCTCGCCGCAGGCGGGGAGCCGGCCTACCACTTCGGGATCGACGTCGGCGTCCGTGACGACCGGCCGGAGCCGGGTGCTCCCCCGGGTCGCACGCACCGGGTCTACGCGATCGAGGGCGGCTACGTCGCGCTCCCCGCAGTGCGCGAGACCGGCCCGTGCGTCAACCGCAAGGTCGAGATCGACCACTTCAGCTACTGGCACGTCGACCCGGTAGTCGAGCACGGCCAGGAGGTCCGGCCCGGACAGATGATCGGCTGGACGTGCAAAGGGCTGTGGCACGTCCACCTGGCCGAGACGATGCAGCTCTACGGACGCCGGGTCTACGTGAACCCGATCCACCCCGGCATGAAACTCGGGCCCTACACGGACGACGAGCCGCCGCGTATCCGCGCGATCGAGTTCTTCCGGCCGGCCGTGCCGCGCTGGATCGCGGGTGCGCGCACCGCCTTCCCTCAAGCGGGGACGCCGTTCCCGGACACGGCCGCCGGGCGCGATCTCGTCTCCGGGCGCGTCGACGTCCGCGCGTGGATCGACGACCCGGAGTCCCGGCTAGGCCCGCGTGAGCTGCTTTCCGCCAGCCCGCCATACGGGGTCTCGTTGGAGGTGATCCGGGAGCGCGACGGCCGGCGCGTTCTCGCCCGGACGGTCTTCCAGGCCGCCGTCTTCCTGGGAGATTCGCTGGGGACGCAGGCCGTGCCGATCGCCTACCACTACGCACCCGGCACGGAGGAGGCGCTGCCGGCCGTGGCCTGCCTGAGACTGCACGCTCGCGATTGCAGCGGCGCGTACTGGTTCCGCCTCTTCGCGCGGCCGACAGCTGCGTACTGGGACACGACGCGGCTCGCCGACGGCGACTACCGCCTCCGCGTCACGGCCTGGGACGCGGCCGGCAACCGCTCCTCGGCGACGGCGGGGGTCGCGATCGGCAACCGGAGGAGTGCATGATTGGGCGCGTTGAACGGGGTCGTGTCCAGAAGGATTGCGTTCGCGGTCGGCGTCGGGGCGGCGCTCGCGTTTGCCGGCGCGTCGCGTGCCTCTGCGGCGCCGAACCCGTGCAAGCCGCCGGCGCGCCCGTTCCTCATGAAGCTCACCGCCTTGAAGGGCGAGAACGGAACCGAGCTCTCGGTGCGGGTGCGCTCCCGTGCGCCGGCCTGCGGCGTCCCGACCGTGCTCAAGCGCGTGGTGATCCAGGCTGCGCGAGAACGACGCGCCCGAGCCTACGCGCACGTGCGCGCCCCGGGCGGGCAGGCGCTGATCCGGCTCAGGAAGCTCAAGCGCCACGACCGCCTGCGAGTGCGAGTCGTCGTCCTGACGGCGCAGACCGTCGAGCAGCAGGTCATGCGCGGCCAGGTGAAGGTCCTGCTGCTCCCCGACCTCTCCGTGAAGCTCGTCGCGCCGAAGCAGGCGCTTCGTGACGCCTCGTTCACGGTCCAGGTGCGCGTCTCGGAGCTGAACGGCGACTTCGCGGCCACCGGTTCGCTCGCGGTCACGATCGGGCCGACCGCGGTCGCGCCTGCGCCCGTGACCGTGCCGGCGGGGAGCACGCAGGTCGTCTCTTACCCGGTGACACTCGCTCCCGAGGGCGCGTACCCGATCGTCGCCGCGATCTCGGGCGTCAAGCCACAGCAGACGAGGGTCGCGAACGACCAGGCCCAAGCGACCGTCGAGATCACGTCGTTCCAGCTCGATCCCATCTCGATCCTCGTGCCCGACTTGGCCGGCTACGGCGCGCAGTTCAACGAGAACGTCTACGCGGCGATCAGCCGCAACGTCGGCGTCACCGAGGACAACGTCAAGGACATGGAGGCGAAGGTGGTCGCGCTCCACCCGAACTTCGTCCGGCTCTTCTTCATCCCCGCCGCCTTCAACGACCCGGACCTGATGCAGTCGTTCGTCCGCTCGGCGCAGCTTGCGGAGCGGGCGGGGTCGACGATCAACGTGACCTGGGCGGGCGGCTTGATCGACGACCCGGCCGGGAACATGCAGAAGCTCGCGAACACGCTCGCCGGCCTCGTGCGGACGAGAGGGCTGACACGCCTCCGCTGGGTGACGCTCCAGAACGAGGTCAACTCGTCGAGGACGACGATGCAGCAGTACGAGCAGGCCTACCGGCTGCTCGACGCCGACCTGAGGAGCCTCGGCGTCCGCGAGCAGATCCGGTTCATGGGCGGCGACCTGGTCGGGAGCCCGAGCCCGCTGGGCCAGACGCAGGACCAGTGGTTCGCCTTCCTCGCGTCGAACATGTCCGACCTGCTCGACGCCTGGTCGGTGCACATCTACTGGGACTACTGGGACACGGCCAAGCTGGTGCGGCGGCTTACGGAGGTCCGTCAGATCTGGGACGCGCTGCCGCCGGCACAACGCAAGCCGCTGTACGTGACGGAGTTCTCGCCGCGCGGGAATCGGAATCCGGGCGGTCCCGTCGATCCAGGCGCTTGGCAGGACGGGACGCCGCTCGCGCAGACGAACATCAACGCCTTCCAGAGCGCGTGGTTCGACCTGCTCGCGTCGAACCTCGGCTACTACGCGACCACGAAGTGGGACGCATACTTCGGCAAGTACGACCGCGGCACGCAGGCGTACTACATGATCGGCTCGCCGCAGGAGGGCTGGCCGGCGCGGCCGACGTACAACCTCCTCAGGCTCTTCACGTCGACCACGGCGCCCGGCTGGAGGGTCGTGTCCGTCGGCGGCTCGTTCGGCAACGCGCTCGTCTCCGGCTACACGGGCCCGAACGGCGCGGTGACGGTGATCGGGCTCGACATCGACGGCGCGCAGCTCAACGCTCCCTCGCCGACGCAGGTGCCCTATAGCCTCGGCGGGCTCCCTCCGAACACGACGTTCCAGCTCGTGGTCTGGAATTCCGACGGCAGCGGGCAGCTGGCGCCGGCGGTGAGCGCGCAGAGCGACGCGGCCGGCGTGCTCACCGTGACGATCCCGCTCCACGCGGTCTTCGCGCTCACGAACGCGCTCCCGGCGTGAGCCGTCAGCGGACGAATGTGACGACGAGCTCCGCGATGCGCTCGCCGTCGCAGCGCAAGTGCATCTCGCCGGCCGGCGCCGACGGCTTCTCCTGCCACGCGTACGACGCGACCACGAGCCCGTCCTCGCGCTCGGCGACGCCGAGGATCTCGATCTCGTCGTCCGGCGGCCGCTCGCGGTAGGCGGCCTCGATCGCGGCGAGACCCTCGAACGGCCCGACCGGCACGCCCTCGAACGACATCCGTGCGTCGTCGGCGAACTGCTCGAGCATCGGCGCCCAGTCGCCGCTTCGGACCCCTTCGTTGAAGCGGACGATGTGGTCGCGCAGAAGCTCGACGCCCGACACGGGCAGGTCGAGATCGTCGCGGACGAGCCCGAAGAGAACGCCGTCGACCCACTCGCCGTGCCGCCAGTACGCCTTTCGACGTACGCCTTCGCGGACGAAGCCGACGCGCTCCGCGTGCGCGATCGCACGCTCGTTGAAGGCGTAGATCTCGAGCTGGAGGCGGTGGTAGCCAAGGTCGCGGATCAGGTGCCGCTGGAGCTCGCGCGCCGCTTCGTCGGCCAGGTGCCGGCCGCGGAAGTGCGGGTGGATCGCCAAGCCGCCGAGCGACGCGATCCGGCTGCGGCGGTTCTCGACCTCGAAGCCCATGACCCCGGCGCGCCGCCCGTCGACCTCGACCACGAAGCGACCGAACGTCTCCGGCTCGAGCAGCGAGCGGTCGATTTCCTCCAGCAGCCCCTCGCGCGTGCGCGCGCGGCGGACGCTCAGGAACGGGTCGACGTCGTCGTGGCCCGAGAGCTCGAGGACGAAGTCGACGTCGCGAGGCTCGGCTCGCCGGATCCGCGCTGCGCCCACCGCTCCAGGCTAGCCCGCCGCCGCGCGGCACCGACGGCCCCGGTCCCGAGCGCGACGCCGCCGAGGACGAGCGCGAGGCCGACGAGCGCCGGAGCGGTCAGCGGCTCGCCGAGGAAGATCGCGCCGTACGCGAGCGCCAGGGCGGGCACGAGGTACGTGACGAGGATCGACCGCGAGGCGCCCGCGCCGGCGAGGAGCGCGTAGTAGAGGAGGTACGCGACGCCGGTCCCGCCGATCGCGAGCGCGAGGACGGCGCCCGTCACCTCCCAGCTCGGGAAGTGCGCGGGTAGGTGCGTGAGAGCGAGCGGCAGGAGCGCGAGCGTCGCGGCGGCAAGGGCGCCGAAGGAGCTGACGAGCGGCGGCACGTCTCGAAGCCGGCGCGCACCGTACAGCGCCGCGACGGCGTAGCAAAGCGCGGCGAAGACGACGGCGAGCGCGGCCGTCAGGTCTCCGCTCGGCTGCGCGCCGACGAGCAGCGCGACTCCGCCGAAGCCGACGACCAGACCGACCAGCCGCAGCCCGCGGACGCGCTCGCTGCGGACGAAGAAGAGCGCGAGAAGCGCGGTGAAGAGTGGGGCCGCGGCTTGTATCACGGCCGTCAGCCCCGAGTCGATCCGCTTCTCGGCCCACGAGATCGAGACGATCGGGATCGCCGAGTTGACGAGCCCGGTGAGAACGAGCGGCCAGAGCCACCTCCGCATCTGGCGTGCCGACTCGCGCACGCCGACGCGGACGAGGAGGAGCGGAGCGAGCGTCAGCGCGCCGATCCCGAGCCGCAGGCACACGAGCACCGTCGGATGCAGCTCGCGTACGCCGATCTTGATGAACATGAAGCTCGCGCCCCACAGGGACGCGAGCGCGAGCAGCATGAGCGCGTGCCGGCGGCTCATGCCTGCTGAAACGCGGACACGGGCACCTGTGTGAGAACGACCGGCACCCGCCGTCGGCTTCCCGTCCCTGGGCGCCGATAGACTCGAACGCTTGACGAGCCCGGTCGCCTCACAGCCACTCCACCGCGCACTCGGGCTCACGGACAGCGAGCTCGCGCGGATCCAGGAGCTCATGGACCGCGACGCGAACCACTTCGAGCTCGCCGTCTTCTCGCTCCTCTGGTCGGAGCACTGCGCCTACAAGCATTCGGCGCCGCTCCTTCGGCGGCTGCCCTCGAGCGGCGAGCGCGTGCTCCAGGGGCCGGGGGAGAACGCCGGCGTGATCGACCTCGGCGACGGCGAGGCGGTCGCGTTCAAGGTCGAGAGCCACAACCACCCCTCCGCGGTGGAGCCGTTCCAGGGCGCGGCGACCGGCGTCGGCGGGATCCTGCGGGACATCGTCGCCATGGGCGCGCGGCCGATCGCGCTCCTCGACGGGCTTCGTTTCGGCGACCCGGGCTGGCAGTTCCGCCGCGCCGTCGCAGGGATCGGGCACTACGGAAACTGCGTCGGCGTCCCGACGGTTGGGGGCGAGTGCGTCTTCGACCCCGGCTACCGCGACAACTGCCTCGTAAACGCGATGTGCATCGGCCTCCTGCCGAGCCGACGGGTGACGCGCGCACGCGCGAGCGGCCCTGGGAACGTCGTCCTTCTCTTCGGGGCGACGACCGGCCGCGACGGCATCGGCGGCGCGAGCGTGCTCGCGAGCCAGGAGCTCGGCGAGGCCGACGCCGACAAGCGCCCATCGGTGCAGATCGGCGACCCGTTCACGGGCAAGAAGCTGATCGAGGCCTCCATCGAGCTCGTCGAGGGCGGGCTCGTCGAGTCGCTCCAGGACTGCGGCGCCGCCGGACTCGCCTCGGCGCTCGCCGAGATGGCGCGCGACGGCGCGGGGATCGACGTGGAGCTCGACCGCGTGCCGCTCCGCGAGCCCGACCTGGAGCCCTGGGAGATCATGATCTCCGAGAGCCAGGAGCGGATGGTCGCGATCGTCCGCCCGCAGATGCGCGAGGCGGTCGAGGCGGTCCTCGACAGGTGGGAGCTTGCGCACGCGGCGATCGGCGAGGTCACCGACACCGGCGAGCTCCACTGCGTCTTCGAGGGTGAGACCGTCGGTGCGATTCCCGCCGAGCTGCTCACGGACGAGGCGCCGCGGTACCTCGTGGAGCAGCGGCTGCGCCCCGCGCCCGACCCCGTCGCGGTGCGCGTGTCCCTCTCGCGGGAGGACGCTCTGCTCGCGCTCTTCCGCTCGCCGAACCTCGCCGAACGGCGCGCGGTCTACGAGCAGTACGACCACCTCGTCGGCTCGCGGACGGTGCGCCGCCCGGGACTCGACGGCGCCGTCCTCCGGCTGCGCCCGTCGATGCGCGGGCTGGCGGTCTCGCTCGACGGCCCCGGTCCCGTCGCGCGGCTCGACCCGCGCGCGGCCGGCGCGCTAGCGGTGCTCGAGGCGGCGCGCAACGTCGCCTGCGCGGGCGGCGAGCCGCTCGGGCTGACGGACTGCCTCAACTTCGGCAATCCGGAGAAGCCCGAGATCGCGTGGGAGCTCGCCGAGGCGATCGAGGGCATCGCGGCCGCGGCCGAGGCGCTCGGGATTCCCGTCGTGTCCGGGAACGTCTCGCTCTACAACGAGACCGACGGCCGCGCGATCGACCCGACGCCGATCGTCGGCTGCGTCGGCCTCGTCCGCGACGTGCGCGTCGTTCCCGGCGCGTGGCGCGAGGGCGATGTCGTCCTGCTCGCGGGCGCGCCGCAGCTGTCCCTCGCCGGCTCGGCGTACCAGGCGCTCGCCGGACCGCCGGCGGGGCGGCCCGCGCCGCTCGACCTCGCCGCGGAGGCCGCGCTCGTCCGCTTCCTCTGGAAGGCGGCGCCGCTCTTGACCCTTGCCCATGACGCAGATCGCGGCGGGCTCGCCGTCGCGCTCGCGGAGGCGGCGCTCTGGAGCGGCATCGGCGCCGAGCTCGAGCTTCCCGACGACGAGCTCGCGCTCTTCGGCGAAGGCGGCGGGCAGGCGGTGGTCGCCTGCGCGCCCGAGGACGTGCCCCGGCTCGGCGCGAAGGGCCTCCGGCGCCTGGGCGTCGTCGGCGGCGACGCGATCTGCGGGGTTCCGCTCGGCGAGCTCCGTCGAGTCCGGGAGGCGCGCGCCTAGTGTGCGGCGTCTTCGGCATCCGCTCCGTCGAGCGCGACGTGGCGCGTCTGGCCTACTTCGGGCTCTTCGCGCTCCAACACCGCGGGCAGGAGTCCGCGGGAATCGCCGTCTCCGACCGCGGCCGGTTGACCGCGCTCCGCGACATGGGTCTCGTGACGCAGGTCTTCGACGAGCAGAAGCTGCGCGGCCTGCGCGGGCAGCTCGCTATCGGCCACACGCGCTACTCGACGACGGGATCGACGCACTGGGCGAACGCGCAGCCGATCGTCCAGCACGGCACCGCTCGCACCGTCGCGCTCGGACACAACGGCAACCTGACGAACGCGACCGAGCTGCGGGGCGAGCTCGCAGACGCCGGCGTTCACCTCCGCTCCAGCTCCGACACCGAGCTGATCGCCGCGCTCGTCGCCGGCTCGGAGGCGCCGCTCGAGGAGGCGATCGCAGCGGCGATGGCGCGGCTCGAAGGCGCGTACTCGGTGGTGGCGCTCTCCGAGGAGAAGCTCGTCGCGTTCCGCGACCCGCATGGCTTCCGGCCGCTCTGCCTCGGGCGCCTCGGCGACGACTGGGTGGTCGCGTCCGAGACCTGCGCGCTCGACCTCGTGGGCGCCGAGCTCGAGCGGGAGATCCAGCCCGGCGAGCTCGTGGTCGTGGACGAGAGCGGCCCGCGCACCGTCCAGGCGGTGGCGCCCGCGCCCGAGAGCGCGCTCTGCATCTTCGAGCTCTTCTACCTCGCGCGGCCGGACTCGCGGCTCGCCGGGGTCGAGGTGCACGGCGCCCGGGTGCGGATGGGCGAGCGGCTCGCGGAGGAGTCGCCGGTCGAGGCCGACCTCGTCCTGCCGATTCCCGACTCGGGCACGCCGGCGGCGATCGGCTTCGCCCGTGCCGCGGGGATCCCGTTCAGCGAGGGGCTGATCAAGAACCGCTACGTGGGCCGCACCTTTATCGAGCCCGACCAGGGCCTGCGCCAGCAGGGGATCCGGCTCAAGTTCAACCCGCTCGCCGAGGTCGCCGGCAAGCGCGTCGTCGTCGTCGACGACTCGATCGTGCGCGGGTCGACGACCCGCCAGATCGTCGCGATGCTCTTCGACGCGGGCGCGGTCGAGGTGCACGTACGGGTCTCGGCGCCGCCCATCGTCGCGCCCTGCTTCTACGGGATCGACTTCGCAGCCGAGGACGAGCTCGTCGCGGCCGGCCGGACGGTCGAGGAGGTGAGCGAGCGGATCGGCGCGACCTCGCTCGCGTACATCTCGCTCGAGGGCCTCCAGGCAGCGACGCGCCGGCCGAGCTCGGCGGTCTGCCGCGCGTGCCTCACGCGCGAGTACCCGACGCGCGTGCCGGTGCAGGTCGAGAAGTTGCGCTTCGAGGCCGCGCCCGTCTAGTTACTGCTCCAGGACGCGGCTCGCCTTCGCGATCCCGCGCGAGAGCAGGTACGCCACGGTCGTCCACTTGAAGTAGTCGAACCAGGCGACGTTCGTGATCTTGTCGGCGATCGCGACGACGATCGCGGCGACGATCAGCGCGACGATCCAGATGAACGCCTCGGCGTTGCCGGGCAACGGCAGGCGGGCGCCTTCGGGGAGATTCCAGTTCGGCCCGGGTCGGTCCGGAGGAGTGGTGGAAGCCATGGGTGCTCCTTTCGTGGGCGAGCCGACCGGTTCAGCGCGGCCGCGAGAACTCCTCCGCGCGGCCGTAGCGAACGGCGCGCTGCACCGCCCGCGGGTCGAGGCCGCGCTCGAGCAGCTCCTGGCGCAGCTCCCCCTCGGCGGCCATGCGCAGGAAGAGCCACGCAAGCGCGGCGATCGTCACCACCGAGCCCTCGATCATCATCACGGCGCCCGCGATCCCCTGGTCGCTGAGCGGCGAGATCCCCCACAGGCGCGGCACGTGCTCGTAGTACGGGTAGAAGACATGGCCCGCCCAGAGGAAGACGTTGCCGAGGACGGTCTCGATAACCCGGACCGCAGCGATGTAGCCGAGCTTCGCGCCGGTCCCGAACCACGCCGGCGCCGGAAGCGTCTCGAGGACCGGCGCCCACATCAGGCCACCGCAGGTGAAGAAGAGCAGGTGCTCGAGCGCGTGAATCGACGGGTGGTGCAGCGCGGCCTGGTACAGGAACGGCACGTGCCAGACGTACAGGTCGATCGCCCAGACCGGCAGCGCGACGAGCGGGTGGGCGAGGACGCGGAGCGGGTGGACGAAGCGGAGCAGCGGACGCAGGATCGGCCCGTTCAGCCCGGCGAGCATGGCGAGCGGCGCGAGATCGCCGAGCAGGACGTGCTGGAGCATGTGGAAGCTGAAGAACTGCTCCTCGCCGAAGACGTCGATCGGCGAGACGAGCGCGAGCAGGACGAGCGCGAGGCCCAGCCCGAAGACCCACGGGCGCCAGCGCTCGACCGGCGTCCCGCGGCGACGCAGCGTCCGCAACCGGCGCGCGTAGAGCAGCGCGACGACGAGGGTCGGCACGAGCTGGAGCGGCTCGAGGGTCCAGCTGGTCAGGATCGAGGGCGGGGAGTCCACCGGTCACGAGTCTAGAGTTCGCTCGGTGCAGCTCTTTCACTACCACCTCGTGACGCGGAAGGTGCGCGAGGTCGAGGCGCGGTACCTCGGCAAGCTCGGGTTCGAGCTCGTCGCCCGCCACGGCCGGATCGGCGAGGACACCACCTCGTTCGAGGCGGGTCTCTCGTGGGCGGAGCTCGAGGAGATGGGGTTCAAGCTTCGGCTTTCCGAGCTCGAGCGCGGCGCCGTGAACGTCGTCATCCAGCCGGGCCAGTGGGAGCTGCCGCGCGTCGACCACCTCGGGCTCGTGCTAGACGAGGAGGAGCTCGCGACGGCGCTCGAGCGCGCGCTCGAGCGCGACCTCCGGGTGCAGGAGCACGGCGGCCGCAGGACGTTCGTGACGACGAAGGCCGGCTACCGGCTGGAGCTCCACCCGCCGCGCGAATGGATCGACGATCTCTTGGCCGGAAGCAGCGTCCTCAGGCTCGCCGAGCTGCACCTGCGCGCCGACGACCCGGCCACGAAGGCGGCGGCGCTCGGCGAGCTGCTCGACATCCCGACGCAGAACGGGACCGTCGAGATCGACGAGACGGTCGTACGCTTCGTCCCCGGCGGCCCGCAGGGGCGGCCGGAGCTGCACGCGGAGCTTTTCGTCTAGGAAGCCGCGAGCGCGGTTCGTCCACCGGCGTCAGCGCTCGCCGGGCCACGTCCGGGGTCAGACCCCGGACTGGTCCCGCGCGGACAGTCGGAGACCGCGTCCCGCGCCGCCCTTACACTCGACTCCTTGCGTGGGAGGACGTACGAGGACGCCGGGGTTTCGCTGGAGAGCGCGTCCGCGATCGTGGACCGGCTCCGGGCGGCAGTCGAGTCGACGGGCGCGCGCGGCTTCGGCGCCTTCGCCGGCCTCCACCCGCTCGGCGACGGGCGGCTCCTCGCCGCATCGACGGACGGGGTCGGCACGAAGCTGATGCTCGCGCGCGAGCGCGGAGCGCTCCGGGCATGCGGAGCCGACCTCGCCGCGCACTGCATCAACGACGTGATCACGACCGGCGCCGACCCGCTGATTCTGCTCGACTACGTCGCGGCCAACCGGATCGACCTCGACGAGGTCGCGCAGCTGGTCGAGGGAGCGGCCGACGTCTGCCGCGCGGCGGGCGTCGCGCTCGTCGGCGGGGAGACGGCGGAGCTCCCGGGCACGTACCGGGACGGCGAGCTCGACTTCGCCGGAACGTGCGTCGGCATCGTCGACGAGGCTGCGCTGATCGACGGCTCGCGGGTCGAGGAAGGCGACGCGATCGTCGCGCTGCGCTCGAACGGCGTCCACGCGAACGGCTTCAGCCTGGTGCGTCAGGTCCTCGAGACCGAGGACTACCGCGGCGACGACCTGCTCGCGCCGACGCGGCTCTACCTCGACGACATGCGGATGCTGAAACGGCTCCGCGTCGACGTCCACGCCTTCGTGCACGTCACCGGCGGCGGGATCGAGGCGAACGTCGCGCGGGTGCTCCCGAACGGCCTTCGCGCCGAGATCTTCTGGGACCGGATCTGGGAGCGGCACACGCTGCCGGTCTTCGAGTGGCTGGCCCGCCACGTCGACCGCGAGGAGATGCAGCGCGTCTTCAACCTCGGCGTCGGCTTCTGCGCGATCCACGCGTACCCGAACGAGAGCCTCGTGATCGGAAGGGTCCGGCGGGCGTGATCGGCGTTCTCGTTAGCGGCGCGGGCTCCAACCTTCAGGCGCTGATCGAAGCGCGGCTCCCGATCGCGGCCGTGGCGTCCAACAAGGCAGGCGTACCCGCGCTGGAGCGGGCGGCCTCGGCCGGCATCCCGACGGCGGTTTTTGCGCTGGAGCGTTATGCCGACCGCGACGAGCGTGACGCAGCCGTGGCCGACTGGCTCGACCGGCGCGGCGTCCGGTTGGTCGTCCTCGCCGGCTACATGCAGCTGCTCACGCAAGGATTCCTCGAGCGATTCCCCGACCGCATCGTGAACGTTCACCCTTCGCTCCTGCCGGCGTTTCCCGGCCTGCACGCGGTCGAGGATCAGCTCAGGGCACGGGTGAGCGAGTCGGGTGCGACGGTGCACCTGGTCGACGAAGGCGTCGACAGCGGCCGGATCCTGCGCCAGGAGCGAGTGCCGGTGGTCGCCGGCGACACCGCCGAGACGCTGCACGCGCGAATCAAGTCAGTTGAGCACCGGCTGCTCCCCGAGGTCGTGCGCGAGCTATGCGCGCGCTGATCTCCGTCTGGGACAAGGCCGGCCTGGACGAGTTCGCCCATGGCCTCGCCGACCTCGGCTGGGAGCTCGTCGCGAGCGGCCAGACGGCGACACATCTCCAGGACGTCGGGCTCGACGTCACCCGCGTCGAGACCGTGACGGGCTCGCCGGAGATGCTGAGCGGGCGCGTCAAGACGCTCCACCCTCGCATCCACGCCGGCATCCTCGCTCGCCGCGACCGGGACGACGACCTCGCCGCGCTCGACGAGCACGAGATCGAGCCCTTCGATCTCGTGTGCGTGAACCTCTACCCGTTCGAGCGGGTCGCGGCGCAGCACGGGACGCGCGAGGAGGACGCCGTCGAGATGATCGACATCGGCGGGCCTTCGATGCTGCGCGGGGCCGCGAAGAACTTCGCGCACGTGGTGCCGGTCTGCCGGCCGGAGCAGTACCTCCGGGTGCTCGACGAGCTGCGCGCGGGCGGCGAGGTCTCGCACGAGACGCGTCGGCAGCTCGCGGCGGAGGCGTTCGCTCGGACGGCGGCGTACGAGGCCGCGATCGCCTCGTGGTTCTCCGATCGCGACGCGTTTCCCGAGACGCTGGTCGCGTCCTTCTCGAAAGTGATGGACCTCGCGTACGGCGAGAACCCGCACCAGCGCGCCGCGTACTACGCCGAGGCTGGCGCGCGGCGCCACCTGATGTCGCGGGTCGAGCGACTGCACGGGCCCGACCTCTCGTACAACAACCTGAACGACCTCTCCGCGGCGCGCGCCTGCACCCGCGAGTTCACGCTGCCGGCATGCGTGATCGTCAAGCATGCGAACCCGTGCGGCGTGGCGGTCGCGGCCACGATCGAAGAAGCGTACGAGCAGGCGCTCGCTTGCGACCCGGTCTCCGCCTATGGGGGCATCGTCGCCCTCAACCGCCCGGTGAGCGCGGAGCTCGGCGTCCGCCTACGCGCACAGTTCGTGGAGGTGCTGCTCGCGCCCGAGCTCGACGATGCGGCCCTGGCGTCGCTGCGCGAGAAGCCGGCGGTGCGCATCCTCGCCGACCGCGAACGCCGCGGCGGCGACCCCGGCGAGCGCGACTACCGCCGCGTCCTCGGCGGCCTGCTCGTGCAGGACCGCGACTCCGACGTCGACGATCGCGAGGGGATGCAGGTCGTCTGCGGGAGCCCGAGCGAGACGGTCTGGGGCGACCTGCTTTTTGCGTGGCGGATCTGCAAGCACGTGACGTCGAACGCGATCGTGATCGCGAAGGACCTGCACACGATCGGGATCGGCGCCGGCCAGCAGAGCCGCGTGGACGCAATGCGCATCGCCCTGGAGAAGGCCAGTGCGCACGGACACGACGTGAACGGCGCCGTCCTCGCCTCCGACGCGTTCTTCCCCTTCGCGGACGGGCCGGAGCTCGCGCTCGAGGCCGGTGTCGGCGCGATCGTCCAGCCGGGCGGCTCGAAGCGAGACGCCGAGGTCGTCGCGGCGGTCGAGGCGGCGGGCGCGACGATGGTCTTCACCGGCCGTCGCCACTTCCGCCACTGACCCTTCCGGCCGCGCCCATCTCGGACCATGCGCGCCCCGGGGGACCCCCGAATCCCCTGCGGTCAGCCTAGCCGCGGGCGGCGCGCGCAAACGCGCCGATTTCGTAACGACCTTTCCTCGGCGCTCCGCGCGAACGGAATAGGGTTCGCGCGGCGCACGTTCGGCCGCGATAGCGCGAGCAACCGCCGGAGGAGAGCCGCCGCATGGCCGTGACCGAAGGACCGGACCCCCGCCGTTGGAAGGCGCTCGCGCTCGTCTGCGCGGCGTTCTTCATGACCGTCCTCGACGTCTCGATCGTGAACGTCGCGCTGCCGTCGATCGGGAAGGCGCTCGACTTCTCGCGCGAGAGCCTGCAGTGGGTGATCACGGCCTACGCGATCACCTTCGGTGGCTTCCTCCTGCTGGGCGGGCGGGCAGCCGACCTGCTCGGCCGCCGCCGCGTCTTCATGGTCGGCGTCGCCTTCTTCACCGCCGCGTCCCTCCTCTGCGGCCTCGCGTGGTCGGAAGGCGTCCTCATCGCCGCACGCGCTGTGCAGGGCCTGGGCGCCGCGGTCATCTCGCCGGCCGCGCTCTCGATAATCACGACCACGTTCGATGAGGGAGCTGAACGCAACAAGGCGCTCGGGATCTGGGGCGCGATCGGCGGCTCCGGCGCGGCCGTCGGCGTGCTGGCGGGCGGCGTCCTGACGAAGTACCTCGGGTGGGAGTGGATCTTCTTCGTCAACGTGCCGGTCGGCGCGACCGCATTGCTGCTCACGCGGCGGTTCGTCCGCGAGAGCCGCATCGAGACGCGCAGGCGGCCGGACGTCCTCGGCGCCGTGACCGTGACCACGGGCCTCGCGCTGCTCGTCTACGCGCTCTCGCGGGCGCCGGTCGTCGGGTGGAGCTCGGCGCGGACGATCGCGCTGCTCGCCATCTCCGTGGCTCTGGTGGCAGCGTTCCTGTACTGGGAGCAGCACGTCGAGGACCCGCTGATGCCGCTCAGGATCTTCCGCATCCGCACGGTGGCGGGCGCGAACGCGGCCGGCCTCTTGCTCGGCGGCGTCGTCTTCAGCAACTTCTTCATCCTCACGCTCTACGTCCAGCAGGTGCTCGGGTACTCGGCGCTCAAGGCCGGCGTCACCTTCGTCGCGACCGCGGGAACGGCCGTCGCGACGGCCGGGATCGCGCAGGCGCTCGTCACCAGGATCGGCGTCAAGCCCGTCCTCGTGACGGGGATGATCCTGATGACGGCCGGGATGCTCTGGTACACGCAGATCCCTGTCGACGGGTCGTTCTGGCCGAACCTGCTGCCGGGCTACCTCGCCGTCGGCGTGGGCCTGCCGTTCACCTTCATCCCGGTCTCGATCGCCGCGCTGGCGGGCGTCGAGTGGCACGAGGCCGGGCTCGCCTCCGGACTGATCAACACGGCGCAGCAGATCGGCAGCGGCGTCGGCGTCGCCGTTGCGTCAAGCGTCGCGACGAGTCACTTCACGACGCTCGTCCACGCGGGAGACGCGCCGCTCGCGGCGCAGACAGGCGGCTTCCAGTGGGCGTTCTGGGTCGTGGCCGGAATCGCCGCGGCCGGGATCGTCGCCTCGCTCGCCCTAATCCGCCGGTCGGAGATCACGACGACCGAGGCGGCGCCTGCGGCCTGAGCCCTAAGGCGCCGACTCGGCGGCGCCGTCCGTCAGGACGCGCGGGCTTTGCCCGTGCGTCCGTCTGAAACGACCGGTCGGGCCGCTGCCCGCCTCGGTGCGGCTCTAAGGCCTCCAGAAGCGGTAGAAGACCTGCCCGCCGAGGGAGCGCGTCAGCCCCATCAGGATCGAGAGCGCGTCCTCGAGGGCGCGAGCGTTGTCGAGGCTGCCGACGTCGAGCGGCTCGTAGCCCGCGTCGCGAATCAGCTGCTCCGTGACCGCGCGAGCGTCGTCGTCCGCGCAATAGAGGTTCCCGGGACGCTCCGGTTGCGCGTCGATCCGGTCGTACAGGACGGCGAAGTTGAGGTTGAATGACTTCGCGACCGGCCCGCCGGTGATCGACTTCACGTAGTGCGCGAGCGACGGGAAGTCGGGCCGCTCGCCGCTGAAGTGGTTCGTCGCGTCGACGACCACCTTCCCCTCGACGCCTGTGACCTTGCCGAGCGCCGACGCGATCTCGCCTGACGGAACCGCGAGGAGGACGGCGTCTGCGTTCGAGGCGTCCCCTCCGTCGCGCCCTAGCTCGTGTACCTCGCGGCCGGCCGCGCGCCATCGCCTCGCCAGCCCGCCGCCGACGTTGCCCCTGCCGATGACCGTGATGTTGATGGGTGTCGAAACGGGCAGGAGCAGCAGTCGATTCCCGTAGGCTTGGCGGCGCCGAATGCCGCGCGACTACCCGACTGTGCTCGACCTCGTCGGCCGCACGCCGATCGTCCGCCTCCAGAAGCTCGGCCGAGAAGTCAAGCCGCAGCTCCTCGTGAAGCTCGAGTACCTGAACCCCGGCGGCTCGCTCAAGGACCGGATCGGCCTGCCGCTGATCGAGGCGGCCGAGCGC
>DASUZD010000058.1:0-19003 GCA_036377055.1 Gaiellaceae bacterium | reverse complement strand
CTCCTCGTCGACCTCGCGGGCGCGCGCGAGCGCGTGCGCGGGCTCGAGCGCGGGGACGATCCCCTCGGTCGCCGACAAGCGTCGGAAGGCCGCTACCGCCTCTTCGTCGCTCGCAGTCACGTACTCGGCGCGGCCGGAGTCGCGCAGGAAGGCGTGCTCCGGGCCGACACCGGGGTAGTCGAGGCCGGCAGAGATCGAGTGCGCGTCCAGCACCTGGCCGTCCTCGTCCGACAGCACCGACGACCGCGACCCGTGCAGCACGCCCGCGCGCCCGACCCCGAGCGACGCCGCGCCAGCGGCCTCCACGCCCACCAGCTGCACCTCCGCATCGTCGAGAAATCCCGCGAACATCCCGATCGCGTTCGAGCCGCCGCCGACGCACGCGACGACGACCTCGGGGAGCCGCCCCGCGGCGGCGAGAACCTGCGCCCGCGCCTCTCGTCCGATCACCGCCTGGAGCTCGCGGACGATCTCCGGGTACGGCGCCGGTCCGACGCACGAGCCGATCAGGTAGTGCGTGGTCTCGACGCTCCCGATCCAGTCGCGGATCGCCTCGCTCGTCGCCTCCTTCAGCGTCCGCGTCCCGAACTCCACCGGCCGGACCTCGGCGCCGAGGAGACCCATCCGCTCGACGTTCGGATGCTGGCGCCGCATGTCCTCCGAGCCCATGTAGACGACGCACTCGAAGCCGAAGCGGGCGCAGACGGTCGCCGTCGCGACCCCGTGCTGCCCCGCGCCCGTCTCCGCGACGATCCGCGTCTTCCCGAGCCGCCGCGCGAGCACCGCCTGGCCGAGCGCGTTGTTCAGCTTGTGCGCGCCCGTGTGCAGCAGATCCTCGCGCTTCAGGTACAGCCGCCTCCCCGGCGCGAAGCGCTGGGCGAGCGTCAGCGGCGTCGGCCGGCCGCCGTACGACGTCGCGAGCTCGTCGAGCTCGCGCGCGAACGCGTCGTCCGCCTGCGCCTCGCGCCAGCCGGCATCGAGCTCGTCGAGCGCTGGGATCAGCGTCTCCGGGACGAACCGGCCTCCGTACGCGCCGTACGTCAGCATCGGGCGGCCGCGACGTAGTCGCGCACGCGCGCGTGGTCTTTCACGCCGGGCGTGACCTCGAGGCTCGAGCTGGCGTCGACCGCCCACGGATGCACGGCGCGGATCGCCGCCGCGACGTTGTCCGGGCCGAGCTTGCCCGCCAGCATCACGCGCCCGCCCGTCGCCGCGGCGCGCTCGAGGTGACGCGGATCCCCCTGCTCCCAGGGCAGGTCGACCACGCGCGCGACCTCGCGACCGCGGAGGAGCAGCACCGCGTCGCGTGCGCGATGCCCGTTTTCGCGGGCGTAGAGCTGCACCAGATCCGCCTCGGTCTCCTCGGTTTCGCCCACGAAGACTGCGACGCGCAGCACCGTGTCCGGAGCGTCGAGCACGCCGGGCGCGCGCCGCGGTGTCTCCTGCGCGAGGATGAACCCGACGAGATCGGCCCCGGCTTCGACGGCGACCGCGACGTCCTCCGCCCGCGTCAAGCCGCAGACCTTGACCAGCGGTCGCGAGATCAGCTCGGCGAGCTTCGCGGCCGGGTCGGGCGCGCGCATCAGCGCTGAGCCGACGAGGATCGCGTCGGCGCCCGCGAGCTCGGCCGCGGCGCCCTGCGCCCGCGACCAGACGCCGCTCTCGGCCACCACGACTCGGTCTCGCGGCGCGCTCGCGACGAGCTCGAGCTGCGCGCGCCGGTCGATCGCGAACGTCGAGAGGTCGCGGGCGTTGATCCCGATCGGGTCCGCTCCGAGCCGAACCGCGCGCTCGAGCTCCTCGCCGTCGTGCGCCTCCACGAGCGCGTCGAGGCCGAGCTCTCGTGCCCGCCCTTGGAGCCGCGCCACCGCGTCGTCGTCGAGGTCGCGGAGCAGGAGCAAGACGGCGTCGGCGCCGGCCTCGGCGAGTGCGACGACATCACGCTCGCTCCCAAAAAAGCCCTTCCCGAGCAAGGGAAGCGTCGTCGTCGCCCGTGCCGCCCGCAGGTCGTCGAGCGAGCCGGCGAATCGCTCGTCGACGAGCACGGACACGGCGGCCGCGCCAGCCGCCGCGAGTTGGGGCGCGAGCGACGCGGGATCGGCACCAGGCCGTAGATCGCCTGCCGACGGAGACCGCCGCTTGATCTCGCCGATCGCCGTCAGCCCCGGGCCGGCGAGGGCGTCGCGGAAGCGGCCCACGCTAGACCGCCGCCTCCGCGCGCGAGAACGCGACGAGCTGCTCCAGCCGCTCGCCCGCCACGCCCGAGTCGAGCGCCTCGCGCGCGAGCCCGAGGCCTTCGCGGAGGTCGCGCGCGAGCCCGCCGGCGGCGATCGCGCCGGCGGCGTTCAGCAGGATCGCGCTCCGCCTGCCGCCGTTCGCGCCGGCGAAGACGTCGCGGATCGTGAGCGCGTTGTCGGCGGGACTTCCGCCGGTGAGCTCCTCCGGCGCGCAGCGCGGCACGCCCAGCTCGACCGGGTCGATCGTCCGCTCGACGACGCGCCCGTCGACGACCTCGCAGACGAGGTTCGGCCCCGCGGGCGAGAGCTCGTCGATCCCGTGCGCGCCGTGGACGACGAACGCCCGTCGCGCGCCGAGGCTCGCCAGGACCTCGGCGATCGTGCGCACGAGCTCGGCCGAGTAGACGCCGACCACCTGCGACCGCGCGCCGGCCGGGTTCGTCAGCGGGCCGAGCACGTTGAAGACTGTGCGCGTGGCGAGCTCGCGCCGCACCGGCGCGGCGTGGCGCATCGCGGGGTGGTGCGCTGGCGCGAAGAGAAAGCCGAATCCGAGCTCGTCGATCGAGCGCGCGATTCGGTCGGGCGGGAGCTCGAGCTCGAAGCCGAGCGCCTCGAGCACGTCGGCCGAGCCGGAGGCGGACGAGACGGCGCGGTTCCCGTGCTTCGCGACCGCCGCGCCGGCGGCCGCGGCGACGAGCGCGGCCGCGGTCGAGATGTTGAAGGTTCGCGCGCCGTCGCCGCCGGTACCGGCCGTGTCGACGAGGTCGTCGCGCGCCGGGCGGACGTGCAGCACGTGCTCGCGCATCGCGTCGGCGCACCCGGCGATCTCGTCGGCGGTCTCGCCCTTGGCGCGAAGCGCGACGAGGAAGCCGGCAATCTGCGCGGGCGTGGCCTCTCCGGCCATGACCTCGCCCATCACGGCGCGCGCCTCCTCGCGGCTCAGGTCGCGGCCGTCGAGCAGGTTCGTGAGGGCTGCTTGGATCACGCTTCCAGGAAGTTACGCGCGATCGCCGAGCCGAGCGGCGTCAGCACCGACTCGGGGTGGAACTGGACGCCGTCGATCGGCCGCTCGCGGTGCCGGACCGCCATCACCTCGCGCTCGGCGCAGGTGGCGGAGACCTCGAGCTCGTCCGGGACGGACGTGGCCGCGAGCGAGTGGTAGCGCCCGGCCTCGAACTCCTCCGGCAGGCCTGCGAACAACCCGCGGCCGTCGTGGCGGACGGGGCTCGCCTTCCCGTGGACGAGCCGGCGCGCGGGGCCGATCTCGCCACCGAAGGCCTCGACGATCGCCTGGTGACCGAGGCAGACGCCGAGCGTCGGGACGCGGCTCCGGCGGACGAGCTCGACGACCCGCGGCGGCGGGTGGCCCGGCCCGGGGGAGATCACGAGCCGATCGGGCTCCAGCTCCTCGAGGCCCGGCTCGTCGTTCCGCTTGACGAGAACCTCCTCGCCCAGCTCGCCGAAGAGGTGCGCGAGGTTGTACGTGAACGAGTCGTAGTTGTCGACGAGGAGGATCATCCCAACCCCTCCGCTAGGTCGATCGCCCGCTCGAGCGCGGCGAGCTTGCGCAGGCACTCGTCGTCCTCGGCGGCCGGGTCCGAATCGGCCACGATGCCCGCGCCGGCCTGAAGCAGGGCAACGCCGTCCGCGAGCACGATCGTCCGGATCGTGATGCAGGTGTCGAACGCACCGCCGGGAAGCGCGTACCCGACCGCCCCGGCGTACGGCCCGCGCCGATAGCCCTCGAGCTCCGAGATGATCTGCATCGCGCGCACCTTCGGCGCGCCCGAGACGGTGCCGGCGGGGAAGCAGGCGCGGAGCAGATCGAACTGCGTAACCCCCTCGTACAGCTCCCCGGTGACTTCGGAGACGAGGTGCGTGACGTGCGAGAAGCGCTCCGGCTCGAGGAACCGCTGCACGCGAACCGTGCCCGACCGGCAGACGCGCGAGAGGTCGTTCCGGCCGAGGTCGACGAGCATCACGTGCTCTGCGCGGTCCTTCTCGGACCCCAGCAGCCGCTCCGCGTCGCCGGGACCGGGAGCGGTCGTGCCGGCGATCGGGTTCAGGCTCGCGTGGCGTCCTTCCGCCTTGACGAGCGTTTCCGGCGACGAGCCGACGAGCGCGACGCCGTCGAGCTCGAGCAGGAAGTGGTACGGCGAGGGGTTGACGCGCCGGAGCGCGCGATAGAGCTGGAGCGCCGAGGCCGCCGTCGGCCGTTCCGCCCGCTGCGAGAGCACGATCTGGAAGGCGTCCCCGGCGCGGATGTAGTCCTTCGCGACCGCGACGGCCCGCTCGTAAGCGATCCCCGACCCGAAGCGCCGTATCTCCGACGGCCGTGTCCGTGGGCCTGACCCCCGGACGCGGCCCGGCGGGACGGTCACGAGCTCCGCCGTAGCGACAGCGTCACCCGCGAGCACGTCCGCGACGCCGAGCGCATGGTCGAAGCGGACGAGTGTCTCGGCGACGACGAACCGGCTCTCCGGGAGGTCGGGTCCCTCGTCCGGGAGCGGGACGGTCGGCTCGAGTGCCGCGACGTGGTCGTAGCCGACGTAGCCGACGACGGGCTCGCCGCACCGCTCCGCCTCCGCGAGCTCGACGAGCCGCGAGCCGCAGCCGACGAACGAGTAGCGCCCGAGGCGCCCGCGCTCGACCGACTCGAGGAGGAAGCTCGCCCGCCCGCCGGCGCCGTCGCGCAGGGCCAGGTACGCGCCGAGCGGCGTGATCAGGTCGGTCGGTATGTCGGTCGCGGTCGTCATGTCGTCGCAGAAAGAAAAAGACCCTCCGGCGGAAGGTCTCGTGAGCGGAACGGGCTGTCTGTCGCCGGGCCTACGGTCAGCTGGCGACGCTCCCGCCCCGCTCGTGGCGCCAGGCCCAGCCCCAGGAGTACGCGGCAGGAGTCATCGGGCTTCAGAGTAGGCAGGCGAGCGGCCGCGCGTCAAGCCGGCAGCGGCCAGCGTGACGAGGCAGAGCGCCGCGCCGCCCCAGTACGGGACGACGTCGCCCAGGTGCTGGCCGAGAGCACCGCCGGCGAACGAGCCGGCGCTCTCGCCGGTCGCCCACGCGAGGTTCATCAGCGCGAAGGCGAAGCTCTGGTCGAGCCCGGTCCGCTCTGCGCCGAACGAGAGCATGGCCATCCCCGGGACCCAGAAGCCGCCGTACGCGAGGCCGCACGCCACGACGAGCGCGCCGAGCAGCCATGCGTTGCCGGGCCAGGGGAGGGCGAGGCTGACCACCGTCGCCGCGGCGAGCGCGACGCGTGTCAGCGGCAGCGTGCCGCGCCGGTCCGAGATCCGTCCGAGGACGGGGCTCGCCGTCGCCTCGAGCGCGGCCGAGAGCAGGAACGCGCCGCCGATCGCCGCCGCGCCAAAGCCGAGCCGGTCGAGCCGCAGCGGTGCGAGCACCGAGACCGACCCGAACAGCATCGCTGCGAGCGCTACGAGCCACATCCCGCCCAGGAGCTCCGCGTCGCCGATCCGCCCCCGGAGCGCCGAGAGCCGCTGCGGGACCGAGGGGCGCGGCGCGGGAAAGGCCACGACCGCGGCCGCGATCGCGCCGCCGACCACCGCCACCCCGCCGAACACCGGTCGCGTCCCGAGCGACGCCGCGGCGGCGCCGACCGCAGGCCCGAGCAGCGCCCCGCCGATCCCGGCGCCGAGCGCCGTCCCTATCACCTCGCCCCGCCGCTCCGACGGCGCTGCGGCCGCAAGCCACGCGAGCGATCCCGTCCAGGTACAAGCGCCGCCTGCGCCCTGGAGAAAGCGAGCGCCGTCGAGGATCGAAATGCTCGCGCCGAAGCCGAAGACGAGGCTCGTCGCCGCGAGCAGCCCGAGCCCGAGCAGGACGACCGGCTTCGGCCCGAGCCGCGCGGCGAGCACCCCGGCCGGAATCGCGCCGAGGAGCGTGCCCGCCCCGAACGAGGCGGTGAGGACGCCGGCCCCCAGCTTCGACAGCCCGAGCGTGTCCGCGTAGTGCGGCAAGAGCGGCGTCAGCGCCGTGAAGAACGTCGTGTCGACGAGCATGATCGCGCTGACGAGCAGGAGCAGGCGGCGCATCCTCGCGATGCTACGTACGATCCGCGGGTGCCCGCCCCGGAGCTTTTCCTCGACCTCCTCCGTGCCCGCGGGCCCTCGGGGCACGAGGACGAGCCGGCGCGCGTGTGGCGCGACGCGGCCTCCGCGTTCGCGGACGTGTCGACCGACAACCTCGGGTCGTCCGTCGCCCGGGTCGGCGACCGCGACGCGAAGCCGCTCGCGATCGTCGGCCATATCGACGAGATCGGGCTCGCGATCACGCACGTCGACGAGCACGGCCTGGCGTCGTTCGCGACCATCGGCGGCCAGATCGGCGAGGTCCTCCTCGGACAGCGCGTGCAGATCCTGTCGCGGAATGGGCCCGTTCCCGCCGTGATCGGCAAGAAGCTGCCCGCCCCGCTCGGCCGGGGTGAGGAGCCGAAGCGCACGACCCTCGACGACCTCTACCTCGACCTCGGCGCCAAAAGCCGCGACGAGGCGCTCGAGCTCGTCCGGCCGGGGGACACGGCGGTGTACGCCGCCGACCCGTTCGAGCTCGCCGGCGGCCGGCTCGCCTCGCGAGCGATCGACAACCGCTTCGGCGCCTACGTCGCGCTCGAGGTCGTCCGCCGGCTCGCGGAGGCCGGAGACCCGCCGCCGGTCGCAGGCGTCGCCGTCGTCGGCGAGGAGGCCGGCGACTACAGCGGCGCCCGGACCGCGCTGTACGCGCTGCGGCCCGCCGTGGCCGTCGTCGTCGACGTGACCCCGGCGACGGACGTCCCGGGCGGCGACCCGAGACAGGGCGGCGAAGCGGAGCTCGGCAAGGGCCCCGTGATCGGCCGCGGCCTGCCGCTCAACTCGCGACTCGTCGACCTGCTCTTCGAGACGGCGGAGCAGGAGGAGATCGCGGCCGCGACCGAGGTCGTCACGGGGACGACGAACACCGACGCCGACGCCGTCCACCTGAGCCGCGCGGGAGTCCCGACCGGTCTCGTCTCGATTGCGCTCCGCTACGTGCACATGCCGATCGAGCTGGCCGACCTCGCCGACGTGGAGGCGTGCGTGCGGCTCCTCGTCGCGTTCGCGAGGCGGCACGCCGCGGCTACCCTGGACGCGTGAGCAGCGCATCCCGCTCCGTCATCGTCTCCGCCGTCCGGACGCCGTTCGGGAGGCTCGGCGGCGCCCTCGCGGACAAGCCGGCGACGGAGCTCGGCTCGATCGTCATCGGCGCGGCGCTGGAGCGGATCGGGCTCGCACCGGACGAGGTCGAGTACGTGATCATGGGCCAGGTCCTCCAGGCCGGGGCGGGACAGGCCCCGGCGCGCCAGGCGGCGATCGGCGCCGCGATCCCGAAGGAGGTCGGCGCGGACACGATCAACAAGGTCTGCGCGTCGTCGATCCGTGCCGTCGAGATGGCCGACCAGATGATCCGCGCCGGCGACCACGACGTGATCGTCACCGGCGGGATGGAGTCGATGTCGAACGCGCCGTACCTGTTGAAGAAGGCGCGCTTCGGCTACCGGCTCGGCGACGGCGTGCTCGTCGACTCGATGGTCTCGGACGGGCTCACGTCCACCTTCGACCAGCGTCACATGGTGCAGCAAGCGTCGTTCGTCTCCCGCGAGCTCGGGATCAGCCGCGAGGAGCAGGACGGCTGGGCGCTTCGCTCGCACGAGCGCGCCGTGCGCGCGATCGACGAGGGCCGCTTCGCGGACGAGATCGTCCCCGTCGGCGACTTCGCGGTCGACGAGGGCCCGCGGCGCGACACCTCGCTCGAGAAGCTCGCGTCGCTGAAGCCGGTCTTCGATCCGGAGGGCACGACGACCGCCGGGAACGCGCCCGGGGTGAACGACGGCGCCGGCTGCGTGATCGTTACGAGCGAGGAGTTCGCGCGCCGCCGCGGCCTGCCGATTCTCGCGACGATCGTCGCGCAGGCGTACGTCGCCGACGACTTCGCCTACCTCGCGCGCACGCCCGCGAAGGCCGGGGCGCGCGCGCTCGAGAAGGCCGGCAAGACGATCGACGACGTGGAGCGCGTCGAGCTGAACGAGGCCTTCTCGTCCGTCGTCCTGAACTCGACGAAGATGCTCGGCGCCGACCCGGAGCGCGTGAACGTGAACGGCGGCGCGGTCGCCCTCGGCCATCCGATCGGCGCCTCCGGCGCCCGCATCCTCGGGACGATGATCTACGAGCTCCGGCGGAACGGCGGCGGGCTCGGCCTGGCCGCGATCTGCTCAGGCGGCGGGCAAGGCGACGCGCTCCTCGTCGAGGTCTGAGCGCTATCCGCTAACTGAGACGAGCTTCGCGACCTCGGTCGGCCCTGTCAACGACTGCTCGACCACGATTCCGATCCCGCGCGCGTAGACCTTCTGGTCGTAGGCGCCCGGCTCGAGCCTCGTCGCCTCGAGTGTCGTCAGGACGTTCTTGAGCGTCCCGTACGGCACCGTCAGCGATCCGCCGCGGTCGACGATCCACGCCGTGTCCTCGGCCTGGCCGCTCAGGAACTCCTGCCGGTACGCGTCCGGGATCTGCGGATTCGCCTCCATGATCAGCCCCGGCTCCGCGTCGTGGACGCCCGCCTCCCACGAGCCGGACGTGTCCACCTTGCCGTTCGCGAGGTAGGCCGCGGTGTCCTCGCCCACGTACCAGACGTTTCCGTCCTTGTCCTGCGCGTACCAGTCCTCGGTCTTCTCGAGCAGGGCGCCGTCGTGCGTCGCGACGTCGGTGACGACGCGAGCTGTGATCCCTTCGGCCACGAGCTTCGTGCGGTTGGTGACGGTGACGCGGTCCTCCTGCGTCTGGCCATCCTTGATCCCGCGGTAGACGAGCGTTCGCCCCACGGGGAGCGGGAAGTACGGGTTGTCGATCGTGGTGCTGAAGCTCGCGGGGTCGAGCACCGGCTCGTAGCCGGAGCCTCCGGCGCTCGAGGCCCAAGGAGCCCAGATCGTGATGGTGGCCACGATCGCGGCCGCAGCGAGCGCGATGACCAGCTTCCGGCGCATCGCATCCTCCTCTCGGTTGAACCGCGGCGATCATTCCGCGCGGCCAATGACAGGCCGATGAACGCGCGCTCAGCGAGCAGCCGCAGCTAGGCCGACCGCGACGATTCGCCAGGGACTCGCAGCGGGACCGTCGAGCGACAGCGTCCAGCGCTCGCTGAAGAGGGCGACCTCGCTCTTGCTCCCCTCGACGACGGCCGCCGTGTCGCGGTTCTCGACGTAGCGCCGTCCTCCGAGCTCGACCTCGACCGTCATCGTCGCCGGGTCCGCCTTCGCGTCGAGCGCCCCGATCGCGATCCGCTTGATTCGCGGACCGCGCACCACGAGGCGCGTCTTTCCGCTCTCGTCGCCGCCGTACAGAAGCTGCTGGAGCGCCGGCGCGCTCGCCAGCTTGGTGAGCGCCGCATCGTCGCCGTCGACCGCCTCGGCCCAGGCCGCCACGATCCGCCGCACCTCCGCCTCGAGCACGTCCGGTGCGAATCGAGGGTCGGCGAGCGAGAGGTCGATCGCGGCGGCACGGGCGTCGCCGTCGAAGTCGAGGTCAGCCACGTCCGCGGGCTTGTACCCGGCGGGAAGCCCGTCAGGCGCGGCGCCTTCGATCACCGCGGCCGTCTCGAAACACCGAGCGTCCAGTACTGGGAGAGCTGTGTGGTGTCGTCCGACTCGCCTTTGCGGAGGATCTTCTTTCCTTTGCGGTTCTCCACGTAGTCGCGCGGCGTCGCGTCGATCAGCACGACCACGCGGTCGTCGCTCGCGCCCTCACGGTTCGTGAGCCCGACGTAGTCGACCTGGACGTCGCCGAGCACCTCGACGCGGTTGTGCCACCCCTTGCGCGCGAGGCCAGCAAGGTGGCGCTTCCACTCGACGAGGAGGTCGGGCCCGACGAGCGTCGCGAGCCGCGCCTCGTCGCGCTCGTCCCAGGCCGCTTGCACGTCGCGAAACAGCTGCTCGGCGTCGCTGCGCACCCGCTCCGGCGCGAAGCGCTCGTCGTCCTCGGCGGCCTCGGCGGCGGCCAGCTCGACCTGCTGCACACGTCCTCGGCGGAGGCGGCGCCGCGCGCCCGAGCGGAGTTGGGCGGCCAGAGCGGGCCCCTTGCCGGTGTTGGAGAGGAGGATGGAGCCGCCGACGGCGAGAATGCCGCCAAGCACGAGGACGAAGAAGACGATGCTTCCTCCACCTCCGCTGCTGCCGTCGCCGCCTCCGAAGTCGCTCCCGCCTCCGCCTCCGAAGTCGCCTCCGCCTCCGCCGCCTCCACCGCCGCCGTAGTCACCGCTACCCCCGCCGGCGTCGCCGAACGCGACACCCGCGGCGCTCAGGGCAAGGAGGATCAGCGGGAGGAGAGCGAGAGCCAGCCGAAGCAGCCCGCGTCTGTTGCGCGACGCCTGCATCGCTGCTGCCCATTGTCTCACCGCGAGGCGGTCCCGCCAAGACCGGGCGGTTCCGACCCGCGTCGGTGCGATTACTTGCTGCGGGCCGCGACCTCGTACTTCGTCACCGACGTTCGCCTGCCGGGCGTGTCGCCAGCCGGCATCGCCTCCAGCGTCGCGTCGCCTTGGCGGTAGTCCTCCTCGGTTTCGAAGAAGACGATCGCGAGCGACTTGCCGCCGTCGGCGTCGTAGAGGACCACGATCTCGCTCGCCGGGAGCCCTTCCGGCGGCTCCCCCTCCTCGATCTGCTGCTTCAGCTCGTCGATCCTGCTTCGGTCGACGTCCTCGAACGACACGACGCGTGCGTATGCCACCGCGAACCTCCTTTTGCCGACGACTCGCGCCACCCTACGCGGTTAGCCTCCGCGCGTGCAGTTCGAGCACGTCCTCGTGGTGGGCGCCGGCCAGATGGGCGGCGGGATCGCGCAGGTCGTGGCGGCCTCCGGCCGTCGGGTCTCGCTCCACGATGCCGCTCCCGGGGCCGTCGAACGCGGGGTGGAGGCAATGCGCAAGAGCCTCGCGCGCCTGGCCGAGAAGGGCGGGGCCGACCCGGACGAGGTGCTCGCACGCGTCGAGCCGGCCGACGACCTGGTCCCCGCGGACCTGATGATCGAGGCCGTCGTCGAGGACGCGCGGATCAAGGAGGACGTGTTCCAGCGCGCGGACGGGTTGCTCCCGGCCGAGGCGATCCTCGCGTCGAACACGTCCTCGATCCCGATCACGTCGCTTGCGGCGGTCACGGGCCGGCCCGGCCGGGTGATCGGCATGCACTTCTTCAACCCGGTGCCCGTGCTGAAGCTCGTCGAGGTGATACGCGGGCTCGACACCTCGGACGAGACCGCTTCCGCGATCGCCGACCTCGCCCGCGACCTCGGCAAGACCCCCGCCGACGCGCGCGACTTCCCCGGCTTCGTCTCGAACCGCATCCTGATGCCGTTCATCAACGAGGCGGCGTACGCGCTGATGGAGGGCGTCGCGGAGGCGGAGGCGATCGACACGATCGCGAAGCTCGGCTTCGCACACCCGATGGGGCCGCTCGCGCTCGCGGACCTGATCGGGCTCGATACGTGCGTCGCGATCATGGACGTGCTGCACGAGGGCCTCGGGAACCCGAAGTACGCGCCGTGCCCGCTTCTCCGCCAGCACGTGCAGGCCGGCCGGCTGGGCCGGAAGACCGGCCGCGGCTTCTACGAGTACTAAAGCCTTTCCCCGTTTCGGTCGATATCGCTCGGGAGCCGCCGAGATAGGGGGGAAGCTTGAGATTGCTGCTCGTCGACGACGACGAGGGTCTCCGGGCCCTCTTGCGAACGACCTTCGAGGTCGTCGACGTAGAGGTGGACGAGGCGGGCGACGCACGCGAGGCGGAGCAGCGAATCGCCGCGCGCCGGCCAGACGTGATCGTCCTCGACGTGCTCATGCCGGGTGAGAGCGGGCTCGACTTCTGCCGCCGGCTCAAGGGCAACGCGGCGACGAGCGGGATTCCGATCGTCCTGCTCACCGGTTCAGACGGCGGCAGCCTCGTCGCCGCAGACGCGGCCGGCGCCGACGCTTTCGTCCGGAAGCCGTTCAGTCCGCTCGAGCTGCTCGCGGTCGTGGAGCGGCTCGCCGGCGGGCTCTACGGCGTCCCGTTCCGGGCCAGCAAGAAGCAGGATCCCGAGGAGCAGCTGCTCCTGTACGCGCGCGACCTCCGGCACCTGCTCGAGGTGGAGCGCGGCCAGCGCGTCCTCCTCCAAGAGGCGTATCGCGAGACCGTCGCCGCGCTCGCGACAGCGCTCGAGTCGAAGGACACCGGCACGCGGGCGCACTCGCAGCGGGTGCAGCAGTACGCGCTCGAGCTGTCGCGGGCGGTCTCGCCGGAGCTCGCCGGGGACGCGTCCTGCGAGTACGGCTACCTCCTCCACGACGTCGGCAAGATCGGGATCCCCGACAAGGTGCTTCAGAAGCCGGGGCCGCTGACGGTGCAGGAGCGGCGGCTGATGCAGACGCACACGGTGCTCGGCGAGCAGGTGCTCGGCGGCGTCGCGTTCCTCCGTGGGGAGGGGCTTCGGATCGTGCGCTCGCATCACGAGCGCTGGGACGGCCATGGCTATCCCGACGGGCTGATGGGCGACGAGATCCCGCTGGCGGCGCGGATCTTCTCGGTCGCCGATACGCTCGACGCGATGACGAGCGACCGGCCGTACCGGAAGGCATGCTCGTGGGAGGTCGCCCGCGAGGAGATCGTCGGGCTCTCGGGTGCGCAGTTCGATCCTTTGGTCGTGGACGCGTTTCGTACGCGCGAGCCGGAGCTCCGCGAGATCTGCCGGCAGTTCGAGCACGCTGCGGTCTGAGGCTGCCTCTCCGGGGAGAATGCGCGAGTGCGCGTCTCCGCGAAGGTGGACTACGCCGTCCGTGCCGCGATCGAGCTCGCGGCGGCCGACGAGCCCGGGCGGCCGATCAAGGGCGAGCGCATCGCCCAGGCGCAGGGCGTCCCGCTCAAGTTCCTCGAGAACATCCTGACCGAGCTGCGGCACGCGGGGCTCGTCCGCTCGCAGCGCGGGGTCGAGGGCGGCTACTGGCTCGCGCGGCCCGCGTCGGAGATCAGCATCGCGGACGTGATCCGCGCGGTCGAGGGGCCGATCGCGAACGTGCGGGGCGTCGGGCCGCACGAGGTCGAGTACGCGGGCTCGGCCGAGCGGCTGCGTGACGTCTGGATCGCGGTGCGGGCGAGCCTCCGCTCGGTGCTGGAGGAGGTCACGCTCGCCGACCTCGCGCGCGGCGAGCTGCCGGCCGAAGTCGAGGCGCTCACCGCCGACCCGGAGGCCTGGCAGCCGCACTAACGGCCACGTCCAACCCTCCGCTGGGTCCGTGGCCGAAACAGCCAGTCCGCGGCTGCGCGAGCCCGCTTCGCGTGCGGGTCACATGTCTCGCCGGGCCGTGTCCGGGGGCCTGACCCCGGTCGGAGCGGCGCGGACATGGCCTACGGTGCGAAGGTCGTCTCGCGGGTCGGGCGGATGTAGACGATCTGGCCCTGCTCGAGCTCCAGCGTCTCCGCCTGCTCGCGCGTCACCTGCGCTGAGAGCCGCTCGCCGTCGTCGCGCACGAGCTCGACCCGCACCTCGAACCCGAAGTGGACGAGCCGCTCGATCATCGCCTCGCGCGTCGAGCCGTTCGGCGCCAGCGTCAGCTCGACGTCGTGCGGTCGCACGTACGCGTCGCCGACCCGGTTGACCGGCCCGACGAAGCTCATTACGAACTCGTTCGCCGGCCGCTCGTAGAGCTCGCGCGGCCCGCCGACCTGCTCGATCCGCCCGGAGTTCATCAGCGCGATCCGGTCGGAGACCTCCATCGCCTCTTCCTGGTCGTGCGTCACGATCAGCGTCGTCGTGTGCGTCTCGTCGTGGAGGCGCCGCAGCCACGCGCGCAGCTCCTTGCGCACGCGCGCGTCGAGCGCGCCGAACGGCTCGTCCAGGAGCAGCACCTTCGGGTCGACCGCGAGCGCGCGCGCGAGCCCCATCCGCTGGCGCTGCCCGCCGGAGAGCTGCGCCGGGTAGCGATCCGCGAGCCCCTCGAGCTGCACCAGCCGGAGCAGCTCGCCGACACGCTCGCGGATCTCGGAACGAGGCCGCTTCCGGATCCGCAGCCCGAAGGCGATGTTGTCGTAGACGGTCATGTGCTTGAAGGCCGCGTAGTGCTGGAAGACGAAGCCGACGCCGCGCCGCTGCGGCGCCCGTCCGGTCATGTCCTCGTCGGCGATCAGCACCTCGCCCCCGTCGGGCCGCTCGAGCCCCGCGATCACGCGCAGGAGCGTCGACTTGCCGCTCCCGCTCGGGCCGAGCAGCGCGGTCAGCGACCCCGTCGGCACCTCGACCGAGACGTCGTCGAGCGCGACGAACGACCCGAACCGCTTCGTGATCCCGCGCGCGACGATGCTCATCTCGTCTCCTCCTTCGGTCGAAAGGCGTTCATCGCGACGAGGGTGGCGATCGCGATCAGGGCGAGGACGACCGACGCCGCGTACGCGCCGGTCACGTCGAACGACTCGAACGAGTCCTGCACGAAGAGCGTGGCCGTCTCGGTCTTGCCGGCGAGGTGGCCGGAGACGACGCTGACGGCGCCGAACTCGCCGAGGCACCGCGCCGTTGTGAGGACGACGCCGTACGCGACCGCCCAGCGAATCGCGGGCAGCGTGACCCGCCGGAACGTGGCGAAGCCGGACGCGCCGAGCGTGGCCGCCGCCTGCTCCTGCTCGGTCCCGATCTCGCGCAGAACGGGCACGACCTCGCGCACGACGAACGGCAGCGAGACGAAGATCGTCGCCAGGATCATCCCCGGCAGCGCGAAGATCACGTGGATGCCGTGCCGTTCGAGCCACGGCCCGAACCAGCCAAGCCGGCCATAGAGCAGCAGCAGCGCGAAGCCGACCACGACCGGCGAGAGCGCAAGCGGCAGGTCGACGATCGCGTTCACGAGCCCCTTGCCAGGGAAGCGGTGCCGGACGATCGCGATCGCGAGGGCGACGCCGAAGATCGTGTTCGCGGGCACGGCGACGAGAGCGATCAGGATCGTCAGCCAGAACGCGTGCCGCGCGTCGTGCGTCGTCACCGCGTGCCACGGCGCCGAGAGGCCGTGCTCGAACGTCCGCCAGAAGACGAGCGAGACGGGCAGCACGAGCAGGATCGCGAGGTACCCGAGCGCGGCGAACCGAAGGGCGTACCGCGCCATCAGAGGTCGTGCCTCGACGCGTACCGCCGGATCCCGCCGATCGCGAGCAGCACCGCGAGCGAGATCCCGAGCAGGAGCACGGAGATCGCGGCCGCGCCGGTCGGGTTCGAGCTTTGGATCTGCCCGTAGATGAAGACCGACGCCACCTCGGTCTTGAAGGGCAGGTTCCCCGAGATGAGGACGACCGAGCCGAACTCGCCGATCGCGCGCGCGAAGGCGAGCGCGACGCCGGAGAGCACCGCCGGGACGATGTTCGGCAGGACGATCCGGCGGAACGTCGCGAACGAGCCGGCGCCGAGCGAGGCGGCGGCGTCCTCCATCTCGCGGTCGAGCTCGATCAGCGTCGGCTGCACCGTCCGGACGACGAACGGCAGCGTCACGAAGAGCAGCGCGAGCACGACGCCCGCCCGCGTGTAGGCGAGGTTCACGTCCACGGAGCTGCGCGGGCCGTAGAGCGCGAGCAGCGTCAGCCCGGCGACGATCGTCGGCAGCGCGAACGGCAGGTCGATCAGCGCGTTCACGAGCCCCTGCCCGACGAAGCGGTCGCGGACGAGCACCCACGCGAGCGCCGTCCCGGCGACCGCGTTCACAAGCGCGACGATCAGCGACGCGACGAGCGTGAGCTTGACGGCCGAGACGGCCTCGCGGCCGGACACCGCCTCCCAGAAGCCGTGACCGCCCTCGACTCGCGACCGCGAGAGGAGCGCGGCCAGCGGAAGGAGGACGATCAGGCTGAGGTAGAGCGTGGCGAGCCCGTGGACGAGCGCCCGCCCGCCCGGGGCCGCGCGCGGTACCGGAAGCGCGACGACCCTAGTGGCCAAGGCCCTCCTCGATCTTCGTCACGATTCCGGTCTTCGGGTCGAAGAACTGTTTCTGCACCTTCGCCCAGCCGCCGAAGCGCTGGATCGTGAAGAGCCACGGCCGCACGGGGTAGTTGAACTGGCGGATCACCTTCGGGTCGACGGGCCGGTAGCCGTTGTCGCCGTAGATCGTCTGCGCGGTCGGCGTGTGCAGGAACGCGACGAACGCGCGCGCAGCCGCTGGGTCCGAGGCGTTGGATGTGACCGCGACCGGGTTCTCGATCCGGATCGTCGCCTTCGGGATCAGGTAGTAGACGGGCTGGTTCTTCCGCTGCGCGAGGATCGCCTCGTTCTCGTACGAGAGGAGGACGTCGCCGCGGCCCGTGAGGAAGGTCTGGAGCGCCTCGCGCGCGCTCTTGTCCTGCGAGACCGTGTGCTGGAAGAGCTTCTTCAGGTACGCGACGGCCTGCTTGTGCGTCTTCCCTTTGCGGATCATCGCGCCGTAGGCGGCCATGACGTTCCAGCGCGCGCCGCCGGACGTGAGCGGGTTCGGCGTCACGACCTGGACGCCCGGCTTGACGAGGTCCTCCCAGTCGCGGATGTGCTTCGGGTTGCCGTTTCGGAGCACGAAGACGACGACCGAGCGCGTGACGATTCCGTGCCAGCGGTCCTTGCTCCAGCTCGGCTTCACGAGCCCGGCCTTCACGAGCGTCGTGATGTCCGGCTCGAGCGAGAGCGCGACGACGTCGGCGTGCAGGCCGTTCACGACCGCCTGCGCCTGCTCGGTCGAGCCGGCATACGACTGCTGGAAGCTGACGCCCTGGCCCGCCTTCGTCTTCTGGAACGCCGAGATGATCTGGCCGTACGCCTCTTTTGGCGTCGAGTACGCGACGAGGCTGATGCTGCCGCCCGCCCGCGAGCTCGTCGCCGCCGTCGCCTGCGGGATCAGGGCGATCGCCGTGGCGACGGCGGCCGCGACCGCCGCACTGTACCTTCCGCTAATCCGCCTCATATTGCCTCCTCATCAGCCAACTTTATCCAGTAGATAAGTGGACAATATGTGCCGCAGCGGCTGGAGGTCAAACGCGAACCGCGTCCCTCGTATCCTTCGGCCTGGAATGGACTTCGCCCTCAGCGACGACCAGCGCGAGATCCAGGCGCTCGCGCGCGACTTCTCGCGCGCCGAGATCGAGCCGCACGCGGCGCAGTGGGACCGCGAGCACCGCTTCCCGCAGGAGCTACTCGGGAAGCTCGCCGAGCTGGGCCTGATGGGCGTGTGCATCCCCGAGGCGTACGGCGGCGCGGGCGCCGACTTTCTCTCGTACGTCCTCGTGCTCGAAGAGCTCTCGCGCGGCGACGCGGGCGTCGGCGTCACGGTCGCGGTGCACACGAGCGCCGTCACGCTGCCGATCCTTCGGTACGGGACCGACGAGCAGCGAAGCCGGTTCGTGCCGCCGCTCGCGCGGGGCGAGGCTTTGGGCGCCTTCGCGCTGACGGAGCCTGAGGCGGGCTCGGACGCGGGCTCGCTGCGAACCGCCGCGACCGCGACCGACGAGGGCTGGCGCATCTCGGGCTCGAAGCAGTGGATCACGAACGGCCGCGACGCCGGCACGATCCTCGCCTTCGCGCGCACAGATCCCGACACGCCCGGCCCGCGCGGCGTCTCGGCGTTCGTCCTCGACGGCGCCCACGTGCGCGTGACCCGGGAGGAGGAGAAGCTCGGGTTGAACTCGTCGTCGACGGTCGACCTCGTGATCGACTGCGACGTCGAGCGCGACCGGCTGCTGCACGAGGAGGGCAAGGGGTTCCGCGTCGCGATGACGACACTCGACGGCGGCCGGATCGGGATCGCCGCGCAGGCGCTCGGCATCGCCCAGGCCGCGTACGACACGGCGCGTGAGTACGCGCTCGAGCGCAGGCAGTTCGGCAAGCGCATCGCCGACTTTCAGGCGATCCAGTGGAAGCTCGCGGACATGTCCACGGAGATCGACGCGGCGCGCCTCCTCGTCTATCGCGCCGCGTGGCTCCGCGAGCAAGGCCTCCCGCACACCGAGGAGGGCGCGAAGGCGAAGCTCTTCGCGTCGGAGACCGCGCGGCGCCAGACCGCGGAGGCGATCCAGATCCTCGGCGGCTACGGCTACACGAAGGAGTTCCCGGTCGAGCGCTACTACCGCGACGCGAAGATCACCGAGATCTACGAAGGCACGAGCGAGATCCAGCGGCTGGTCATCGCCCGCTCGGTGCTCGGCCTCGCGGAGCGCGCGCTCGCGCAGGGTTGACGCTTATGGCCGCCACTCGTACATCGCATCGGGCTCGCCCTGCTCGTTGCCGGCACCGTCCGTCAGCCGGACGAGCCGCATCCCGTGGCGCTCGTAGAGACGGCGCGCGCCCTCGTTCCGCTGGAAGACCCAGAGCCGGAACCCGCTCGGCCGGAGCTCCTTCGCGCGCTCGAGCAGCGCCGAGCCGACGCCTCGCCCGTGCGGGAACGCGTAGATGTGCTCGAGCAGCTCTTCCGCCAGTGCGGCGAACCCGGCAACCCGGCCGCCCTCCTCGGCGACCCACACCTCCGTCGTCTCGAGCAGCCCGGCGAGGAACTGCCTGTCCTCCTCGGGCGTGTGCAGGCGGTGGAGGTACGTGAACATGGCGTCGCGGGCGCGGGCGAAGACGGCGTCGATGCCGTCGAGGTCGTCCGCGGTCGCCGGACGCAGCCGCATCGGCGCGTAATCTAGGCCGCGTGAGGCAGCGCGACGAGCCGGTTCGCCTGACGCGGATCTACACCCGCGGCGGCGACGCGGGCGAGACCTCGCTTGGCGACGGGTCGCGGGT
>DASUZD010000057.1:0-9792 GCA_036377055.1 Gaiellaceae bacterium | reverse complement strand
CGGGAACGCCCGCACGCCGGAGGAACGCCTGCACGTCGACGATGTCGCTCCGCAGGAGGCGGGCCCCGCGAGCCGCATCCGGCGCGGTCTCGTGCACGGTGAGCGACCACCGGACGAGGTTCGCGGTGATCGGCTTCCGCGCCGACCCGGTCACGCTGATTGTGTCGTGGAGGTGCTGGCGGTCGCGGATCGTGCCGCTGATCGAGTGCGCCGTGAGCACGACCGCCACGGCGACCGCGAGGAGCCCGAGAAAGAGCTCCGGAAAGCCCACCCGCTTCACGTCCGGACAATCCTTCGCCGCGGTAGCGCCACGGTTCAGCCGCGGTTCTGCGGGCGTCGCCGCCGGGCCGTACTGCGCTAGTGGCTCTGAGCCACTAAGTCCTTTGCGCCCCGGCGGAACGGCGTTTGTGGCTCAGAGCCACAAGCGCCTTCAGGACCCGCGGACGCTGGCGTCAAGCCAGTCGACGAGCTCTCGGTCGCTCGCGCAGCGCACGTCTGGCCGGCGGCAGACCTTCACCAGGAACCGCGTCAGCGCGTGGTCGTATGCCCACGCGTCCCACGTCTCGAAGTGGAAGCCGATCGAGAGGGGCGCGCGGTTGCCGCGGTAGCTCGTCCGGAAGGCGCCGAGGAGGCTCGCGTACGTCTCGTGCTCGATGCTCGCCGGACTCTCGCCGACCTGGTTCGCGAGCAGGTTGTAGTCCATCGACACGACCCGGAAGGTGTGGCCGACGAACGGGATCTCGAGCAGCGGCACGGACCAGATGCCGAGGATGCGGCTCGGCCAGGTCCCGAGCCGCGCCTGCCGGCTCGTGTCGTAGCGGAAGCCCCGCCGCGCGAGCACCGGGTAGAGGATCGAGAGGTCTCCCTGGAGGCACGGCGTGCGGCCGCCGACCACCTCCCCCGGTCCGAACGGCAGCTCGAACCGGTTCGTGTCGAAGAGGAGCTTGTCGAACTGGGACAGCTCGTCGCTCCAGTCGGCGGCGCTCCACTCGCCCACGCTGCCGGCGTACGGCGCGCAGAAGTGGCCGTTGTAGTGCGTGCCGATCTCGTGGCCCTCGAGGTACGCGGCAGCGATCTGGCGCAGCATCGCCTCCGGCCCGCCCTCGTCGTCCAAAGCGAAGCCGATGTCGGAGCGGCCAGGCGAGTGCCGCGGCGGCCGGTAGAGCGTCCGGCGGCTCCAGTCGAGCAGATAGACGCCGCTGACGAAGAAGGTGAAGTGCGCGCGGGCGCGCCGGGCGACGCCGCGCCAGTAGACCCAGAGCCGCGAGCCGCCCGAGCCGTCGAAAGAGACGACCACGAACTGCGGCGGCCGCGCCGCGTGCGGAGGCCGCGGATCAGGCAGGCGAACCGGATCGTGAACGTGCTGGGGAACGACCGTCGCGTGCCGCGCGGACGGATGCGCGCGGAACCCGCTCAGCCCGAGCGCGCCCGCGACGAGCGCTGCGGCCGCGAGCGCGATCCGGCGTCTCTTCACCGCCCGATCGTCGGCGCGGCGGGTTCACGTGAGCTTCTGCCGCGGTAGTTCGGTTAACCGCACGGCGATTCGCCAGCTAGCCCCATTCCGCGGCGCGGCTCGGCCCGCGATGCTTGGGACGCGATGTTCACACTCCAGCTCAGGCACACGACCAAGCCGCCGACGCGCTACCGGGTCTCGCTCGAGCGCGCGGCCCGCGGACGCGGCCTGATGCCTCCGCTCCAGGCTCACCCGGAGCGGACGACGTACTCCGTCCTCGACGGCACGATGACCTTCTTCATCGGCGACAAGGCCGTTCCGGCCGAGGCCGGTTGCTCGGTCATCGTGCAGGCCGACACTGCGCACACGTTCCGGATCGAGAGCGAGGGCGCGCGCTGGCGCGTCGCGACGGAGATCTCGTCGGTGGCCCGCTTCGACGACCTCGGGCGCGCGCTTGCGAAGCCGGGCTCGATGAGCGCTCAGGACGTTGCGACCGTCTCCGCGATTGCGGCCGCGAACGAGATCCGGATCCTGGGCTCCCCGGGCGAGCTGCCCTAAGCAGCTACGGCCCGGCGCTCGCGCGACTCGACGATCTCCGCGACGAGGAGGTCGACGGCCTCCTGAAGCTGCTCGCGGATCTCGTGGTCGACGAGGCGCCCCTCGTCGTCGAAGCGCGTCTGCGCGTGCCCGACCGCGAGCTCGGCCTCGGCGACGCGAGCGCCCGTCGCCGCGAGCACTTTCCGCAGCTCGGCCTGCGCCCACACCGCGCCGAACATGCCGGTCGAGGAGCCGATCACGGCCACCGGCTTGTTCCGAAGCGGGTTCGTGGCGAGCGGCCGCGACGCCCAGTCGATCGCGTTCTTCAGCGCACCGGGAATCGACGAGTTGTACTCGGGCGTCGCGAAGAGGATCCCGTCCGCGCCGGCGATCGCCTCGCGGAGTCGCGAGACGGCCGCCGGCGCAGGATCGCGATCGTCGTCCTCGTCATACGGCGGCACCGCCTTCAAGCCGTCGAAGAGCTCGAGCTCGACACCGTCGGGAAGGAGCTCGACGGCGGCGCGCAGGAGCTTCGTGTTGTACGAGCCCTGGCGCAGGCTGCCCGAGATGCCGACGATCTTCATCGTGCTTACGCCGCCTTGACGAGCTGAAGCTCCGCGACGAGCTTGACCTCGTTCGCGAGCGCAGGCTCACCCGTCGGGAGCGGGTTGTTCCAGGTGATCCCGAAGGCGGTGCGGTCGATCACGCCCTCGAGCTCGAGCCCGAAGCGCTGGTTGCCGAACGGATCGTCGATCGGGTCGCCGATCGTGCCGGTCAGCTCGATCGGGTGCGTCTGGCCCTTGATCGTGATCTTGCCCCGGACGGTGATCTCGCTGCCGTTCCGCTCGATCTCCTCGGACTCGAACGCGAGCTCCGGGTGCCGCTCCGCGTCGAAGAACTCGGGGCCCTGGAGGTGCGCCTCGAGGCCTGGGTCCTTCACCTGGATGCTGGCGACGTCGGCGGTGCCGCGAAGCTTCCCGTCGACCGCCTCTGCGCCGAACTTCGAGAAGCTGCCGCGGAACGTGCCCGCCATGTACTCGACCCTGAACCCGATCTCCGAGTGGACGGGATCGGCCGTCCAGGTCCCGGCGGCGAGCGCCTTCGTCTGCTCCAACGTGCTCATTTCCATTCCCCTTTCGTCGTGATAAACTTGAGTGCGCAACCACTGTAGCGCGAAACTCTTGCGGAGTCAAATATCTTGTCCACGAGTACAGACGACCAAACGGCAGCCCTCGACGCCTGGGTCCGCCTCCTCCGCGGCCATGCGGCGCTGGTGCGCGACCTGAACGCCGAGTTGCTGCACGACCACGCGCTGACGATCAACGACTACGAGGCGCTGCTCCTGCTCGCCCACGCCGACGGCGGGCAGATGCGGCGGACCGATCTCGCGCAGAGCCTCCAGCTCACGCCGTCCGGGGTAACGCGGCTGCTCGACGGGCTCGAGAGGGCGGGCTACGTCTGCAAGGCATCCTGCGATTCGGACGGGCGAGTGACGTATGCGGTGCTGACCGAAACCGGGCGGGAGAAGCTCGACTCCGCCTCCGCCTCTCACGTCGCGGGGATCGAGGCGCTCTTCGCCCAGCGCTACACCCGCGAGGAGCTCGAGTCGCTCGCCGAGCTGCTCGGACGCCTTCCGGACGCGGTCGGCGGGCCGAGCTGCCGCGCGCCCGAGCGCTAGGCGTTCGCGAGCTCGCGGGCCGCCTCGTCGAACACGCTCGTGTGGAGGTCGACGTCCGCCTTGGTCGTCGCCGGCGACATCAGCGCCATGTTGTGGAACGGCGTCAGCAAGATCCCGCGGTTCAGCGCGTAGAGGTGGATCAGCCGGTCGAGCTCGGGATCGGCGCCCGCCGCGGCCTCGGCGCCGCTCGCCGGCCGTTCGCGGCGGAAGAGGTACTCGACGCGGCAGCCGAGCCGGGTCACGTGCCACGGCAGCCCGTGCCGCTCGATCGCCGCGGACACACCGGCCTCGAAGCGCTCGCCGAGCGAGATCATCCGCTCGAAGGCCTCGTCGGTGAGCACTTCGGCGAGCGTCGCGCGCATCGCCGCGAGCGAGAGCACGTTCGCCGCGACGGTGCCGCCGATCCCGCCGACGTCGGCGCGCTCGTCGCGCGGGAGGAGCTGCTCGAGGCGCGTCGCCACCTCCTCCGAGAAGCCGTAGGCCGCCGAAGGGATCCCGGCTGCGATCGCCTTCCCGACCGTGAGCACGTCGGGGTCGAGTCCGTGCGCAGCCGTGTAGCCGCCGGGACCGGCGCAGAGCGTGTGCGTCTCGTCGACGATCAGGAGCGTGCCGGTGCGGCGCGTGACTTCGCGCAGCGCGTCGTGGAAGCCGGGCTTCGGCAGGACGATGCCGATATTCGTGAGCGCGGGCTCCGTGAGGACGCACGCGACGTCGCCGTGCGCGAGCTCGCGCTCCAGCGCCTCGACGTCGTTCCACTCGACGACCCGTGTCGTCTCCGCGAGCGGGACCGGCGGGCCGACGTTACCCTCGCGCGCGACCACTTGCCCGTCGCCGTCGAGCGTCGCGAACGTCTCGTCGACGCTGCCGTGGTAGCACCAGTTGAAGACGAGGATCCTCGGGCGCCCGGTCAGCTCGCGCGCGAGCCTGATCGCGAAGCGGTTCGCGTCGGTCGCGGTCAGCGCGAACTGCCACCGCGGCAGGCCGAACCGGCGGGCGAGCTCGGCGCCGACCCAGAGCGCGTCCTCGCTCGGCAGCATCAGCGTGATCCCGCGTCGCGCCTGCTCGGCGACGACCCGAACCGTGGGCTCTGGCGAGTGTCCCGTCATCGCCGCCGTGTCGCCGAGGCAGAAGTCGACGTACTCGTGCCCGTCGACGTCGCGGAAGCGCGCGCCCGCCGCGTCTGCGGCGAAGACCGGGAAGCCGCCCGCCCAGCGGATCATCCACGGCATCGGCACGCCGGCGAGGAGCGACCGGCCGGCCTCGCGTGCGAGCGCGCGCGAGCGCGGGTGCTCCTGCTCGAAGCGTTCGAGCTCGCGGGCGAGGAGGTCGTCGAGGGCCGTCACGCGCCGCTCATCCAATCGCATCCGGGTTTTACGGGGCCAGGAAGGGTGAGTCTTCTCATGTGGCAACGCGCGCGTACGAGCACTTCCGCGGCCGGAGACCGCCGGCGTTCGCGCACCCCTCTGAGCGCGAGCTCGCGGAGCTGCTCGACGCGAACGCCATTCCATGGGTGTACGAGCCGCACACGTTCACGCTGGAGCGCGACGGCGACGGCAGCGTCCTCGAGGCATTCACGCCGGACTTCTTCCTGCCGGACGCGGACCTGTACGTCGAGCTGACGACCCAGGATCCGAAGCTCGGCCGCCGGAAGCGACGGAAGATCCGCAAGGTGCAGGAGCGCCACGGGATCGTCGTCACCTTGCACGAGCGCAAGGACTTCGAGCGGCTCCGGCAGATCTACCGGCGGCGCGTCGGCCGGTAGACTCGGCGCGCTGGTCACGACGACAATCGAAGCGGACCTTCGCCGGCTCCTCGACGACGAGTCGGTGCTCCCGGGCGACACCGCCGCGTACCTGAGCGACGAGACCGAGTCGCGCGGCGTCCACGGTCGCGCCGATGCGATCTGCCTCCCGCGGACGACCGACGCCATCGCCGCCGTGGTCGCGTGGTGCTACGACCGCGGCGTGCCGATCGTCCCGCGCGGCGGGGGCACCGGCTACGCCGGCGGCGCCGTTCCCACCGAGGGCGGCGTCGTCGTGGCGCTCGAGCGGCTCGAGCGCGTGCGGCGGTTCGACCCGCTGTTGTGGCGGATCGAGGTCGAGGCCGGCGTCACGACCGGTCGGCTGCGTCAGCTCGCGCGCGAGAGCGGGCTCTACTTCCCGCCCGACCCGGGCGGCGCGGAGCAGTCGCAGATCGGCGGCAACATCGCGACGAACGCCGGCGGGCCGCACGCGTTCAAGTACGGCGTCACCGGCGCGTGGGTGACGGGGCTCGAGGCCGTCGTCGCGCCCGGCGAGCTCGTGACGGTCGGCGGGCCGGTCCGGAAGGACGTCGCCGGCTACGACCTACGCGCGGCGCTCGTCGGCTCCGAGGGGACGCTCGGGATCGTCACCGCCGCCTGGCTACGGCTCGTGCCGGCGCCGGAGGCCGCGTACCCGGTCGTCGGCTTCTACGGCGATGCGGCCTCGGGCTGCGCCGCGATCGAGGCCGTGCTTGGGAACGGGCTCCTCCTGGCCGCGCTGGAGTTTCTCGACGAAGGCGCGCTCGCGGCAGCGGGGGCGGCGCTCGGCGGCGTTCCCGACGGCGCGCGCTTCATGGTCCTCGCGGACGCCGACGGCGCCGCCGCCGAGGCGGAACGGCTGCGGGATGCGACCGCCGAGGTGCTCGGAGCCGCGGCCGTCGAGGTGCTGGCGCCGGCCGGGCAGCACGAGGCCGCGCGGCTCTGGCGGTGGCGCGACGGCGTCACGATCGCGGTGTCCGCGCAGCGCGGCGGGAAGGTCAGCGAGGACATCGTCGTCCCGCTCGACCGCCTGCGCGAGGGGATCGAGCGCACGGCCGAGATCGGCCGGCGGCACCGGCTGCCGAGCTGCTGCTGGGGCCACGCGGGCGACGGGAACCTGCACTCGACGTTCCTGATCGACCCGCGGTCGGAAGACGAGCTCGACCGCGCACGGGCCGCGTCGGTGGAGCTCTTCGCGCTCGCGGTCGAGCTCGGGGGCTCGATCTCGGGCGAGCACGGCCTCGGCTCCGTCAAGCGCGGCCACCTCGCGCGCCAATGGAGCCCGCGCGCGCTCGAGCTCCACCGCGCGGTGAAGGACGCCTTCGACCCGAAGGGCCTCTTCAACCCAGGGAAGAAGGACTAGACGCTCGATACGAAACGGCGCTTCCGCAAGGGATCCGCCGGTTCACATCAAGCCTTTCGCCGGGGCCGAGCTGAGTTAGACGGAATCTCAGCCGGTGACGGCCTCGAGCGCGGCCACGACCTCGTCCTGCGGGACCGTCTTCTTCTTGCCCGACTCCGAGAGGATCAAGATCTCCTTGGCCGCAGCCGGATGGTGCGCGACGAGGTCGAGGAAGAGGGCCTTCGCCTCCGCGTACGTCTCGCACTCGCCCAAGACGTTGCGAGAAACCGTATCGACCACCAAATACACGCGCATCACCAGTTCCCTTCTTCGGCACAGTTAACCACGCGCTCAAGGAGAAAGCGAGGACGCCCCCATACCGACAAGTGCCCGGTCTGTTCGTTCGTCAGAGCGAGGAAGATCCGCGCGTCCGCAAGGTCGACCTCGGCGATCGAATCCCCGAATTTCCCGCCACGCGCGATCTTCTTCGCCTCGTCGAGTTTCATGAACATCGAAACGGACGTGGCGCGGAAAAACATCTTCGCAGGGTAGTTCCGTCCGGCCATCACGTAGGAGAGGAAGTCGTCCGCACTCGGCGGGCACTTGCTGACGATGCGATAAGCGTGGCCCTCAATGTCTAGGCCGCTGTAGACCATGTAGGCAGGCGCCGCACCCTCCCTCACAACAACGAAACTCTAGTAAACGAGGTTGTTGGGGTAGAAGCGCCGTGAGAGTGGCGTAACCGACGATCTGCCCGCCGCAACACGTGTGGCAACCGGCCTAAGCCGTTCCGCCAATGGTCTTGCTAGGGCTTCTTTCCGCTGCCCGCGCCCTGGCCCGGTGGGCCGGTGTGCGTGTGGTTCTGGTCGCCGTAGCCCCAGCCGGGCTTCGTCGAGTCTGGGCTCGACGCCGGCTGCTCGCTCGGCGCGTTCGTCGGCGGCTGCTCGGGCGGCTTCGCGGCCGGGGACGGCGGCGGAGACGGGGCAGGTGGCGGCGTGGGCGGCGCAGGGGCCGGAGGCGGCGTAGGCGGCGAGGCGGGCGGTGGAGGCGACGGGTTCGCGGGCGGCGAAGGCGGGGGCGATGGCGGTGGGGTTGACGGCTTGGCCGGCGGCGAGGGGCGTGACGGCGGTGACGGTGGCGCCGACGGAGGCGACTTGGGTGCAGACGCCGAGATCAACGTCCCGTCGCCTGCGCGGCTCGCCGGCGCGCTGAGTTCTTGCGTCTCGGCCGCAACCACGGTGCGTCGCGGAGCTGCGCGATGCCGGTGCGCCGTCGCGCGTCGCCGGATGACCGGAACGCGGCGCGCGACCTGCGGCAGCGTGGCGACGCTTCGGTGCTCGGCCGGCGCGAGCGAGAGCGCCTTCGGCGGCGCGGCGGGTCCGGCGCCGAACGCGCGCAGCCAGAGGTAGACCGAGAGGATCGCGCTGGCCGCCAGCGCAGCGAGCAGAAGCCCGAGAGGCAGTCGCGTTCGCACCACCGCCATCATCGCTCGCCCGGCGTGCGCCGCGGAAGGCCCACCGGCGACGGCGGCCGCAGCGGGCACGACCTGCACGTCGGCGCCCGCGCCGACGCCGCGCTCGAGCGCGACGAGCGCGCACTCGGCGCGGTCGAAGGCGCGCCCGGAGGCGAAGACGTGGAACGCACGCTCGTCGAATGACTTCCCGCACGTCGGGCAAATCGGCATGAAGGGTGTCTAACGCGCGCGCCGGACGGCACGCGCGACGCTACGCGCCGTTCGGCGCGATGACGACCCGGTTCTTCCCGGCGGCCTTGGCGGCGTAGAGGGCGGCGTCGGCGAGCGTGAGCAGCTCGTCGCCGGAGGCGGCATCCGGGTAGACCGCGACGCCGAAGCTCGCCGTCACGCTCAGCAGCTGCTCGCCCGGGCCCTGAAGCTCGAGCGCGGCGAGCTCCTCGCGGAGGCGCTCCGCGAGGCCTTGCGCGCCGAGCGCGTCCGTCTCGGGCAGGAGCACGGCGAACTCCTCGCCGCCGAGGCGCGCGGGCAGGTCGACGTCCGCGCGGAGGCTCGCGCGGAGGACGCCGCTCAGCGCGCGGAGCACGTCGTCGCCGGTCTGATGGCCGAAGCGGTCGTTCACGAGCTTGAAGTCGTCGAGGTCGGCGAGCACGAGGGCGAGCGGGCTCTCGAAGCGGTCGGAGCGCTTCAGCTCGAGCTCCAGAACCTCCATGAAGCGCCGGCGGTTGGAGAGGCCGGTCAGCTCGTCGGTGACCGCCTGGGCCTTCACGAGCCCGTGCAGCCGCGCGTTTTCGAGCGCGATCGAGGCCTGCGCGGCGAGCCAGCGCGCCAGCTCGCGCGCCTCCAACGAGAAGCCGGTCGCCGGCGGAAAGAGGACGAGCGAGCCGGTGTCGTCGCCGTTCCCGAGCGGGACGACGAGCGAGCCGCCGTCGTTCGCGGACGTGCCTCTCACGGCGAGCTCGCGCGAGCCGGCGACGAGCCGGCCGCCGGTCGCGCCGGTGGCCTCGATCGCGGCGCCTAGGATCACCGGCAGGAGCGCCTCCGGGTCGTGCGTCGCCGCCAGCGCGTCGCCCACGAGCGCGAGCGCGTCGCGGCCGCCCTCCCTGCCGATCGACATCGAGCGCGGCCCGAGGCTCCGCCGGCGGTCGCGCGACCCGGTGCGCGTTCGGCGCCGGCCGCGGACGAGCTGGAGCGTGAGCAGGAGCAGGCCGGCCGTCGCCGCGGTCGCGACCACCGCGACGATGACCCGTCGCCGCCGGTCGCTGCCCGAGTCGACGAGCGGCTGGGGAACGAGCGCGACGAGCTGCGTCGGCGGGCGCCCCCCGACGACCGTCATCGCGGCGGTTCGGTATTGCGCGCCGGCGATCGTCGCGTCCGCAGGCGAGCCGTCGCGAACCGCGAGCCGCGCGTCCTGGAGGAGCCCCGGCGCGACGACCAGCGTGCCGCCGCGGGCGAGGGCGATTGCGATCCCGGCGTGGGCGTCGCTCGTACGCTCGATGGAGTCGAGGAGCCGGCCGTCGAGCGGCACGAA
>DASUZD010000056.1:0-2162 GCA_036377055.1 Gaiellaceae bacterium | reverse complement strand
GGCTGTGCGCGCAAGGAGCTCGAACGGCGGTTCGTCGAGCGACAGCCCGTCGTGCCGCCGGGTGATTCCGAGCGCCTGGCACAGCCGGCCCGGGCCGGCGCAGAGGAGCCGCGGGTCGTCGAGGCCGCGACGCTCGCGCATCGCGTCGAGGCCGTGCGTCGGCTCGAGCGCCCGGATCAGCACCGCCGAGCGCGGGTCGCAGACGAAGTTGACGCACCAGTGGACTCCGTAGGACCGGTAGACGTAGGCGTGGCCGGGCGGGCCGAACATGGTCGCGTTGCGGGCCGTCTGCGGGCCGAACGAGTGCGACGCCGGATCCTCGTGGTCGTAGGCCTCGAGCTCGACGATCGGCCCGCCGACGCCGTCGACGAGGAGCGTCGCGCCGAGGAGCTCGGGCGCCACGTCGTGGACGCTCCGCGCGAAGAAGTCGCGGCCGAGCGGGCGGATCACGTGAGCGAGTCGCGCTTCGCGTCGTAGCGGATCAGCGCCGGGAACGCGAGCGACACGAGGATGGTGCCGACGACGCACGCGAGCCCGCCGGAGACGATCGAGAAGCGCAGGCTCGTCAGCGACGCGACGACGCCCGCCTCGACGTTCCCGAGCGTCGGCGCGCTCGCGACCTGCGCGAACTCGATCCCCGTCAGCCGCCCGCGCATCCCCTCGGGGGTCGCCGTGAGCATCATCGTCGAGCGGAAGACCGCGCTGACGTCGTCGGCCGCGCCCGCGAGTGCGAGCATGAGAAGGCCGAGCCACATGGTCTCGGCGAGCCCGAAGCCGGCCATCGCGACTCCCCAGGCGGAGGCGGCGATCGCGACGGCGAGGCCCTGGCGACGGACGTGCGGGATCCAGCCTGAGGCGAGCGAGGCGACGAGCGCGCCGGCGTACGGTGCGGCGTAGAGGTAGCCGACGGCGCCGGGGTTCCCGTACCTGTGCGTCGCGATCGCAGGAAAGAGCGCCATCGGCATCCCGAAGACCATCGCGTTCACGTCCACGAGCATGAACCCGAGCACGACCGGCTGCGTCCGCACGTAGCGGAAGCCGTCGAGGATCGAGCGTAGGCTTGCGCGGTCGGCGTCGGGCACTGGCGCGATCGACGGGAGCGCCCAGATGCTGGCGATCCCGGCGACGAACGTCGCGAGGTCGAACGCGTACGTCGTCGTCAGCCCGACGAGCCCGATCAGCACGCCGGCGAGCGCTGGCCCGGCGACGGCGCCGAAGCCGCTCGAGACGCCCTCGAGAACCATCGCCGCCGCGATCTTGTCCTCGGGGACGAGCCGGGGAGTCACGGACCGCATCGGACTGATGCCGAGGCAGAAGAACGACGCCGCGAGGAAGCCGAGTACGAAGAGCGGCCAGACCTGCGGATTCGGAAGCGCCGCGTTCACCACGAGGCCCACGCCCGTCGCGGCCATGCCCGTCTGCGTCACGAGCATGAGGCGGCGGCGGTCGAGCGCGTCCGCGAGCGCGCCACCGACGAGGGTCAGCGTGAGGAGCGGCAGCAGCTCGACGAACGAGACCGCGGCCACCGCGAGCGTCGAGCCGGTCAGAAGGTAGACCTGGTACGGGACGGCGACCTGGATGACGCCGCTCCCGACCTCCTTCACGGACTGGCCGAGCCAGAACCACCGGAAGGACGGCGAGATCCAGAGCGGGCTCGTGTCGATCTTGAGGCGCGCGAAGCGCTCGCGAACGCCCGGGCTCTCCAGTCCCGGCGGCGTCTCGTCGAGCGGCGGCGGCGCCGCGCCGCTCGTCAAAAGAGCTGCTGCGTCTCGGGTGGGCGGGCCGTCGACGCGAGCACGTGGCGTGCGCGCCGGCCGAGGTCGGCGAGGTCGACGCGGCCGCTCTCGGCCTGCTCCGCGATCCGCTCCGCGAGCGCGAGCGCCTCGTCGAGCACAGGCGACCCCGTCTGCGCCTCCTGGCCCATGTCGTGGAGGATCGTCCGCTCGGTGCGGGAGGCGGTGATCGGGTCGGCCACGCCCTCGACCCAGACGCGCGTCCGGCGCCCTCCTCCGCGGTCGTCGCCGACGATCGGCTCGAGCGCGTAGATGCGGTCGGCGCGCGCGTACTTGCCGAAGCCGAGGAACACCATGCGCGGCGGGTCGGGCACGTCGCGGATTATCGCCGAGCGTGTGGACGCGGCACGCTTGCGCCCGCCGGGCCAA
>DASUZD010000055.1:0-6589 GCA_036377055.1 Gaiellaceae bacterium | reverse complement strand
GAGCGACCGCGGCCGGTGGCTGTGCCACCGGCCGCGTCCTCGAGAAGCCGCCGACATGAACCCCGAACCCATCGCCGCGACGAGCGCGGCCGTCGCACCCGCCGACTTCGCGCTCGCGATGAGCGCGCTCGCGAGCGGCGTGGTCCTCGTCACGTGCCGCGTCGGCGGCCGGCCATGGGGACTGACCGTGACCGCCTTCGCGTCGGTGTCCGCCGATCCGCCGACGGTGCTCGTGTCGCTCGGCTCGGAAACGGCGAGCGCCCGCGCGATCGCAGCGACGGGCGCGTTCGGGGTCAGCATCCTCTCGCGCGACCAGGTGCACGTCGCGGAGCACGGAGCGGCGCCCGGCGCACCGAAGTTCCTCGACTCGCTCGTGGAGCCCCGCGATCGCGGAAGCGCGAGCCCGGCGATCGCCGAAGCGCTCGCGCACCTCGACTGCCAGGTGATCGACGCGGTCGACGCCGCGGATCACACCGTCTTTTTCGCCCAAGTCCACGCCGTGCGCGGCGGGCGGAGCGGCGAGCCGCTCCTCTACAACCGCCGCAGCTACGGCTCTTTCATCGAGAGGAGCCTGAGATGCATCTAGAGCTGACAGCCAGGACCGAGCCCGGGGAGCGCCTCGTCGCGCTCGCCGAAGGGCTCGCGGAGAACGTGGGCGCGCGTGCGGCCGAGCACGACCGCCAGGCGAGCTTCCCGTTCGAGAGTCTCGCCGCGATCAAGGAACGCGGCTATCTCGCGGCGCCCATCCCGGAAGAGCTCGGCGGCCTCGGTGTCACGTCCGTCCACGACGTGCTCGTCGCGTCGAGCCGCCTCGCGCGAGGCGACGCCGCGCTCACGCTCGGCGTGAACATGCACCTCGTCTTCGTGCTCAACGTGGTCCGCCTTTGGCAGATCGCGACGGCCTCGGGCGACGAGCGGCGCATCGCCGTGTTCGGCGCGACGATGGAGCAGATCGCACGCGACAAGGTCGTCTTCTCCTCCGCGATCAGCGAGCCGCGGCAGGATCTCACGCGGCCCGCGACGACGGCGACGAGGACCGAGACCGGCTGGACGATCTCGGGCCGGAAGATCTTCTGCACGATGTCGCCGGCGGCGGACGTGCTCTACGCGGCCGTGACCTACACCGACGACGGCGGGCGCGAGCGGTACGGCTACGCGATGGTGCCGCGCGAGACCCCGGGCGTGGTCGTCCACGACGACTGGGACGCGCTCGGCATGCGCGCGTCCGGCAGCCAATCCGTGTCGTTCGAGGACGTGCGGCTTCCCGCCTCGGCGCTCCGGGGAGGCTTCCCCGCGGGCGACGCGGCCGGGTACCTCGAGCGGAACCTCAGCGCGGGGCTCTTCCACGCGGCCGCGGGGATCGGGATCGCCGAGAGCGCCCACGCGAGCGCGGTCGCCCGGCTCGCAGGTCGTGTCGACCTCGACCCGCACACCGGGATGCTCGTCGCGGAGAACGTCGTCGACCTGTCGGCGTCCCGTGCGGTCTTCTCGCGCGCGGCCTCGCTGATCGACGAGCACTACGCGCTCAACCCGACCTCTCGGGGCACGAGAGACGAGCTGACGCGCCTGTTCGGCGAGGCTCAGACCGCGAAGCTCTTCATCGGCGACGCGTCGGTCCGGATCGTCGACCGAGCGCTGGCGCTCAGCGGCGGGGCCGGCTACCTCAACGGCAGCCCGCTCGCGCGCGCGTACCGCGACGTGCGTGCGATGCCGTTCATGCACCCGCTCGGCGCGAACCGGGCGTACGCGTTCCTCGGGCAGCTGGCCACGGGACAGGAGCCGACCCTGCACTGACGACCCGAGCGGCGGATGAAAACTCGTCCGCGCGGGTCTAGGCTCGATGCGTGGAGTTCAGGATCCTCGGCCCGCTGGAGGTGCGCGAGGGGGAGCGCGTCCTGCCGCTCGGCGGCGCGAAGCGGCGAGCCGTGCTGGCGGTGCTCCTGCTCGACGCGAACCGCGTCGTCTCCGTCGAGCGGCTCGTCGACGGCGTCTGGGGCGATTCGCCGCCGTCGACCGCGCTCGCGTCGCTCCAGAACCACCTCGCGCGCCTGCGGCAGGAGCTCGGCGAGCGGCTCGTCACTCGCTCGCCGGGTTATGCCCTGCGCGTCGGCGAAGGCGAGCTCGACCTCGACCGCTTCCTGCGACTCGCCGACGACGCGAACGGGGCCGAGCCCGCGGTTGCGGCTGACCGCCTCGCCGAGGCGCTGGCGCTCTGGCGCGGCCCGCCACTTGCCGATCTCGCCGCCGAGCCCGCCGGCCGGGCCGCGGCGCACCTCGAGGAGCTCCGGCTCGCGGCGCTCGAGGAGCGGATCGAGGCAGATCTCGCGCTCGGCAGGCACGCAGCGCTCGTCTCCGAGCTCGAGGAGCTCGTGGCGCACGAGCCGTACCGGGAGCGTCCCCGGCGCCAGCTGATCGTCGCGCTCTACCGCTCGGGCCGGCAGGCGGACGCGCTCGAGGCGTACGCGCAGGCTCGGCGTACGTTCGTCGACGACCTCGGGACAGAGCCGGGGCGGGAGCTTCAGGAGCTCCAGCGTGCGGTGTTGCGCCGGGATCCGGCGCTCGACGCGCCTGCCGTCGCCGAGGCTCCGCCAGCGCGGGCGCGGCGCGTCGAGGAGCGAAAGACCGTTACGGTGCTCGCCGTCGACGTCACGTCCGCCGATCTGTCTGACGACCCAGAGGCGCGACGCGCGGAGCTGCGAGAGCGATCAGACGCAGCAGCGCGACTGCTCGAGAGCCACGGAGCGACGGTGCAGAGCCTCGGGAGCGGGCAACTGCTCGGCGTCTTCGGCGTTCCCGCGGCGCGCGACGACGACGCGCTCCAGGCCGCGCGCGCCGCTCTCGCTCTCGGTTCGAGCGCGCGGATCGGGCTGGCGACCGGGGAGGTGATGACCGGCGACCCGCTCGTGTCGGGCCCGCCCGTGGAGGAAGCGGCGACCCTTCGCGACCGCGCGGCCGCGGGCGAGGTGCTGGCCGGTCTCCGCACGTGGCGGCTCGTGCGGCACGCAGGCACCGGCTCCTCGCGTGACGACTTCTGGCTCGTCGAAACGGTCGAGCCAGATGCCGCGCCGCTTCGTCGGCGCCTGGAGACGCCGATCGTCGGCCGCGAGCGCGAGCTCGAGCAGGTCGTGGAGGCGTTCGAGCGCGCCGCGGCGGCCTCGCGCCCGCACCTCGTCACCGTCTTCGGCGCGCCCGGGATCGGGAAGACCCGGCTCGCGGTCGAGTGCATGGAGCGACTCGGCGCCGTGGCCACCCCCGTGGTCGGGCGCTGCCGTGCGGGCGCCGAGGAGGCCACGTACGCGCCGCTCCGCGACGTGCTGGCCGCGCTCGCGAGCGGCGACCTCGCCGCCTGGATTCGCGACTGCCTGGAAGGAGGGCAGCTCGCCGAGGGGCTCGTCGGCGCAATGGGACTCGGCGGCGAGCCCGGGCGGACCGAGGACACGGCGCTCGCGGCGCGGCGGCTGCTCGCTGGGCTGGCGCGCGACCGGCCGCTCCTGCTCGTCGTCGAGGACATCCACTGGGCGGCGCCTGTCTTCCTCGACCTCGTCGAGTCGGTCGTGGCCCTCGTCGGCGCGCCTGTGCTCGTGCTCTGCCTCGCACGTCCCGACCTGCTCGACGTCCGAGCGCATTGGGGCGGCGGCCGCCTTAGCAGCTCGTCGATCCTGCTCGACGCGCTGTCACAGGCGGAGTCCGAGGCGCTGCTCGACCGGCTCTCCACGGACGGCGAGCTCGACGCGGCCGCGCGAGGGCGCATCGTCGACGTGGCCGAAGGCAACCCGCTCTTCATCGAGCAGCTGCTGGCGGCGGCGCAGGAGGGCGACGCAGGCGCCGTTCCCGACTCGATCCAGACGCTCCTCGCGGCGCGGCTCGACCGGCTCGACGACCGCGACCGCGCGGCGGCCCAGGCAGCCGCCGTCTGCGGGACGTCGTTCACGACCGAAGACGTCGCGGAGCTGGTCGGGGGAGATCCGTCGGAGTCGCTGCTGACCCTCGTCCGCCGCGAGCTCGTCCGTCCGGGCGAGGCCGACGATCCCGGCGGCACGGGCTGGTCGTTCCGGCACAGCCTGATCCGGGACGTCGCGTACGGCAGCCTGCCGAAATGGCGACGGGCCGAGCTGCACGAGCGGCTCGCGCGGCGGGCGATCGAGCGTGGTCGCGACGTCGATCTCGCCGCCGGCTACCACCTCGACCAGGCTGCGCGCGCGAGGCGCGAGTCCGGGGAGCGCGGCGCCGGCGTCGACCGGCTGGCGGCTCAGGCCGCCGAGCATCTCGGCCGCGCGGGTGTCGCCGCGTACGAGCGCCACGACACGATCGCGGCGACGGCGCTGCTCGGCCGCGCGACCGCGCTGCTCCCTCGCGAGGCGCCCGAGCGGATCGAGCTGCTCCCGAAGCTGGCCGGGGCTCTGATGCCTCGCGGCGAGGTCGCTGCCGCCGAGGAGCTGCTGGCCGAGGCGTCGAGCATCGCGGCAGAAATCGGTGACGAACGGCTCGTGGCGCGGACGAGGCTCCTCACCCACCTGACGCTGCTCTTGACCGACGCCGCCGAGCGGCCGGAGACGATGCTGCGCGACATCGAGGACGCCGTGCCCGTGCTGGAGCAGGCCGGCGACTACGAAGGCCTCGCCATCGCCGAGGCGCTCCGGTTCCACGCGCTCGATCGGGCTGGGGCGCGCGGCCCGGTGCCGCGCTTGCTTCTCGCCCTCACGTACGCCCGCCAGGCGAACGCGCGCTACTTCGAGCACTACGTGATGGGTTGGATGTGCATCACGCTGCACCGCGGCACGCTGCCCGTCGACGACGCGATCGCGCAGGCGAACGAGATCCACGAGGACTCGACCTCGACGTACGTGCGGGTGTCCGCGATCGGCGCGCGCGGGTTGCTTCGCGCGATGAAGGGCGAGTTCGACGAGGCGCGGGCGTCCGTCGAGGATGTCCGGGCGGCGCTCGAGGAGCTGGGGCTGCCGCAAGCGGCGGCCGCGCACTCGATCGCGATCGCGGAGGTCGAGGCGATCGCGGGTGACGACGCGGCCGCCGAGCGGATCCTGAGGGCCGGGTTCGCCGCGGTCACGGCGGTCGCAGACGAGAGCTCCGCCACGAACATCGCCTGGCGCCTCGGCCATGCGCTGGCCCGGCAGGGGCGGTACGACGAGGCCGAGCCGTTCGTCCGGATGGCGCAGCGCGCGGAGCACCACGGGTTCTGGGTGGACGTGTGGTGGCGGGTCGTCCTCGCGCTGGTGGAGGCGCACCGCGGCTCCGACGTGCGTGCGCGCCAGCTGGTCGAGGATGCGCGCGAGCGGATGGCCGGAGTCGAGGAGAGCGGGATGCACGCCGATGCGCTGCTCGAGTCGGCGGACGCGCTGCGGGCGCTAGGGCTGGACGACGAGGCTGCGGCGCTTGTCGCCGAGGCGGCGGAAATCGCGGAACGGCTCGGGTACGTCGTCGCGCAGCGGCGCGCGGAGGAGGCTCAGCGCGCGCTGACCGCGTAGGGGACCGCGCGCTCTCCGCCGTTCGAGAGCACGAGCAGGGCGCTCCTGCGCGGTCCGGCCGAGACGGTGAACGTCAGCGCGCGGCCGCCGCGGATCACCCGCGGCGCGACCCGTCGCGTCCGGTCCGGCTGGCCCGCGACCTCGCTCTCGACGCGGTAGACGAGCGTCGTCGCGGCGCTCATCCGGCCGCGCGGGAAGGTCACCGTCAGCGTCGAGCGACCGGTGCGGGGCACCGTCGCGCGCACGTACCGCACCGAGAGCGGAGCGAGCGCTCTGCGTCGTCGCGCGTGGGCGGGGTCGATGTCTTCCGCGTGGTTCTCCGCGACGGAGACGGCGAAGCGATGGAACGCTTGGGCGAACGGCCTCCCGGCGTCTCGGGCATAGGTCGACGCGACTGCGCCTTGCTCCGCGCCGGCCACGGGCCGCGCCGCCAGCCGGGTGAACAGCGCCGGCAGGAACCGTGGCTGCTCCGCGTCCAGCCACCGCCAGAGAAGCTGAGCGCCGTAGCTCTGCGTCGTCATGCTCCGCTCGGTCGCCGAGAACCACGCTCGCAGCTGGATCGTCGAGACGAGGTCGTCGACCTCCGGGTTCACGCGCGTCTCGAGCGCCGCGGCGGTGCCCTCGAGGATCCAGGTCGGGATCGCCGCGTCGTCGTCAGGCCGGAAATAAGAGAACTGGACGAGGTGGAAGAGCTCGTGGGCGACGGTGGCGTACACGCTCGCGAGGCTCCGCTCGGGGCTCGGGTCGAGGTTGTTCGCGACCACGACGAACGCGCCGCCCTCGGCCATGTTGCCCGGCAATGCCACTCCGAAGGTGCCCGGCGAGAAGCGGGAGACGTAGACGTCCGGCCGGGCGTCCGGACCAGCCTCGTCCGGCCGCAGGGGCCGGAACCCGCGGCGCTCGTAGTACGCGACCGCGCGGTCGGCGGCCTCGCCGACGCGCTCGACGTAGTCCGGAACGCCGTCCGCGTCGTCGTCGTTGAGCGGCGGCGCGTCGATCCCGAGCGCGACGTAGTGAACGACGGCGCGCCGCGAGCCGTACGTGCGCTCCGGCGACGCGTAGTCGTTGTAGACCTGGAGGTCGTTGGGCGCGATCGACGTCGGCGC
>DASUZD010000054.1:0-5440 GCA_036377055.1 Gaiellaceae bacterium | reverse complement strand
CGCACTTCTCCTTCCTGCCCTTCACCGCCGAGACCGGCGAGATCTACAGCGCGCTCGACGTCGTCACCTTCCCGAACCAGGGCGTCGGCCTCGGGCGTCCGGTGCTCGAGGCGGCGACGTACGGCAAGCCCGTCGTCGCGTCCGGCTCGACCGACGGCGCCGGCGTGCTCCTCCCGAACCGGACCGGCTTGCTGCTCGACGACGCGAGCCCGAGCGGGATCGCCGCGGCGCTCCGGCTTCTGATCGCGGACGCCGGCCTGCGGCGGAGGCTCGGCGAGGCGGCGGCGGAGCACGCGCGGCACCGCTTCGACCCCGCCGCGAACGCGCGCGCCGTCGAGGACGTCTACGACTCGCTGCTCGGCGTCGGGCGCGCCGCGGCCGGCATCGCGGCGCGCGACGGCCGCCTGGCCGCAGCCGCCGCCGGTTAGATGCGGCTCGGAGTCGTGGCCTCGCTGGCGCTGGCTCTGGTCGGCGGCTCGACCGACGCCATCGGCGCGGCGGACGGCCGGGTCGTCGTGCGACCGGGGGAGCGCGTCCGGCGTGGCGACATCGTCCTCTTCGAGGCGCCCGCAGCGGCGACGCGCCGGTGCGGCGCGACCGGCAAGTACCTCGAGCGAGTCATCGCGCTCCCGGGCGAGACGTGGTCTGAGCGGCGCGGCGTCGTCTACGTCGACGGGCGGAAGCTGCTGGAGCCGTATCTGCGGCCCGGCCACGGGGATACGCTGTCGCGGCCGACGCTCCGCGTCCCGCCACGTCATTACTTCGTGATGGGCGACAACCGCGCGTCCTCTTGCGACTCGCGCGTCTGGGGGCCGCTGCCGGCGAACAACGTGGTCGGCGTCGTCGTCAGGGTCAAGAGCAGCTGACGCGGATCCTTCTTATAACGCCGTCGGAGCTGACCCGCGACCCGCGGGCGCGGCGGGCGGCTGCGGCGGCGCTCGCCCAGGGTCTGTCCCCGGTCGGCCTCTCGGGACAGGTCTCGGGGTCTGACCCCATCGAGCTGCACGGCGTGCCGGTCGCACGCCTGCGCCGCGAGCGTGTGGCGCCCGGCCTACGGGCGGCCGGGCTCGGCGGGATGAAGCGTGAGGGCCCGCTCGTGCGCGAGGCGCGCGGCCTCTACCGGCTCGTGCGGCTCGCGAGGATGACGAGCGGCCTCTACCGCACCGGCCGCATCCTCGGCCGCTTCGACGTCGTCCACGCGAACGACCTCGACACGCTGCCCGCCGCCTGGCTGCTCGCGCGGGCATCGCACGCTCGGCTCGTCTACGACGCGCACGAGCTCTACACGGAGCAGGAACCCGACCCGCCGCGGCTGCACCGCGCCGTGGCTCGGAGGCTCGAAGGCGCTCTCGCACGCCGCGCCGACGCGGTCGTCACCGTCAGCGAGCCGATCGCGGACGAGCTTCAGCACCGTTTCCGCTTGCCGCTGCCGCCCTTCGTCGTCCTGAACGCGCCCGAGCGGGACGAGACCGAGCTGCCGACGCGTATGGACGGCCCCCTGCGGGCGATCTACCAGGGCGCGATGGGCCCCGGCCGGCCGCTCGAGGACCTCCTCGTCGCCGCGGAGCACGCGCCCGAGGTGCGGTTCACGCTGCGTGTGGCAGGCGCCGACCGCGAGGCGCTCCGCGGCGCCGCGGCGCACCTTCCAAACGTCGAGGTCGTTGCACCGGTCCCGCCGACCGAGCTCGTCGCGGCGCTCCGGGGCTTCGACGTCGGACTGATCATCAACCGCCCGGTCACGCGCAACGATGAGCTCGTCTTCCCGAATAAGCTCTTCGAGTACCTGATGGCGGGGCTCGCCGTCGCGGTTCCCCGACTGCCGGGCATGACCCCCCTCGTGGAGGGCGAAGGCGTCGGCTTCACCTACGAACCCGGCGTGCCAGAGCGCCTCGGAGCCGTACTGACACGTTTGGCCGAGGATCGGGATTCGCTTGGCCGCGCGCAAGCGCGAGCACGGACGCTGGCGCTCGAACGGCTCAACTGGGAACAGTCGGCGACTGCTCTCGCGGCTGCCTGGGACGTCGAACGCGAACCCGTGTAACGCAACTACGCGTAACGCAACTACGCGTAACGCAACCTTGCGTAAGCCACTCAGCGTTCATACGATCAGGATGAACGGCCAGAACGTCGTCGTCTTCGCGCCGCGCCGATTCGGAAAATCGTCGCTCCTGTGGCGCGTCGCGCACGAGCTCGTGCGCGACGACGAGATGCTCGTCGCCCAGGTCGACCTGATGAAGGCCCCGAGCAAGGAGAAGCTGGCCGAGAAGCTTGCAGCCTCGATCTACGATGACATCGCGTCGACGCTGTTCAAGGTGAGGGAGCGAGCGGCCGGCGTCTTCAGAGGACTGCGAGTAGCGCCGGTGATGACGCTCGACTCCGGCGGCTCACTTGGCTTCAGCTTCCGCGCGGGCCACCATCCCTCCGACATCGACGCGACGATCGAGCGCCTCCTCGAGCTTCCCGCCCAGCTCGCGAGTGAGCGCGACCGGCGCGTGGCCGTCGTCTTCGACGAGTTCCAGGAGATCGTGAAGATCGATCGCGAGCTTCTCCCGTTGATGCGCTCGGTCTTTCAGGAGCAACCCAACGTCGCGCACGTCTACCTCGGCAGCAAGCGTCACATGATGGAGGAGATCTTCAACGACGAGAACGAGCCTTTCTGGCGCAGCGCGAAGCAGGTGGAGCTCGGTGCCATCCCCGCTCCGGCGTTTGCCAAATACGTTCGGGATCGCGATTCCGTCGGACCGCGCGGAAGATCGACGACGGCGTGGTGGAGAGCCTCCTCGCGATAACGCACTGCCACCCGTACGGGACGCAGGAGCTCGCGTACACGCTGTGGGAGATCACCGAGCGACGCGCCACGGCGACCGCGGAGCTGCTCGACGAGGCGCTTGCACGCGTCCTCCGAGCGGAGAACGCCCACTTCCAGCGCATCTGGGAAGAGGCTTCGCGAGCGCAGCGGCAGACGCTCGCCGCCCTTGCCGCAGCGCCGGGCGAGGCCCCGCTGAGCGCGGGCTACCGACGTGAGCACGGGCTTCCAGGAAGCTCGACAGTCCAGCGGACGCTCGAGGCGCTCGCCGAGGACGAGCTTGTCGACCGGTACCGCTCCGGCTACAGGATCGCGGAGCCGTTCCTGGCCGAGTGGATCTTGCGGTACGAGACCTAAGTGGGCAGTCAGCTGAGCGTCGCGCGGAGCGTGCGCAGCCGGTGCCGCGGCCTGGCGTCGACGGCAGCCCGAGCGAGCGCGACGGCGATCGACGGACGCCGCTCGAGCCGGTAGCCGAGCGCGCGAGCCGCGTGTCCACAGATGCTCGCGAGCGCCAAGCGGTCGCGCGGATGGACCGCCGCGCGGCGATCGACGTCGTCACCGTTGCGGATCGCGCCTTCGTACGTCCCGTTCGCGGAGGCGGCGAAGCTCGAGTTCTCCTTCTCGTCGTAGCCGGCGAGGTCGAGCATCGCGCTCTCCTCGAACGGGACCCCGACGAACTCCGCGACCGAGGCGATGGTCGCACGCGGGTCCGCCGTGAGGTCCTCGTAGCGGACGAGCCTGTGTCGCACCGCGTCCTCGCGCGCCGGCTGGAGGCCGGTCACGGCCGACGCGAGCCAGACGCGCCCCCACCTGATCGCGCGGCGTGCATCGGGAGGCTGACCCGCGAACGACGACGCGTACGCGGCGACCGGGTCCCGGATCATGTGGACGAGCCGGTAGTCGCCGAACCAGGCGCGAAGAACGTCGAGCCGGAACTCGTTGAGGACAGACTTCTCGCCGAGGCGGGCCTTTCCGGTTTGCGTGCGGTACGACTCGAGCGGCAGGACAAAGAGTGACCGCGCGCTCGCCGACCAGCTCCTCGAGTGCTCCATCACCTCGCGATCGTCGAGGTCCCACTCGCGGACGCGCGGCCATCTGAGGATCGCGGCGAGGCGCCGCTCGAACTCGGCGCGATCGGCCGGAGGCACGCCCGCTCGTCTCCCGAAGAACAGGAACTCGCTCGGCGGGACCGCGACCGCGCTGCTCGAGCCGATGATCCGAGCCATCAGCGTCGTACCGCTTCGATTGATCCCGCCGACGAACACCGGAGGGGCCGGCGACGTCATAGCGGGAAATCTATTGTCGTTGCAAGGAGGCCCTGTCCCCCAACCGGGCCGCGAGTCTCCGCACTTTCGCGGCGACGCCGGCGTCCCAGTGACACGGGTGGACGAGCACGATCGTGCGCTTGCCCGGCTCGAGGCGCAGGTCGGCAGGGTGCGAGCGCCGGCCGTCCACGAACGACGAGTCGGAGAAGTACACGTTGTGCGGCACGTGGTAGGCCTCGTACTCGAGCCCGAACTCCGCCGGGTCGAGCTTCTCCGGCACCTCCGTCGACGGGAATCCCGGCACCGGCTCGTCCCACCCGCGGAAGACGTAGTTGTTGTGGAACCCGAGCCGATGGCACCACGGCGAGCCGTGCGCCGCGACGCCGACGACCTCGAGGCCGCCGTCTCGCAGGCGTGCGAGCGCCTCGCGCAGGTACGCACCCGCATCGATGCCCCGGACGCGCTGGAGCGTGACGAGGTCGTTGTGGAAGCCGACTTCGTGGCCGAGCTCCTGGAGGTTGCGCAGCTTCCCGACAAGGTCGGGGTCGTCCCAGTACGGCGCCGTGTGCAGCGCGAAGTACGTCGCGCGAAACCCGCGGTCGTGCTCGAGCCGGGCGACCTGGAGCGCGCTGTCGAGCCGTGAGTCGACATCGTGCCGGAGCGCGAGATCGCCTTCCCCGCGCGCGAGCTTGCGCATCGGCACGACGGCGCGCCCGCTGACCCGGTCGAGGAAGCGCGCGTACTCCGCGTAGGTGAAGCGCCGCTCGACGAGCGGGAAGAGGAGGCGGCTCGCGAGAGGTTCGCGCACCAGTCGATCTTGCCCGACCAGACGCGAAGTCAGATCAGCTGTGGTACCAGGCGGTCCAGCGCTTGCCGGTTTTCGCGAGGAAGACGACCCTCGCGCTTGCAGGGAGCTGGACGCGAGTCAGGTCTACCTCACGGCCCAGGAGCGGTCGACGATCCTTGCCGGACAGATCTGCAGTGCTCGCTTGCGAAGAGCCCGCGCGAAGGCGGGCCGCGGCGGGAAACCGAGCCGGATCACGCCTTCTATTTCGTAGGTCCGCGGGTTGATCGGGACCGGCTCGTCCATGTCGGTGAGCCTTGTGGGGCGGGGCATCTGACGTCGGAGCGCCGCGACGACCGCCTCGACGTCATGTGCCCCGCCGCGCAGCGCCGAAGCCGGGCACGATGCGCGTGCCGCCGGCGCCGGCGAGGCCGCCGGCGCCCGCGACCATGACCATCCGCACGCTCGCCACCCTACGGGAGGCGCCAGAACTCGCCGACGAGCCGGACGCGATCGAGGATCGCCTGGCTCTCGTCGCGCGTCCGCGGACGCCAGTCGGGGTCGAGGCGGTCGCTCCACCACGCG
>DASUZD010000053.1:0-12904 GCA_036377055.1 Gaiellaceae bacterium | reverse complement strand
ACGTGGACGATCGGCCGCCACGAGCTGCCGTCGGAGAGGAGCCGGATGCGGCCGGTCGTGAACGCCCAGCCGACGAGGTTGTTCAGGACGACGTCGAGCCGCAGGCGCGGCGAGACGCCGTACGCAGTCGCGTTCCGGAGCGACACCGGCGAAAAGCCGGAGTCGGCGAGCGCCGACAGCTGCTCCTCGGCGCGCACCTTCGACTCCGCGTAGGCGGTCAGCGGCCGGAGCGGCGCGTCCTCGTCGAGCACGTCGTCGCGGCTCGAGGCGCCGTACATGCTGCACGAGGAGGCGAAGACGAACCGCGGCACGCCGGCCTCCTTCGCCGCGCGCGCGAGGTGGATCGTCCCCTCGAGGTTGACGTCGTACGTCCACTCCGGGTTGAGGTCGCCGAGCGGGTCGTTCGAGAGCGCGGCGAAGTGGACGACGGCGTCGAGGCCGGCGAGGTCGGCCGGCTGCACGTCGCGGACGTCGCCGACCCGCTCCTCCACGCGAGCGCCGTCGCCGCCGAAGTCGCACCCGCGATAGAGGAACGCGTCCAGCCCGAGGACGTCGTGCCCCGCCTCCGCGAGCTGCGGCGCTACGACCGAGCCGATGTAGCCGTGATGGCCGGTGACGAGCACCCTCATTCGAGCAGCTCCGCCTCGGCGAGCGCCGCGGCCGCGTCGGCGACGAGCCCGAACGGCAGCTCAGCCCGCTCCGCAGTCTCGAGCAGCGAACGCGTCCCGTCCGCCTGGTTCAGGACCCACATCAGCGCGCGCTGCAAGGCCTCGTCCTCGCGGGGCACGCCCGCGCTGATCTCGCGATAGAGGCCGCGCCGCCCGAGCTGCGGCTCGCCGTAGGGACTGCGCGAGACGTACGTGCGGTCGCGCTCCAAGACGTCGAGGATCTCGACGGCCGCCGCGAACGAGTCGCCGAGGCTGTCCGGCCCGATCAGGTCGAGGTCGTCGGCCGAGCTGTGGTACTCGGGGTAGAGGCCGTGCGGCGTCCGCGTCAGCGCGCCCACCGGCAGGTCGAACCCGGGCGAGCAGAACTGCCGCTCGTCGCCGCCCCACGGGACGAAGTCCTCGACGATCGCGCCCGGGCGCGAGTGCCGGAGGACGTGCGCGGCGGCGCGGTCGATGGCGGTGTCGCCGCGGCGGCTGCGCTTGTACCGCACCGGCCCGCTGTCGCCGACGCACGCCACGACGGCGCCGGCGTAGATGCGATCCAGGCGCTCGAGGTTGCGCGAGAGCCAGGCGAGCGGGCCGAGCGTCCCAGGGCTGAAGAGCAGCCGGTGCGTGCGCCGGAGCGGCCGCTCGGCCAGGTGGCGACCGAGGACGGCGAGCAGCGCGATCCCCGAGACGTTGTCGTTCGCGACCGACGGGTGGCAGACGTACGTCGAGAGCAGCACCTCCTCGTCGGTCTCCCCGGGCAGGACGGCCTCCGCGTACGTCAGGTGCCCGTCCTCGAGCGTCGCGTCGACGACGACCTCGTACCGCTCGTCGCGCCGGATCTCCGCTCGCTGGCGCTCGCTCAGGCAGAAGCCCCACGTGTCGGCCCAGTACCCGGTCCGGTACGGGATCCAGTCCGGGTGCTCGCGGAGCGAGTGGAGATGCGGTTCGAGCTCGGCGCCGGTCAGCGTCTCGCGCACCGGCCGGCTGTAGCCGAGCAAATGCAGGTTGCTGGACGCGAAGTCGACGATCCGGCGGCCGCTCGCGTCGGCGATCCACGCGTCGCGCACGTTCCACTCGCGCGGCGCCGTCCAGTCGAAGAGCGGCGTCCCCGTCGGAACCTCCGTCACGTCGAGCGGCACGAGTTCCGAGACGAGGCGCAGCGTCTCGCGGACGCCGTCGCCCGTCAGGCTCCGCGGCAGCGGAAACAGCCGGCGCGCGAGCTCGTAGGCCTCTGCCCCGGCGCGGCCGGCGTCGAGGCGGTCGGTCAGGCCGCGAGGACGAGCTTCCTGCATCGAAACGCCTCCGCGAAGCGGCTGGGGGAGTTCGCCTCCATCCCGCGCAGCCGCATCAGGCCGCGGAAGAGGTCGTCGGTGAACCAGTGCTTGTCGCGCTGCGACGGAAAGTGCTCCAGCAGCAGCTCGATCTTGCGCGTGACGATCTCGTCCGAGAGCGGCACGTAGACGTTCGGCGCAGCCAGGTCAGCGTCCCACTTCGGCACCTCGTACTCGAGGATCGCGTGGTCGCGGAACGTGTTCCACGTCAGCTCGGAGACGAGCCGGTGGTCCTGGTGGAGGTCGATGCCGGCGTGGGTCAGGATCAGGTCGGGCGAGACCTCACCCTTCAGCTCCTCGAACCTTTCCTTCACGGCCGGGCCGAGGTACGGGAAGAAGCCGTCGCGGAAGCCCTCGACGACGACCGTGGACGTCGCGGCGCCGGAGAGGAAAGCCGCCGCGCTCGCACGCGCCTCCTCCTCCCGCTCTCCGGCCGCGCCGAGGACGAGCCACGTCACCTCCAGGTCGGGGCGAGCCTCGATCAGCGCGAGCAGCGTCCCGCCGCAGCCGATCTCGACGTCGTCCGCATGGCAGCCGATCGCGAGCACGCGGGCGGCACGCCCGAGGTCGAACGACGCCGTGAGCATCAGTCGGGCGTCGGCGCCTCGCGCACGTCGAGCCCGCGCGGGTGGCTCCACGGCGGGTCGCCCGACTCGAGGAGACTCTCCAGGGTCTGCTTGTCCTTGAGCGTGTCCATCGGCGCCCAGAAGCCGTCATACGGGTACGCGAGGAGCCGGTCCTCCGCGATCAGCTGGTTGAACGCGTCGTCGACGAGGTCCTCGCCCTCCCGCAGGTAGTCGAAGATCTCGCGCCGGAAGACGAAGAACCCGCCGTTGATCCAGAGGTTCGCCGCGCGGACGTCGCGGATCTCGCGGACGCCGTTCCCGGCGTCCAGGGACACGACGTGGAATTGGTGCGTCGGGTGCACGCAGAGGAAGACGCCCGTCTTCCCGCTCGCGGAGAGGGTGTCGATCATGTCGTAGAGCGGCGCGTCCGTGAGGCCGTCGCCGTAGGTCGCGAGGAACGTCTCCTCCCCCTCGAGATGTTGCTGGACGCGCTTCAGCCGCTCGCCGATCGTCGAGTGGAGCCCGGTATTCACGAAGGTCATCGACCAGTCGTGCGTGTCGCTCGACAGAAGCTCGACGGTCTTGCCGCCGTCCGTGAGGACGAAGTCGTTCGAGAGCGCCTCGCTGTAGTTCAGGAAGTACTCCTTGATCGCCTCGGCCTTGTAGCCGAGGCACAGGATGAACTCGCGGAAGCCGAAGTCGGAGTAGTACTTCATGATGTGCCAGAGGATCGGCCGGTCGCCCAACGGGATCATCGGCTTCGGCAGCCGCACCGACTCCTCGCGCATCCGCAGTCCGAGACCACCGCAGAAGAGGACGACCTTCACGGCAGGACCTCCGGCTCCGGGATCGGCACGACGAGCCGGCCGCCCCACTCCCGCACGTACTCGAGCTGCGCGGCGATCTCCCGCTTGAGGTTCCACGGCAGGATGAGGACGTAGTCGGGCCGCGTCTCGGCGATGCGCTCGGGCGGGTGGATGGGGATGTGCGTCCCGGGCAGGAACGTCCCGTGCTTGCCCGGGTTGCGGTCGACGGTGTAGTCGAGCAGGTCGGTGCGGATCCCGCAGTAGTTGAGCAGCGTGTTGCCCTTGCCGGGAGCGCCGTAGCCGGCGATCTGCTTCCCGTCGCGCCGGAGCGCGAACAGCAGCTCGAGCAGCTTCCGCTTCAGCTCGGCAACCTGCTCGCCGAAGCCTTCGTACCCCTCGAGCGAGTCGTATCCCGCCTCCCGCTCGCGCGCCAGCAGCGCCTCGACCGACTCGGACCGCTCGCCGCGCGGGTGACGGACGTAGACGCGCAGCGACCCGCCGTGCGACGGCAGCTCCTCGACGTCGAAGACCTGGAGCGAGTGCTCGGCGAAGAGCCGGACGAGCGTGTGGAACGAGAAGTACGAGTAGTGCTCGTGGTAGATCGTGTCGAACTGCATTCCCTCGATCAGCCGCACGAGGTGCGGCACCTCGATCGTCGCGACCCCGCCGTCCGCGAGCAGGCGGCGGATCCCGTCCACGAAGTCGTTCACGTCGGGTACGTGCGCGAGGACGTTGTTCGCAACGACGAGGTCGGCGGCGCCGCGCTCCTCCGCGAGCCGTTCGGCCACGTCTGCGCCGAAGAACTCGACCAGCGTCTCGACGCCGCGCTCCCGTGCGGCCGCGGCGACGTTTCGCGCCGGGTCGATCCCGAGCGACGGAATCCCGCGGCGCACGAAGTGCTGAAGCAGGTACCCATCGTTCGAGGCGAGCTCGACCACGAGGCTCCGGTCCGAGAGCTCCAGCCGCTCGATCATCCGCTCGGAGTAGACGCGCGCGTGCTCGACCCAGCTGTCCGAGTAGGCGGAGAAGTAGGCGTAGTCGCCGCCGAAGATCTCCTCCGCCGCGACGTACGTCTCGAGCTGGACGAGCAGGCACTCCTCGCAGATCCGCACGTGCAGCGGGTAGAACGGCTCCATCCGGTTCAGCTGCTCGGCGTCGAGGAAGCTCTCGCAGAGCGGCGACATGCCGAGGTCGACGAACGTGCGCCGAAGTCCCGTGCCGCAGAGGCGACAGGGCGGCAGCGTCGTCGTGGATGTCGTGGCGGTTGCCTGCATGGCTCAGCACTCCGCAGCGCGATCGCGCACGGACCGTCGTAGTCTAGGCCGTCGATGCCGAGACTCCAGGGCCAGGTCGCGATCGTCACCGGCGCCGGTCGCGGCATCGGCCTCGCGATCGCTCGCGCTCTCGCGGCGGAGGGCGCATCCGTCGCGCTCGCGGCTCGCTCGGAGCCGGAGCTCGCCGCAGCCGCCGCGGAGCTCCCGGACGCGCTGGCCGTGCCGACGGACGTGACGAGCGCGCGCCAGGTCGAGCGGCTCGTCTCGCAGGTCGAGCAGGCGCTCGGCCCGCCGGCGATGCTCGTCGCGAACGCCGGAACGTGGGACCACGTCGGCCCGGCCTGGGAAGGCGACGCCGAGGACTGGTGGCGCGACGTGGAGGTGACGCTCCGCGGTGCCTACGTCTGCGCCCGCGCCGTCCTTCCGGGGATGATCGAACGCCGCTCCGGCAGGATCGTCGCGGTCTCGAGCTACGCCGCGAACGGGCCGCGGCCCTACTCGTCCGGGTACGCCTCGGGCAAGGCCGCGCTCCTGCGCTTCGTCGACTCCCTCGCCGCGGAGGTCGCGGATTACGGCCTCTGCGTCTTCGCGATCACGCCGGGCTTCGTGCGAACGCGCCTCCTCGAGGAGGCTGCCCGATCGGAGGCCGGCCGCGAGTGGCTCCCGGAGCTCGGCGAGCGGGAGGACGCGCTCGAGCCTGAGCGCGCAGGCCGGCTCGTCGTCGAGCTGGCCACCGGACGCGCCGACGCGCTCTCCGGCCGCTTCCTGCACGTGCTCGACGACCTGGACGACCTGATCGGGCGCGCCGACGAGATCGCGCGTGACGACTGCTATGCCCTCCGCTTTCGGGCCTAGCCGCGCGACGACGTCATCCGAGCGACGGCCTGGCCCGTCGTCGTGTACGTCGCGTAGAGCGAGTAGTGCTTGCTCGAGATCGTCGGCGTGCCGAAGGGATTGGACGGGCCGGCCGCGTAGCCGCCCGAGTTGAGGTTGTACCGGAGCTCGTTCGACGACGTGTCGTAGCGGAGCTGCGTGAGATCGCTCGTGGTCGACGCGATGTAGCCCATCCAGATCGTGCCCGCCTGCACCGGAACGGGGTTCGCGAACGTGAAGTCCTTCCACGCCCAGGCCGTGCCCGCGTTCATCGTCACCTCGTTCGAGACGCCGAGCAGCGCGCCCGGGTTGCCGTTGCTGTCCGCGTACATGACGGCCTTGATCTTCTGCGAGCCCGACGTCTTTCCGAGCCCCGAGACGTAGCCCGTCAGCTTCGTCACGTTCGCCGCGACTGCCGTGTACTTCGAGACCTCCTTCAGGTTCGCCGAGGCCGTGTCGGTGGAGGCGCCAGGGGTGGTCGTCCCGAACGTTCCCGTCGTCTGGAGGTTGAACGTCGCCGTGTACGTGGTCGCGGTCGCGGGCGCGACGACGTTGTGCGTCTGTGCGCCTGCGTCCGACCAGGAGCCGAAGGCATACGTCGAGCCTCCGATCGTCTGCGGCGACGGCGCGCTGATCGAGTTCGTGGAGCCGATGACGGCCGTCTTCGTCAGCGGAGCCGGGCCGCTGATCTCGTTGATCGCGACCTGCGCGCCGGTCGGGTTGGACGCGACCGTCAGATCCACCGTCTGCGGGTCGAGGCGCACGCTCGTGGTCGCCGTCGCGCCCTTCGAGTCCGTCGCGGTCAGCTGAAGCTCGAGCCAGCACGGGTACTCGTGGTCGGGCGCGTTGAACGACCCGCTCGCGACCCCCGTGAACGTCTGCACGAGGTGGGTGTGGCAGTTCGTCGGGTCGAAGCAGTGATGGATGATCTCCGCCCAGCTGAGCTGCGACGGCGCCAGCGTGCCGTCCTGGGGATCGGTCGCGCTGCCGGAGAAGTTGATCAGGTCGCCGACCTTCCACGTGAGCGTCGACGACGGCGCCGTGATCGTCGGCACCGGCGGGTCGTTGCCGGCGTTGATCGTGATCGGCGAGCTGATCGTCGAGGCGCCCTTGCTGTCCGTCACCTTCAGGCGCACCGTGTACGTGCCCGGCGTCGAGTACGTGAACGTCGGCTTCACCACCGTCGAGTCGTCGTAGGCGCCGTCGCCGTCGAGGTCCCAGGCGTACGTGATCGGATCGCCGTCGGGGTCGCTCGACCCGCTGCCATCGAAGTTCACGGTTAGCGGCGCGGAGCCGTTCGTCGGGCTCGCCGTCGCCACCGCGGTCGGCGGGTTGTTCGAGCTCAGGTACTTGATCCGATGCAGCGTGCCCCCGTCGAAGTCGACGTAGAAGAGGTCGCCTCCCGGGCCGGTCTCGAGGTCGACCGGGCTCGCGGCGCCCTGCACGAAGATCGAGATCTGATTCGGATCTGGGAGGCCGTTCGACCCCGCCTTCATCGCCCAGATGCAGGCGCGGGTGTGGTCCTCGAAGAAGAGCGCGCCGTTGTACGAGCTCGGGTACGTGCCGCCCTGGTAGAAGGTCATCCCGGCCACGGACGAGCCGCCGGTCGGGCAGCCGTCGCCCGACACGACGCTCGCGGTGTGCGCGTACGTGAAGAGCGGAGCCGCCACCGAGCCCCCGCCGCCGCTGCCGCCTGTGTACGTTGCGTAGAGCGAGTAGTGCTTGCTCGAGATCGTCGGCGTGCCGAACGGGTTCGTCGGCCCGGCCGCGTAGCCGCCCGAGTTCACGTTGTAGCGAAGCTCGCCCGACGACGTGTCGTAGCGGAGCTGCGTCAGATCGCTCGTCGTCGACGCGATGTAGCCCATCCAGATCGTCCCCGCCTGCACCGGCACCGGATTTGCGAACGTGAAGTCCTTCCACGCCCAGGCCGTGCCCGCGTTCATCGTCACCTCGTTCGAGACGCCGAGCAGCGCACCCGGGTTGCCGTTGCTGTCCGCGTACATGACGGCCTTGATCTTCTGCGAGCCCGACGCCGCGCCGAGCCCCGAGACGTAGCCGGTCAGCTTCGTCACGTTCCCCGCGACCGCCGTGTACTTCGACACCTCCTTCAGGTTCGCGGAGGCGGTGTCGATCGAGGCGCCGGCGGTCGTCGTCCCGAAGGTGCCGCTCGAGCTGCCGCCGTAGAGGCTGCTGCACAGGTTCAGGCCCGCGCTCTGATAGCCGGGCTGCGGGCCGACGCCCTCGTAGCAGGGCCAGCCGAAGTTGAGCGGTCCCGCGGTCGGGTCGGGGATCCGGTCGATCTCCTCCCAAGTGCTCCAGCCGACGTCACCGAGCCAGATGTCGTTCGTCCCGGGCCGGAGCGTGAAGCGGAACGGGTTCCGCATGCCGTAGGCGACGATTCGCCGCGCGTTCGCGTCCGAGCTCGACGCCAGCGGGTTCGAGGGGACGCCCGCGCCGGTCGCGGGGTCGACGCGGAGGATCGCGCCGCTCAGCAGGACGGGCTCGCCCGTCGCGCGCCGGGGGCTCTGGCTGCGAAGGGCGCCGCCCTCCGCCGTGGGCGGCGAGAGCGCCGTCCCCACCGGACTCGGCGGGTCGCCGCAAGGATTCGCAGGCGTCGGGCTGCCGCTGCTGCCCCCGAGTCCGCCGTAGTCGACGACGCCGAAGTTGGCTCCGTCGCCACCGGAGACGAACAGGCTGCCGTCGGTGCCGAAACGAAGGTCGCCGATCGAATGGCTGGGGAACTGCTGACACCAGCCTTGGAGCAGCACCTGCTCGTTCGTCGCGGTGTTGCCCGACAGCGTCAGCTTTGCGAGGCGTCCCTGGACGACGCAGCCGTCGGTCGTCGGGCCCGGAGGCGTCGGGCACCCGTCGTTCCAGGTCGGCGCGGTCCCGCCCGGCGGCGCGTCGTACGTGTACAGGACGTACACGTACGGGCTCGTCGGGAAGTTCGGATCGAGCGCGAGCCCGAGCAGACCGCGATCCCAGTAGTCGTCGGTCGCGGTCCTGAGATCGGCCACGATCGTCGGCGTCGTGTCGGAGAGGTTGTCGTACTCCTTGATCAGCCCGCTCTTCTCGGCGATGAAGATCCGCCCGTCGGACGCGAAGCGGACGGCCGTCGGGTTGACGAGGCCCGTGATCACCGTCGAGTCCTGGAAACCGGTCGGCAGCGTGGCGACCGCGCCGGCGGCGCCAGCCGAGGCTCCGGGCTTCAGCACGCCGCCGCCCGGGCCGGGAGGCCCGTCGGCCGAGGCCGTTCCGACGGCCACCAGGGCGATCACGCAGGCCGCCGCCGTCGCGCATGCGCCGAGGACACGAATCAATTCAGCAAAACGGTGCCGCAACGGCCCTCCCCCGACCCTCCACGGGTTGTAGCCGAAACGGCCGGTGCGATCAACCGGGAACCGTCAGCGGGCCTGTTGTGCCTCCTTCGGGCAGCGCAGCTTCCCGTCGACGACGAACGTCCCCCACTTCGCAAGATCCCCGTAGCGCCGCCGCTGGACGTCGACCAAGGGGTAGACGAACCAGAGGTAGCGGCCGGAGGCGAGCGGGCGCGAGCCGCGGCAGGCGAGCTCTGCGACCGTGACCTCCGGCTTCGCCGACCAGACGTCGGCGATGCGCCGATGACCGAGCCAGACGACGACGTCGTACCTGCGAGCCTTGGCGCTCGCGGGCCAGCGCAGGACGCCGCTTCGGTCGGGAACCACTGGACGCGAGGGAGCGGTGCTCGTGTGGCTCGCCGCGGCGACACCGCTCTTGCGGGGGCGCGCCGCACGAGGCCGCGTCGACGCGCGAGCACTTGGAGCGATCGGCGCGACCGTGACCGTCACGACCCGCGGCGTGGCCGTCGTCGTCGCCGGCGCCGACTCGGCGGCCGAGTCCGCCCGGATGTACGCGATGTTGAGCGCGATGCTCGGGATGGCGAGCCACGCCGCGGTGCGCGCCAGGAGGTCCGTGCGGAGACGAAGGCGCCGCGCGGCCGGCGGCGGAGGCGCAGCAGCGGGCTCCGGCGTGGCATCCGAACGCAGCGGCTCGACCGCGCCCGGAGTCGGCAACAGCGCCCGCGCCCGCCGCGCGAGCTCCGGGTCGACGAGCGCGAGCTCGGGGCTGATCGGTTCCATGACGTCGCGATGTCGTGCCGCCTCTTCTTCCTGAGGCGCGCGCAAGCTCCTGCCCGAATCAGCCGGGCCGCCGGTACTCCCAGACCTTCTCGAGCGGCGTGCGAGCGACGACGTGGCTGCGCGGCAGCAGCAGGCGCCGCAGCAACGCCGCGTTCTCGCACGTGTGCATGCCGTCGTTGCACGCGGCCGGGTTGCCCGGATACGGGTCGAAGTTGTAGTCGCTGATGAAGACGCGGCGGGCGTGCGACGAGTTGGCGATCTCCTGAACCCTCCTCGCGGCCTCGGCGCGAGGCATCCGCTTGAAGAACGCCTGGGCGTCGACGACCTGCGCCGGCGTCAGGTAGGCGAGGTAGTTGCTCCAGATGTACTCGTAGGAGATGATCAGGTCGTCGTGATGGACGTGCGTGCGGTACCAGGTCGCCCGCACGCGCCAGTAGTCCTTGGCGTTCGACCGCTGCGGAAGCGCACTCCCGAGCAGGTTCACTGCGAAGAGCCCGACCACGACGGCCACGCCGGCGCCGAGGCGAAGCCGCGACGTGCGTCCGGCCGCGAGTGGCAACGCGAGCAGGAGGGCGACGGGCAGCCAGAAGACGTACCAGAGCTCGAGGTTGAACGGGTCCCAGATAGTGAAGAGCGTCGCGTAGACGACGACCCAGACGACGCAGAGCACGGACAGCGTGCGCAACCGCCCGTTCAGCCCGAGCCTCAGGCGCCGCGACAGCCACTGGGCGGCGAGCGCCACGATGAGCAACGCGACGACGACGGTCGCGGCGAGGAGCGCCGCGGCGAGCGCCGTCGAGTAGCCACGCAGGAAGTAGTACTCCTCGCGGAGCGGCTTGGCGGGGAAGTGAACGTCGACGAAGCGGTGGACCGAGTGGAGCGCGAGCGCGAAATGTCCACCGACTAGCGCGCGCCCGCAGCCCACGACCGCGTCCTTCACCGAGCCGAGGGCGATCTGGCCGTAGCTTCCGCCGTGGGTCTCTGCGGTGAACCAGTCCCAGAACGCCTTGGGCGTCCCGAGGTCCCGCACGACCGCGGCGATGGCGTAGATCGGGACCACGACGGCGGAGGCCGTGACGGCATACGCGCCGAACCAGCGGCCGACGGCGGAGAGCGGGCGCTCGCGGCGGGCGAGCAGCATCGCGGCGATCGCGACCCCGGCGAAGAGGACGTTCGTGACGTGCGCGAGGACGGCGCAGCCGTTCAGCGCTCCGAGCACGACAAACGCGCGCACCGACGGCCACTCGGTCGCGCGCCAGGCGGCGCCGAGCGAGAGGACGAGCGTGAACGCCGAGAGCGAGCGCACGTCGACCTCGACGCTGTTGTGCCAGAAGCTGTACGAGAAGGCGAAGATCCCGCAGCCGACGAGCGCGGCGGGCCGTGACACGCCGCCGCGGACGAGGATCCGTGCGAGCAGGGCGACGGTCACCGCCGCGAGCAGCGCGTCGAAGACCTGGATCGTCCGCAGGGGGTCTTCGGTGATCCCGGTCGCGCGCACGACCTCGTACACCGCCCAGGCGACCCAGTCGAAGATGACGTGAATTCCCTCGAAGAACTGCGAGTGCGGGTCGTCTCGGATCCGATTCGTGTAGGTCATGCTGTCCTCGAGCTCGCTGTGGTTGCCGGACAGCGTGAGCAGGTAGACGACGGCAACGACGAGGCCGACGCCGACCTCGAGGAGCCAGTCGGGCCACGCGCGGCGCGCGGCGGCAGGGACCGCGGGACGAGCGGGAGTAGCGGTCGTCGTCACTCGAGGTCCTTCATGGCGAGGTGTTGTACCGGCCGAAGCCGACGCCGCGCGCTGTTAAGCGGTCGCGCGCTCCCAGACGATTCGCAGTCCTTCGAGGGTCAGGAACGGGTCGACGCGCTCGATCGTCCGCGAGTGCGGCGCGATCAGGTCGGCGAGGCCGCCGGTCGCGATCGCGGGCGCCTCCGCGCCGAGCTCGCCGCGGATGTGGTCGACGATCCCGTCCACCTGACCCGCGAAGCCGTACACGAGCCCGGACTGGAGGCCCATCGCGGTCGTCTTGCCGATCACGCTCGGCGGCTGGGCGAAGTCGACCTTGACCAGCCTCGCGGCGCGGGCGAACAGCGCGTCCATCGAGATCTCGATCCCCGGAGCGAGCACGCCGCCGACGTACTCGCCCTCGGGCGAGACGACGTCGAAGTTCGTCGAGGTGCCGAAGTCGACCACGATCGCCGGCGCGCCGTAACGCTCCTTCGCCGCGACCGCGTTGACGATCCGGTCCGGGCCGACCTCGCGTGGGTCGTCGTAGCGGATCGGCATCCCCGTGCGCGTGCCGGGCCCGACGACGAGAAGCGGGGCATGCGCCCAGCGCTCGGCCAGGAGCTGGTACTCGCGCACGAGGCCCGGCACGGTCGAGGCGAGGCACATGCCCTGGAGGACGTCCGGGTCGAAGAAGCGGCCGAAGAGCGCGCCCAGCTCGTCGCCGGTGCGCTGGGCCTCGGTCGCGAGCCGCCAGTGGTCGCGGAGAACGGCGCCGTCGTAGAGGCCGAGGGCGGTCTGGGTATTTCCGACGTCGGCGGCGAGCAGCATGCCGCCGAGCCTAATTCAGATGTCGTCCTCGCCCGGGAGGACTTCGCCGATCTTCTCGGCGAGAGCTTCCGCGGTCAGCTTCGGCTCGTCGCCCTCGCCGCGCAACTCCTCCACGGTCACGTCGCTCGAGGTGTAGATCTCGGCGCGCGGGATGATCCGCGTCGGGCGGTTCTTGTCCCACACCCACACGTCCTCCATCTTGACGTGGAAGAACGGGTAGCTCGGCTGCGGGACGTACTGGAGCTCGAGCCGGTTGCAGAGGTAGGTCGCGTCCTGCGTCAGCAGGCAGTAGCGGAAGAGCGGAAAGACCGCGCTGTACTCCCGCTTCAGGGCGAGCTCGAGCTCGGCCTCGAACTCGTCCAGTTCGTCGATGTGCGACATCAGCCCGATTGTAGCCCCGCCAGAAGGGCCGCCACCGGCCCCCGCCCGGGGATGACCAGCGCGGGATCGAGCTCAGCGAGCGGCTCGAGCGCGAAGATGCGCTCGTGCAGGCGCGGGTGCGGCACGACGAGGCCGGGCTCGTCGATCGCCTCGTCGCCGTAGAGCAGGAGGTCGAGGTCGATCGTGCGGGCGCCCCAGCGCGGGCCGTCGCGGGTGCGCCCGAGCGCTCGCTCGACGTCGAGCAGCGTCTCGAGGAGCTCGCGCGGCGCGAGGTCGGTCTCGACGGCGGCCGCGCCGTTCAGGAACGGCGGCTGGTCGGCGTAGCCCCACGGCTCGGTCTCG
>DASUZD010000052.1:0-3351 GCA_036377055.1 Gaiellaceae bacterium | reverse complement strand
GTGCCGATCAAGAGCAGTCCTCCGAGCGGCGGCCCGGTCACGAAGCCGAGGTTGGTCGCAACGCGCATCGCCGCGTAGGCGGATTCGCGCTCCGTTTCGGGGACGAGGTCGGCGACGATGGCGTTGGTGGCGGCGAACCCGGGACCGGACGCGGTGCCCGCGAGGATGACGAGCGCGAAGCCGAGCAGGATGCGGTGGCCCACTCCGGCCAGGGCGAGCGCGGCGAGCGCCTCCGTTCCCCAGGCGGCCGCGATCACGAGCCGGCGGCCGAGCCGGTCGGAGAGGCGGCCGCCGAAGTAGCCGCTGAGCGCTGCGCCGATCGCGTCGAGGACGTACATGACGCCGACGGCGGACTGGCTGGCGTGCAGGTGGGTCACTCCCCAGATGCCGACATAGCTCCAGAGGGCCGCGAACGCGGTCGTGCTGATCAGCGTGACGGCGAGGATGCCGCGCAGCGAGCGCTCGATCTCGCCGCCGCAGACGAGGCGGAACAGCCGGGCTGGCGTGCTCGAGCTCACGCCGCGGTCACGTACGGGAAGTGGGTTGTGGTGAGGGCGAGCCGGATCGTGTTGACGTCGGCGAGCCGGGGCTCGATCCCCGCCTGCGAGAAGAGCTCGCGCATCGGCCGCTTGCCGTCGACGAGGTCGAGGATCGGCCGCGCCGGCTCGGGCGCGGCGCCGGCGGGCAGCTTGACGGCGCGCGACGAGCGCCGGTAGCGGTCGTCCTGGCCGAGGAGGAAGTTGCGCTGCGTGGCTTCCGAGCGCGCGAAGGTGGTGTCGAGGAAGCTCTCGCAAAGCTCGGCGACCGTGCCGATCGGGTTGGGCGCGTCCTGGCGCTGGAGGTAGAACCACAGACCGGGCGAGCGCTCGTAGCGGACGAGGTTCGTCGCGTACCACCGCTCCACGTCCGAAAGCGCCTCGTAGCGCGCGTGAGCGTCCGCGTCGGGGATGCGCAGCTCCCAGTCCCAGGTGTCGCGCGTGACGTCGAAGACGTTGAGGCAGGGGGCGACGACGCGCAGGCCGCAGCGGTCGGTGAGCTCGACGAGCGAGCGGACGGTGAAGCTGTGCTCGACGGGGTTGACGAGCGCGTCGGCGACCGCGGCATCGTGCTTGTGCTCGAAGCCGCCGAGGAAGTCGTCCAGCCAGGAGCCGTCCTCGACCGCCTCGAGCAGCGCCTGCGCGGTCCGAACGTCTTCCTCGAACTCGTGCGCGGCCTCGTCACCCTCGCCCCCAGAAGAGCGGTTGAGAATGCGGACGGCGCGCTGGAAAGCGCTCGTGACGCCCCGGTGGAAGCGGTTGTAGACCATCAGCTCGATGATCCCGTCCGGCTTCAGCGCCTCGGCGAGGCCCTCGAGCGCGAGGCCCGGGTCGCGGTTGTGGTGGATGACGCCGGTGCAGATGATCAGGTCGAAGGCCGCGTCGTAGCCGGCGTCGACGATGCTCTCTTCGCGCACGCTGACGTGCTGGAGCTCGAGCTCGTTTGCGGTGCGTTCTGCGAGCTCGAGCGACTGGGTCGAGATGTCCGATCCGATCACGAGCGCCTGCGGGTAGCGGAGAGCGGTGACGACGGATTGGTTGGTGCCGCAGCCGGCGACCCAGATCCGCGGCTCGTCGGGAAGGAAGCGCCCGTCCCAGCACCCGAGCTCCTGGGCGAGCATGCGGGCGTAGAAGAGCGGGTCCTCGACGTAGTCGTACTTGTACGGCCGCCACGGGTACGGGAAGGTGCTGTAGAAGCGGGCGACCAGGCGCTCCGTGTCCGCGCTCGTGGCGGCTAGCTCGAGGTTCTGCTCTTCGCGCAGCTCGTCCTTCTGTGTCGGCGCCGTGGTCACGCTTCAGCCTCCTTCCGCTCTCTGGGCCCGTGACTGGTACCCCTCCTTGACCACTGGGTAACCGCCGCCGGTCGAGCGGCAAGACGCCTCGCGGATGCTAGTTCAAACTTCTAGTCATCCCGGTTTCGATCTATAGAGGGTGGGAACGGCAACTAACTGAGTGCAGCGGGCCGTCGAAAGAACACAGTCGGGCCGGAGCGCTGGCAGCGGGGGTGAGCTCCGGGCAGACCGGCGACCTTCGCGGGCCAGAGCTCCGGATCGAGGGGCGGGCCTCGTCGAGGTCCTGGCCGAGCGCGCGGCGACCTCGCCAGGCGCGACGGCGTACGAGTTCGTCGACGCGGACGGCGAGATCGAGGCGCTTAGCTACGGGGTGCTCGCGGAGCGCGCGAGCGCGCTCGCCGGGAGCATCCTCGCCCAACAGGACCAGGAGCGCGTGCGCCCGGCGCTGCTCCTGTACCCGCCGGGGCTCGAGTACGTGATCGCCGTGCACGCCTGTCTGCTGGCGGGCGTTCCGGCCGTGCCCGCGTACCCGCCGGAGCCGTGGCGGCCGGATGCCGGGCTGGGGCGTCTGTCGCGCATCGCCGACGACCTGGGGCCGGCGATCGTGCTCGCGGACGAGCTCGTGAGCAGCGGCCTGGAGATGCTCGGCGCGAGCCACCTGCGGCCGACGGCGCTGGCGGAAGCGCCGCCGCTCGATCTCGACGCCGCCGCCCGGCCGGACCCCGACGACGTCGCGCTCGTCCAGTACACCTCCGGAAGCACGTCGGCGCCGCGCGGGGTCGTGGTGCGCCACCGAAACCTCGAGCACAACATGGGCGCGATCGCCGCCTACTTCGGCCTCGACGCGCAGACGCGGGGGCTGATCTGGCTCCCGCCGTACCACGACATGGGGCTGATCGGCGGCATCTTGACCCCGCTCTACTTCGGCTTCCCGGTGCGCTTGCTGTCGCCGCTCGACTTCCTGAAGCGGCCGCTCTCCTGGTTGCACCAGATCTCGGACTTCCGCGCGACGATCAGCGGCGGCCCCAACTTCGCGTACGACCTCTGCGTCCGGCGCCGCGTCTCCGAGGAGGAGGTGGCGCAGCTCGACCTGTCCGGCTGGCGGCTGGCCTTCAACGGCGCCGAGCCGGTTCGCAGGCGAACGATGGAGGCCTTCGCGGCCAAGTTCGCGCCAGCGGGCTTCCGGCGGTCGTCCTTCTTCCCCTGTTACGGGCTCGCCGAGGCGACCCTGATCGTCTCCGGCGCGCACTGGGACGGAGAGGCCGCAGACGAGGAGGGCCGCGTCGCGTGCGGACTGCCGCTTCCCGACCAGGAGCTCCGCGTCGTCGATCCCGCGACGGGACGACCGGTCGCGGACGATACGGAGGGGGAGCTATGGCTTAGCGGGCCGAGCGTGACCGACGGCTACTGGAGCGCGGCGGCGAGCGAGGAGCTGTTCGGCGAGCTCGAGGGACGGCGCTTCCTGCGCACCGGCGACCTCGGCTACCTGCGTGACGGCGAGCTCGTGCTCAGCGGGCGCGTCA
>DASUZD010000051.1:0-18530 GCA_036377055.1 Gaiellaceae bacterium | reverse complement strand
CGATCCGCGTGCCGCGGAAGGTGAGCGAGTCCGACGCGACGACATAGCGCACCGGCGGGCCCTGCCCGAACTTGTCGACGAGCCGCCCGTCCTCCTCCGGCCCCAGCGAGACCTGCGGGATGCCGCCCGGCACCTGGACGGAGAGCAGGTCGTAGACCGTCCGCACGCGCCGGTTCCAGAAGACGCTCTCCCAGACCGAGTTCCAGTAGACGTCGCCGGTGTAGAGGTAGACGACGGGTCCGCGCGCGACGGCGTCGATCCAGCGGCGATGCGGCCCGAGCGTTCCCGGCTGCACGAGCGTCGCTTCGGCGGCGACCACGCGGCTCGCGGAGACAGAGACGCCCGCGAGCCCGGCCACCAAAACGGCCGGGAGCGCCCAGACGAAGCGCCGAGGGACGAGCGCGAACGCGACCGCCGCGGCGGCGACCACGAGGTCGAGCACGAGCTCGAGGCTGACGCCGGGCCAGTGGACGTGGAGGCGGTGGAGCGGGATCAGCGTCGGCGCGTCGGGGATCGTCGCCGCCGTGACGAAGTCCGCGACCGGGAGCGTCAGCACGAGCGCCACGGCGACGAGCGCAGCGAGGCCGGTCCGGAGTGGCGGTCGCGGCGCTCCGCGGTCGAGCCAGACGGCGAGCGCGACGAACAGCATCGGGGCGAGCGCGAAGAGGTTCCGCTCCGCGAGGTGGCCGACGTGGCGCGAGGCGAAGATCCCGACCTCGGCGGTCAGCCATAGCGTCACGCTCGCGGCGACCGCGACGTAGGCGCGCTCGTCCGGCGAGCGCAGCCGCATCGTCAGCAGCACGATCAGCGCGCAGACGGGGAACACGCCGGTGAAGAGCACGACGTCGCCGAGGTGGTACAGCACGAAACGAACCGAGTCGCCGACCGTGTAGTGGACCTCCCCCGCCGCCTGGTACGCGCCCAGGAGCCTGCTCGGCGGGCCGCCGTTTCGGAGCTGCCAGCCGGCCCACGCCACCGCCCCCGCCGCGAAGGACGCGACCGTCGGCCAGAGGCGGCGCGCGTTCGCGCGGTGCACCACGAGCGCCGTCAGGAAGGCGGGCGCCAGCGCAACGGCTTGGAGCCGCGTCCCGATCGCGACGAGCAGCGCGCCGACGAAGACGGCCTGCCGCGCAAGTGTCGGACGGGAAAGCGCCTCGGCCATCGCCCACGCCGCGAGCACGAGCAGCGGGTAGAACGCGACCTCGGTCAGGATCAGACCCGAGTAGACGAGGCCCGGGAGCGCGAGGGTCAGGGCCGCCGCGAGCAGCGCCAGCCGCGGTCGCACCAGGCTCCGTCCCCAGAGGTAGACGGGCACGCCCGCGAGCGACATGACCAGCGCCTGCACCGCCTTCAGTAGCGTGTACCCGAGCGCGACGTCGCCGAGGCTCAGCGGCGGGCCGGCAAGCGCCGGGTACACGAGGCTGAAGAAGCTCGTCCGCTGCCCGAGGAGGTCGAGCGTGCCGTGCGCATAGAGGCTCCGGCCGAGCTCCGCGTAGATCAGCTCGTCAGGCGCGATCCACGGCGTCGGGATCCGCGTCGCGGCCCAGAAGCGGAGCAGCGTCGAGGCGCCGACGAGGGCCGCGAGCACGACGGCCGGCGAGCCGAGGCGGGGCGTGCGCATCGACGAATACTGGTAGAAGGGCCGGAGTGACGAAGCCGCTGTGGGCGCCGTGGCGCCTCGAGTACATCCAGGCGGCGGACGAGCAGGAGGGCTGCGTCTTCTGCCTCGCCGCTGCGGGCGACGACGAGGAGCGGCTCGTCGTGCACCGCGGCACACGGGCGATCGTGCTGCTCAACAAGTTCCCATACGCGTCCGGCCACCTGATGGTCGCGCCGCTTCGCCACGGCGTCGACTTCGGCGAGCTCGAGGACGCGGAGGCGCTCGAGATCCACCGGCTCGCGGGCGCCGGTATCGGCGCGCTCGCGCAGACGTTCTCGCCGCAGGGCTACAACCTGGGCTGGAACCTCGGCCGCATCGCCGGCGCGGGCATCGCCGACCACGTCCACCTGCACGTCGTCCCTCGGTGGGCCGGCGACACGAACTTCATGCCCGTCCTCGCGGACGTGAAGGTCCTGCCCGAGCACCTCATCGAGACGCGGAGGAAGCTCGTCGCGGCGTGGCCAGCTTAGGGAAGGACTTTCCAGCGTCGAGCCGCAATTAGGCTACGCCCAAGCACAAGGGGGGCACGGCGTCCGAAGATCCGCATCGACTGGTGGTCGAGCGTCTGCGACGGATCCAGTCCGTCGCGGACGCGGCGCTCGCGCACCTCGACCTCGACGAGCTCCTCGACGAGCTGCTGCTCCGCATCCGCGACGCGCTCGGCGGCGATACGTGCGCAGTGCTCCTGCTCGACGACACGGGGCGCGAGCTCGTGGCGCGCGCGGCGCGCGGGCTCGAGGAGGAGGTCGAAGCCGGCGTCCGCATCCCGGTCGGAAAAGGGTTCGCCGGGCGGGTCGTCGCGCAGAAGAGGCCGATCGTGATCGACGACCTGGACCGCGCCGACGTCGTCAACCCGATCCTGCGTGAGAAGGGAATCAAGTCGATGCTCGGCGTCCCGCTGCTCGTGCACGGTGACGCGATCGGCGTGCTTCACGTCGGCACCCTGACGCCGCGGAAATTCACCGAGGACGACGTCGAGCTCCTTCAGCTCGCGGGCGACCGCGCCGCGCTCGCGATCGAGCACGGTCGCGCGTACGAGGCGGAGCGGCAGCTGTCCACCAGGCTGCTGAAGCTCCAATCGGTCACGGACGCGGCGCTCTCGCACCTGAACCTCGACGACCTCCTCGCGGAGCTGCTCGACCGGATCCGAGACATCCTCGCGGCCGACACGTGCGCGTTCTTCCTGCTCGACGAGAAGACGGACGAGCTCGTGGCGCGCGCGGCCCGTGGGATCGAGGAAGAGGTCGAGAGCGGCGTCCGGATCCCCGTCGGGAAGGGGTTCGCGGGGCGGATCGCGGCCGAGCGGAGGCCGATCGTGATCGACGACGTCGACGACGTCGACGTGCTCAACCCGATCCTGCGCGAGAAGGGGATCAAGTCGCTGCTCGGGGTGCCGCTCGTGGTGCGCGAAAACGTGATCGGCGTCCTGCACGTCGGGACCCTCGTGCCGCGGCTCTTCACCGACGGCGACGTCGAGCTGCTCCAGCTCGCGGCGGAGCGCGCGGCGATGGGCGTCGAGCGGGCGCTCGTGCACGAAGAGCTGATGCGCCTCGACCGCGTTCGGCACACGTTCGTCTCGATGGCGTCGCACGAGCTCCGGACGCCGACGGCCGCCGTCCTCGGCGCGGCGTTGACGTTGGCCGGCCGCGAGCTCACGCCCGACCAGGACAGCCAGCTGAAGCGCGTCCTCGCCGAGCAGGCTCAGCGGCTCGCCGACCTGCTCGAGCAGTTGCTCGACCTTTCGCGGCTCGAGGCGCAGGCGGTCGAGATCCGGCCGATTCGCGTGCATCTCCGCGACCACATCGAGGCGATCGTGGCGACGGTCGCCCCGGGCCGAAACGAGCAGATCGAGATCGAAGCGCCGGCCGACCTCGTCGTCGAGGCCGATCCGGTCGCGCTCGAGCGCGTCGTGGCGAACCTCGTGGTGAACGCCCTGCGGCACGGAAAGCCCCCGATCCTGATCTCCGCGCTGCAGAACGACCGCCACCTGCGGCTGATGGTCGAGGACCGCGGCGACGGCGTGCCCGACGACGTGCGGTCGCGCCTCTTCGAGCAGTTCGTGCGGAGCGCCTCAGCCGCGGGAACGCCGGGGACCGGCCTCGGCCTCGCGATCGCGAAGTCGTACGCGCAGGCGCACGGCGGCGACGTGATCTTCGACAGCGGGTTCAGGGACGGAGCGCGCTTCCAGCTCGTCCTGCCCCTGAACCCGGCGCAGGCGTCGCGCCGCTAAAGCGATCGATCAGGCGGCCGCGACCTCGTGCTGCTCGGGTAGGCGCTCCAGCAGCCTGTCCTCCACCGCGTCGCGCAAGCCGGTGCCGAAGCCGTCCGCGAGCTCGACCTGGCCGTGCAGCTGCTCGGCGAGGACGTTCACGAGCGTGATCGTCGGCACCCAGCGGCGGTCGAGGAGGATCTCGCCGAGCAACCGGCCGCTGTCCTCCTGCTCGGCCAGCGCCTCGTCGAGCTGCGCCCCCGTTAGCAGGCCGCTCTCGACGAGCAACTCGCCCAGGCGGCGCCGCTTCTCGGGTGAGGGAGGTACCGCACCGACAGGACGAGCGCCCGCGATCTCCGGCGCTGCCGAAGGCGCCAGCGCAGGCGCGGTCGTCGCGCGCTCGGCGCGGTGACGATCTTCGATCGCGCGCCGAAGGCCCGAGCCGAAGCCGCCCTCCTCGTCGAGCTCGCGCTCGCACTGCTTCGTCAGGAAGCGCACGAGAACGGCCCCCGGAATGAGCTCCCGGCGGAGAAGGATCTCGCCGAGCGGCTTCTTGGGCCGCGTCTTGCGCTGCTCGGCAAGCGCTCCCGCGAGCTCGTCCTCTGTGAGCATCCCTTCCGCGACGAGCAGCTCGCCGAGTCGCATCCGGGCCCGCGCGCGCCCCGCGCCCGCCGGCCGGTCAAGCGCCCCATCGAGCGCCGTCAGCACCGAGAAGCCCGAGCCGAAGCGGGTGATGAGACCGACGTTCGCACCGTCCTCCGGCAGGCCTGCCTCCAGCGACGACCGCTCGCCGGGGATAGAGATCCTCCAAGAAGCCACAGTTCCTCCTAGATTCGACCGCAGTTCTCCCCGCTCGCACTAAAGGGACGCAGGCCAAGTCGCGCGATCCCCCGACCGGGGTAGCGGGCTGCGTTCCCTCGTTCGAGGGTGCGACCGGGACCGCCGCCCGGCTGGCAAATTTGCAGCGTGAAGACGAAGGCTCCGGCGTCGCTCGCGCTGCTCGCGCTGCTCGCGGCGTGCGGTGGGAGCACGACCACGCATCGGCAGGCGGCCCCGGCCGCGACCAGAGCGGGCGGCGACTGGACGAGGTTCGGCTACGACGCGGCGCGGCACAACTCCGGGCCGGCTGCGACCGGAATCACGGCTGCGAACGTCGGCTCGCTCGTGCGCCAGCGCATCGAGCTTCCGGGCACGGTCGATTCGTCGCCGATCTACCTGCGCGGAGCGACCGTACGCGGCAGCCGGCATGACGTCTTCGTCGTCACGACGACGTACGGGCGGACGCTCGCCGTCGACGCGAACGACGGTGCCGTGCTGTGGCAGTTCACACCGCAGGGCTACGCCTCGTGGGCGGGCACGTACCGGATCACGAACGCGACTTCGGTCGCGGATCCGACGACGCGCTTCGTCTACGCGGCCGCCCCGAACGGGCGTATCCACAAGCTCGCGATCGCGACCGGCACGGAGGTGCGATCGGGCTCGTGGCCCGCCGCGATCACGCGCTTCCCCGTGCGGGAGAAGATCGCGCCAGCGCTCAACTACGCGCGAGGACTCGTCCTCGCCGCGACGGGCGGCTACATCGGCGACCAGCCGCCGTACCAGGGGCACGTCGTCGCGATCGACGCGCGGGCGGGCCGGCTCGTCGGCGTCTGGAACGGGCTCTGCAGCGATCGCCGCGGGCTACTCGTGCCGCGGACGTGCGCCGAGAGCGGCGCCGCGATCTGGGCGCGGTCAGGGGTCGTCGTGCAGCCGCGGACGGGGAGCTTGCTCGTCGCGACGGGCGACGGGCGCTTCGACGGCCGAACCAACTGGGGCGACAGCGTCCTCGAGCTCTCGCCGCGCGCCGGCCGGCTGCTCCGGAGCTGGACGCCGCGCGACTATGCGTCCCTCGAGTCGGGCGACGTCGACCTCGGGAGCACCGCGCCCGCGCTCCTCACCGCCACGCTCGCGGTGCAGAGCGGGAAGGACGGGAAGCTGCGGCTCCTCGACCTCCGCCGCCTGGGCGGCCGCCTCGGGGCCACCGGCGGCGAGCTCCAGACGCTCCCGACGCCCGGCGGCTCCGGGTTGTTCTCCGCCCCCGCGGTCGCACGGACCGGCGGCGTAGTACGCCTCTTCGTCGCGACCGATTCCGGGACGTGGTGCTACGTCTTGCGGGCAGGTCGGCTACGCGTCGCCTGGCGACGCGGCGAGGCGGGAACGAGCCCGGTCGTCGCCGGCGGCCTCCTCTTCGTCTACGACCCGCACGGCGGCCTGAACGTCTTCCGGCCGTCGACGGGCGCCGTCGTGGCGAGACTCGGAGCGGGTCCCGGCCACTGGAACAGCCCGATCGTCACCGACGGCCGGATCGCACTTCCCGAGGGCGACGCGAATGACCACAGCACCTCGGGCGTCCTGAATATCTACCGGCTGCCCTGACCGCCGCCGGCCCACTTGTGGTGGAGCCCGAAGTAGCGCCCTGGGAACCACCACTTGACGGCTCGTCCGAGCGCCGTCCGCCTGCACCAGCAGTCAGGGTCGCACCCGCATTCCAGGTTGCGAGGGTTGTGGACTCGCTGGAGGAGCGTGCGCGCCACGCCGTGAGCGTACCGGGCGCCGACCGTGCCGGCCCTACTGCAGGTAGCGCTCGACGACCTCCGGCCCGCGCGCTTCCGCGGCGTCCGGATCGCCCCCTGCTTCGCGCAACGCGCGGCGCTGCCGCAGCAAGTCCCAGCACTGATCCAGCGAGACCTTCAGCTGCTCGAGCCGGCGACGATCGTCGTCCGTCGAATTCCCCGTGGATTCCCGCTGCCAAAGCTCGTGCTCTTCTGCGACCAACTGCTCGATCGTCCCGTGGATCTGCGGATCGTCCATTGCGCCTCCCGCGCTCGGCTTTGACGGTTCTACGGCGCACTCTGCCGGATCGAGGAGGCCTGTTGCGGGCTCGGACGTGACCGATCCGCTCCGCTCAGCGTCGAGGAGACGGAGCTCGTCGGGCTCGAGCGGCCTGGCGCGCTTCCGTCTCCCGTCCGTGCGAGCGGTTCTACGAGCTCACGTGACCTTGACGGTCAGCCTGAGGACGTTGTCCTCGCCCTTCGTCTCCATCTTCATTCCGGGGTAGTCCTCCCCGGCCTTCGTCGTGAAGCGGTACGTGCCGGCCTTCGTGAGCGCGATCTTCACGCCCGCGCTCATGTGGTTCATGTTCGGCTTGCCGACGAACTTCACGGCCGGCCCCGACTTCTCGACGAGCCGGTGAGGCATCACGTCGTCGTTCACGAACGCGATCGTGCCGCCGCGCGCGAGCGTCATGGTCTGAGCCGCCTTGAACGGGCCGCCGTTGATCGACCACGTGTGGCAGCCGACCATCTGATGCCGGATGAGGACCTTCGCGGTCTTCGGCGCCTTCGCGGGAGCAGCCGACGCAAAGGCTGCGACGAGGCCGACTCCGGCGACCGCGGCGACCAGCAGAACGAGTAGACGCTTCATGGCTTGGCTCCTTTCCTCCGTCGTATCCCCGGAGTTTCGGCGGCGCGCGAGCGCCTGCCATCCGGCCGCTCACTGAACCTCGGTGCGGGATTTCCGCAGCGCTACCAGGTCTTGAGCGGACGCTCGCGCGCGCGGGCACGCGCGCGGACGCGCGCGTCGACGGCAAAGCAGCCTTCCGGGAGCGCCATGACCGGATTCAGGTCGAGCTCCGCGACCTCCGGATGATCCTCGGCCAGCCGAGCGAGGCGGTAGACGAGGTCGACGAGCGCGGCGACATCGGCCGGCGGCGTGCCGCGGTATCCGCGGACGATGCGGCCGGCCTTCCCGCCGAGGACGAGCTCCTCCGCGTCCACGTCCGTGAGCGGCGCGATCCGGAAACCGGCGTCGCCGATCAGCTCCGCCATCACCCCGCCTGGGCCGAACGCGACGAGCGGGCCGAAGACCGGGTCCTGCACGACCCCGGCGAGCAGCTCTGCGCCGCCGCGGACGAACGGCTGCACGAGCACCGGCGGCTCGATCCTCGCGACGGCGTCGCGCACTGCCGCCTCGTCGGCCAGGTCGAGCGCGACGCCAACCGTCTCGGTCTTGTGCGCGCCGGCCGCGGCCGTCTTGACCACGACCGGGAAGCCGAGCTCGCGAGCCGCCGCGACGGCCTCGTCGGCACTGGCTGCGACTCGCTCCGGGACGAGCGGGAGCCCGTACGACTCGAAGAGCGCGCGCGCGGAGTCCGGCGAGAGCCAGGCGTCGTCTGCCCCGGAGAGCGCCTCCGCCAGCACGGCTGAGGCGGCGGCCGTGTCGATGCCGTCGAGCTCGGGGACAGACCCCACCGGTCGGCGCAGCCAGTCCGCCCGGTCGGCGGCGACGCCGAGCGCCCGTGCCGCCGACTCCGGGTACGAGAACGCGGCGACGGCGGCGCCCTCCTCGCGAAGCGCCGCCGGCATGCCCTCGGCGCTGATCACGACCGCGAGAACCGGCTTCTCGGTTCCCGTCGCACGGACGGTGCGGTCGATCGCGGCGGCGACCTCGTCCGCGCCGGCCACGACCGGGGGCACGAAGAGGACGATCGCGGCGTCGACGGACGGGTCAGCGAGTAGCGGCGGCAGCACGGCTTCGTAGGTCGCCGCCGTCGCGGAGCCGAGCAGGTCGACCGGATTCGCGACGCTCGCCTCCTGCGGGAGCGCCTCGCGCAGCTTCGCCCGCGTCTCGGACGAGAGCTCGGGCAGCTCGAGCCCGGCCGCCTCGCACGCGTCGGCGCAGAGGATCCCGAGGCCGCCCGCGTTCGTGACGACAGCGGCGCGACGGCCCGCGGGAAGCGGCTGCGTCGAGAGGAGCGCGGCAACGTCGACGAGCTCCTCGAGCGTGCGCGCCCGCAACACCCCGGCCTGACGGAACAACGCGTCCACCGCGGCCTCGGAGCCCGCCAATGCCGCCGTGTGGGAGCTCGCCGCTCGCGCGCCCGCGCCGGTCGTCCCCGCCTTGAGGGCGAGGATCGGCTTGCGCCGCGCGACGCGACCGGCGAGCCGCCCGAACTTCCGCGGGTTCCCGAACGATTCGAGGTAGAGCAGCACGACATCCGTCTCCGGGTCGTCCTCCCACCACTCGATGAGGTCGTTCGAGGAGACGTCGGCCTTGTTTCCGATCGAGACGAACGCCGAGAAGCCGAGCCTGCGCTCCGCCGCCTTCTCGAGCAGCGCCAGCCCGAGGGCGCCGCTCTGGGAGGAGAAGCCGATCCGTCCGGGCGGGAGCGCGCGCGGAGCGAAGGTCGCGTTGAGGCGCGGCGCCGCAGACGAGATGCCGAGGCAGTTCGGGCCGACGAGGCGTGCGCCATGTGCGCGGACGAGGGCGAGCAGCCGTTCCTGGCGCTCGCGCCCCTCCGCCCCGGTCTCGGCGAAACCCGACGAGATCACGCAGAGCGCGCGCACCCCTTTTCGAAGCGCCGACTCGGCCGCGTCGAGGACCTGCGCGCCCGGGACGCAGACGACCACGAGATCGACCGGGTCCGGAATGTCCTCGACCGAGGTGTACGCGCGCACGCCGCCGACCGGCTCGCCGCTGCGGTTGACCGGGTACGCGGCGCCGGCGAAGTCGCCTCCGAGGACGTTCCGGAAGAGCTCGCCGCCGATCGAGCCGCGCCGCCGCGACGCCCCGACGACGGCGACGCTCCCTGGGACGAAGAACGGCCGCAGCGACGCGGCGACGCCGACGTGGTCCCGCTGCTCGACCCGCGCCCGGAAGCGCTCGGTCGCCGCGATCGGGAACCGCAGCTCGACCTCGCCGCCGCCGAGCTCGCGCACCACCTCGAACCCGGCGTCCGAGAAGACGCCGAGCGCGAGCCGGTTCTCCGCCATCACGTCGGCCACGAACCGTCGATCCCCGCCTCGCCGGCCCGGCCAGCGAGCTGCTCGAGCAAGCGCGTGCCGATCCCGCGGCCCTGCTCGGAGTCGGCGACCACGAAGGCGATCTCCGCGGTCGACGGGTCGCGCAGGCGCGCGTAGCTCGCGAGCGCGACGATCCGCTCGCCGAGCGTGCCGACGAGCGATCCGCGTTCGCTCCAGTCGGGGTCGAGGAAGGGCTCGGCCAGCCGTGCGTCGACGCGGCGCGCGCCGTGGAACCGGAGGTACAGGCTGCGCTCGGACAGCCGCTCGAAGAAGGCGACGACCTCGTCCGCGTCGGCCTCCCCCGGCGCGCGCAGCCGAAGGGTCCCGCCGTCCCTGAGGATGACGTCGACCGCTTCGGCTGGCATCGGGGCGATGCTACTTCGCGACAACGGCCTCTTCCTCGCGGCGCTCGACCACGTGCGCGCCTTTCACCGGCGGAACGGCGAGGACCGGGCACGGAGCGATGTGCAGCAGTCGCTGCGTCACGCTCCCGAGCAGCAGGCCGGCGACCGGCGTGTGGCCGCAAGTGCCGACGACGATCACGTCCGCGCCGAGCTCGCCGGCGACGTCCGCGATCGCGTGCGCGGCGCCCGAAACGGTCGCCGTCGCGAGCTCGAGCCGCACGTCGATTCCTTCCGCACGCAGGTCGTCCGCCTGCGTCCGGGCCTTGTCGACGAGCTCGTCCTCGTCCGCGAGGACCGGGTAGCCGCCGGCGCGACCGGTGAGCATCTCCTTGCAGTGCACGACGACGAGGGTGCCGTGGGCGGCGAGCGCAAGCGCCTTCGCGCCTTCGAGCGCGCGGTCCGCGGCCTCTGAGCCGTCTGTCGCCCAGACGATCTTGGTGAACATCGTGCCGCCTCCTTTCGGACGTTCTCGAGTCAAGTCTGCTCTTGGCCCGCCGCGGCCGCATCCGGGCGAGCGCGGAACCACGCGACGGGTTTCCCGCACGCGCGATGCGCGGAGTACGCTCCGCACAGTGGACCTGGCGAGCTCGTGCGACGTGCGGCTGCGAGCGCTCCTCGACGCGGTCGCGGGCCTGAACTCCGAGCTCTCGCTGGACGCGCTCCTGCAGCGCGTGGTCGAGGTCGTTGGGGAGCTGACAGGGGCGCGGTACGTGGCGCTCGGTGTGATCGACGCGAGCGGGTCGACGCTGGAGCGGTTCGTGACGACGGGGGTGGACGAGGAGACGCGCGAGGCGATCGGCGATCTTCCGCGCGGACGCGGGATTCTGGGCGTGTTGATCCGCGACGCGACGCCGCTCCGCCTGCACGACATCGCCGAGGATCCGCGCTCGGTGGGTTTTCCGCCGGGGCATCCGCCCATGCGCACCTTCCTCGGTGTGCCGATCCTGTTGCGTGGGGTCGCGTACGGAAACCTGTACCTGACCGAGAAGGCGGGCGGCGAGGACTTCAGCGAGGAGGACGAGGAGCTGGTCACGCTCCTGGCCGGGCAGGCGGCGGTCGCGGTCGAGAACGCGCGCCTGTACGAGGCGGCGACAGGGTGGTCGCGGCAGCTGGAGTCGTTGATCGAGGTCGGGAACGCGCTCGCGACCGAGACCGAGCTCGACCGCCTGCTCGACCTGGTCGCGCGCCGCCTCCGCGAGCTGCTCGAGGCGCGGCTCGTGACTGTCCTCCTGCCGTCCGGACCGGACGATCTCCGTTTCGCCGCGGCCGCGGGCGAGGGACCGGAGGGGCTGGTCGGCGAGACGCTGGCCCGGGCGGGCTCGAAGAGCGGGCTGGTGTTGGAGCGGCGTCGGAGTGAGCGCGTCGACTCGGTGCTCGAGGACCGTGAGGTGAACCGGGAGGTGACCCGTCGGCTGGCGGCGCGCACCGGGCTGTGGGTGCCGCTCCTCGTCCGCGACCGCGCGATCGGCGTGATCGGGGTCTACGACAAGCTCGGCCCCGACCCGCGCTTCTCGGACAGCGACCTGCGGCTCGCGGAGACGTTCGCCTCCCGGGCCGCCGTCGCGGTCGACCTCTCGGAGCGGGTCGCCCGCAACGCCTTGCGGCGGGTGGTCGCGGCGCAGGAGCTGGAGCGGCAGCGGCTCGCCCGTGAGCTGCACGACGAGACCGGGCAGGCGCTGACCTCGGTTTTGCTCGGCCTGCGCGCGGTCGAAGAGAAGGCCCGGGACGAGCAGCTGCGCGGCGCGGTCTCTGAGGTGCGCGAGCTGGTCGTGGCGACGCTCCAGGACGTCCGGCGGCTCGCGGTCGAGCTGCGCCCGAAGGCGCTGGACGACTTCGGCCTCGTCGCCGCCCTGGAGCGGCTGACGCAGACGTTCTCCGAGCAGAGCGGGATCGCGGTCGAGTTCGAGGCTGCGCTCGGGCACGAGCGGCTGCCCGCGGAGGTGGAGACGGCGCTCTACCGGATCGTGCAGGAGTCGCTCACCAACGTCGTCAAGCACGCCCAGGCGCGCCACGTCAGCATCCTCTTGACGCGCCGCGCCGGCGCCGCCGCGGCGGTGATCGAGGACGACGGGCGCGGCTTCGAGCAGGAAGCGGTCCGCGACGGGGGCTTCGGGTTGGAGGGGATGCGCGAGCGCGTCCAGTTGCTCGACGGCCGGCTCGAGGTCGAGACCAGCCCGGGGGCAGGTACGACGTTGGTCGCGGAGGTGCCGCTCCGGTGAGCGTGCGGGTCTTGATCGTCGACGACCACGCGGTCGTGCGCGCCGGGCTGAAGCTGCTGCTCGAGGCCGAGGACGATCTGGAGCCGGTCGGCGAGGCCGGCTCGGGGCGGGAGGCGATCTTCCAGGCCCGCGCGCTGAAACCCGAGGTGATCCTGCTCGACCTGGTCATGCCCGACCAAAGCGGCCTCGACGTTCTCCCCCAGCTTCTGCACGAGCAGCCCGAGGCGAAGGTGTTGGTCCTCTCGATGCAGGACGACCCGCAATACGTGCGCGAGGCCTTCGCCGCCGGCGCCAGCGGCTACGTCTTGAAGGAGGCCGCCGACACCGAGGTCGTCGCCGCGATCCGCGAGGTCGCCAAGGGCGGCCGCTACGTCCACCCCGAGCTCGGCGCCCGGCTCGTGGTCGCAGAGGCCGAGGCGGCACGGAGAGCCGAGGAAGATCCGCTGTCGGAGCGTGAGCGCGAGGTCCTGCGCCTGCTCGCGCTCGGGCACACGAACCAGGAGATCGCCAAGCAGCTCTACATCTCAGTACGCACGGCGGAGACGCACAGGGCGCACATCATGCAGAAGCTGCGCCTCTCGACCCGCGCCGAGCTGGTGCGGCACGCGCTCGCCCAGGGGCTGCTCGAGGAGTGATGCGAGCGGGCCGCCCTCCAGGCGGCCCGCTCGCCCTTGCGACGGAGGAGCCCGTCGGTCTTGCTATGCCCGCGCCGGAAGCGACGGCGACGCGTGCTTGCGCAGGAAGCCGAGCGCGGTCTCCGGGTTGCGGAGCGCCCCGCCGACCGCCAGGATCGTGAACCCGACCCCCGCCAGCAGCAGGGCGACTCCGACGACGATCCCGAAGATCGACAGCTGCTCGGCCATGTAGCTCGTGTTCAGCGCCGTGGTCAGCGCGGTCTCGGTCACCCACAGGTTGCGCAGACCGTTCTCGAGCGGCTGCTTCGTCTTCGCATCCGTGAGCGCCCACTTCGGGTCGCTGGTCGCGCCGTTCTTGTCCAGCGCGCTCTGCGGCGCCCCCGGCTTCGCCAGCCAGCGCCCCATCTCCGCATAGGTCAGCCCGTGCGTGGCCTCCAGGGCGTGGATCCGCATGTAGCCCGCGAACGCGCGCGCCCGCTCACCGCTGTTGATCGCCTTCCCGGCCACCGCGACCGTCGGCAGCTTGACGCTGGACGGAAGCCCCGCCTCCTTGGCCTCCTGCCTGATCGCCGCCGGGGTCATGTCCGGGGTGCCGACGATCTTCTCCAGCTTCAGGCTGTCGTGCACCGTCGAGCGGCCGTTCACGCCCATCACGATCGCCGCGATGCCAAAGGCGATCAAAATCGCCCCGGCAACAACGCCTCCGATTTCCAAGAACTTACGCATCGCCCGCTCCTTCCGTCGCGGCCGGGCCCCTTGCGCTCCGACCTCTGGCCCAAGTCTCGACGCGACCGCCGCAACCGGAATCCGGGCGAGCGCGGAAACTGCAGGCGGAGATGCCGTGCCCTCGCTGCGGGATTCCCGCAGCGCCTAGGCGGGTGCCGCGATGCGCTCGCGCGTACCCCGCACGACCAGGACGGGACGTCGCGCCTCGTAGAGGATGCCGCGCGAGACGCTTCCGAGCAGCGCGCTCGCGATCGCGCCGCGCCCCCGCGACCCGACGACGATCAGATCGGCGTCGATCGTGTCCGCGTACGCGACGATCTCGTCCACGGGGAGACCCGCGACGAGCTTCGTCTTCGCCTCGATTCCTAGCTCTGCGGCTCGCTCGGCCGCTTCGAGGAGCACCTTCCGATCGTCCTCGTTCACCTGGTGCAGGACGGGCGGCACGGCAAATGCGGGAGCACCGCGCTCGAGGACGGGAACGACATGCATGAACGTGACGTCCGAGTCGTGCTCAGCCGCGAGCTCGAGCCCGAGATCGACGGCCTCGTGCGCCGACGAGGACCCGTCGGTCGCGATCAGGATCCTCTTCATGACGACTCCTTTCGCTCGATCTCTTCGCAGAAGGAATCGCCCGCTGCGCCCTGCGTGACATCGGCAGTAGCGCGCGGTTCGCATCGGTAGTTGCGCGTCGAAAGACCGCGGAAAACCCGCCGCCGAATCCGCCCGTGCGCCGATGACCGCCGCGTGCGCCGGAGGAGAGACTTCAATCGAGATGATCGGAGGCGCCCCAACCGCAACGACCGTCCTTCCGCTGCTCGTCGCGATGCTGCTGATGGTGGTCACGGGGGTCGAGAAAAGCCGCCTCGTGTGGCGCCCGCCCGCGAGCACGCGGCGTGGACGCCTTAGAGCGCGTCTCGGGCGACTGCGGCACAGACCGCGGGGCGCCTAGCCGGCTGCCGCGCTTCCGCGCTCGCCCGAGCGCGAGGCGTTCCACTCGCCGCGTAGATCGGCGACACTCTGATCATGAGGATCGAGGGGCCGAACGGAAAGTCCGTGCCCTGCGTGAAAATCCACTTGGAGCCGGGCGACGAGCGCTTTGTCGAGTCGCTGCTCAAGAGTCTCCAACGTTTCGACGGAAGCCCGAACAACCGGCTAACCATCGGCTTCTACGGTCGGTCCGCAGCGAAGCGCCGACTTCAGCGTCTCGCTAGACATTTCGGTGGCCGCTCCTAGTCGCTGATCGGCCGGCGTCATCGGCTGCCCGAGCCGTTCGCGGCGGGCGGCCGCTCCCAGGAATAGGCGTCCTCGGCGATTCTCGGCGGGCCGGCCAGAAGCTCACGCCATGCGGCGGCGCTCAGCCAGAGCGCAGGGTCGGAGAGCAGCGGCTCGAGCGCGTCCACGCCGAGCTTCGACTCGAAGACGAACACGACCTCGTTCTGCGTCACGAACACGTCGTGCCGGTCGAGCGCCGTCTCCTCCGGATCGAACGGCGGGCCCTCGGCGAGCAGCGCCTGGGCGCGGTCGTGCGCGCCCTCCCGAAGCGGGAGGACGAAGACCGTGCGCCTGCGCGCGTTCGCGCCGAAGTGAAGGCTCGCGAGCCGTTCTGCGATCTCCGCGACGACGCCCGACTGCACGACGCTCGCGACGCTGATCGGCAGCCCGCTGCGTCGCTCGAGGACGAGGCTCGGCCGCCCGTCGAGCCGTTCCGAGGGCGAGCGGCCGACACGGACGGCCGCGAGCGTCTCGTACGCGATCTCGTGCGTCGTCGGCCGGCCCCCGGCGATGCCCTCGAACCGGAGAGCGTGCGGCAGGAGCTCGAGCTTTCCCGTGGCGAGCGGGAGCGCGTCCTCGCGCCAGACGACTCCGTAGCTGACGTTCATGGCCGAAGCTTCGTCGCGGGGTTGCGCAAGCTCATCGGGACCCGCCCCGAACCTCGTTGCGGAAAAGCCACACCCTGGGCTGTTGGTGGCTCACGGCGCCGTGCTCGCCTGCCAGGGTTCACTTCAGCCGAATGCGGCGTAGCGCAATCGGCCATTCGATCGTTTCGCTGGTAGAAGCGCCGCTATGACGCACGCATGGCTCCAAGAGAAGATCAGCGCGTCCGAAGCGGCGATGCTCGCGAAGCTGAACGAGGCGCGCGCGATGTTCGAGCACGCAGGTGATAAAGGAGACGCTGCCGAGGCCGCATTCCGCGAGCTTCTCAAGGCGTATTTGCCGCGAAACCTCGGTGTCGGCCATGGTGAGACGGTCGACACTTTCGGAAATCGCTCGAAGGAGGTGGACGTCGTCGTCGCCGCAGATGACCATCCGTTCACATACGCCGTAGACGCGGATTCCTGCTTGGCAGAGGCTGGGCGATCGATCTTGGTGACGGTGAGGGTGCTCTCCGCGGCGTAACCGCGAAGGGCGAGCCCGCCAAGGGATGGATCTACCAGCAATCCGACCACGTCCTGTTCGATCTCCTCGGATGGCTGTCCGCGGTGATGCCCCGGTTTCTGCGCTTTCAGCCGATCTTGTCGAAGTACCTTCTACTCGAGGGGCCACCGGCGGGACAGACCTCGTGATGCACTCGACTTTGTAGGAGGCGTCTCAGTCCGTCACGCGGAGTGCAACCGCCGGGCGGATCCGGGTCGCCGAGAGCGCCGGACCGATCGTCGCCACGAGGGACGCCGCGACGGTCGCGACGAGCAGGATCGTCAGGGTCAGCCACGGCACCGAGAAGACGAGATCGCCCATCGCGTCCGTGTTCGTGACGATGTTGAAGAGCGTCACGAGGGCGAGCGAGACGCCGAGCAGCGTCCCCTCGGCGGCGATGAACCCCGCCTCGAGCGCGAAGCTCCGGCCGATGATTCGAGAGGGGAACCCGACGGCGCGCAGCATCCCGATCTCCCGTCGCCGCTCGCGGACGGCGCGCACCATCACCACTGCGAGGCCGGCGATCCCGACGACGAGCCCGAGCGCCAGATAGCCCTCGAAGAGCTGGAACACCTGGGTCGTGATCGCGAAGCCTTCCTCGGTCAGCGAGCGGATCGACGAGGCGTCGGCGCCGTTCGCGTAGTACCGCGACTGGAGCGAGGAAGCCCATGCGTCTGCGTCCGTCCCGGGCTCGAGCGCGACGTAGGCCCGGCTGGCCACGAGGTGCGCGCCGAACAGCGAGCGGGCCGCCGGCGCGCCGATCAGGAACCCGTTGCCGATCAGGCCGTCCTCGTATCGGAGCGCCGCGACGTGGACGATGCGCCGCGCGCCGGTGACTGGATCCGCGATCGCGACCCGCTGCCCGAGCTTGACCTTGAAGTTCGGCGGACCGCCTTCCTGGCCGAACATCGGGTCGGCGATCACGAGGCTGGGATCTGCGAGAACCGCGTCCCACGCGGCGCGATCGCTCGGGTAGGCACCGCGGTCGTCGAGCGCGGGCGCGCCACCGTCGAGGAGCCGCCGGTCGTACGCGGTGACGCTCCACATCGTCGGCGCGATGCCGGGCGTCGTGATCTGGGCGCTGCTCGTCGCGAGCGGCACGACGCGGACGACGCCGGGCTGGCGCGCCAGCACGCTCTGGCGGATCGGGTTCGAGGGAGTCGATGCGACGACGACGTCGTAGCCGCCTCTGACATGGGCCGTCGCGTTATCGACCTGCTGTCCGATCATGTGCGAGATCCCGGTGATGAACGTGAGGATGAAGACGACGAGCGCGTACATCGCGACGGTCAGGCCGGTGCGGGAGCGCCGGGCGAGCGGGTAGGCGAGGCCGAGTCGCAGCGCGAGCTTCCTGCCCGGTCCGAGCCGGGTGAGCGCCGCGGCGATCGCCTCCTGCTGCTGCGCGACAAGGAGGACGCCGGCGCCGGTCAGGACGATGCCCTGGAAGACGTAGACCATGATGCTCGCGCCCTCTGCGGCGTGCGGGAAGAGCGCGAAGACGATCGCAGCCCACACCACCGCGGCGGCCGAAAGGACGGTCACGACGCGCTTGCGGCGCGCGAGCCGCGTCAAGAAGGCGCCGAGCCCGGCGAGCACGAGGACCGGGCCCATGAGCAGGCCGTTCGCCTCGTCCGCGGGGATCGACGCGAGCGTCCAGAGGGCGCCGAACGCGAGCGCCAAGGCGCCGAGGACGAGCGTGCGCCGCCGCTTCGGCGCCGGCGGCTCCCTGAGGTCGCGGATCGCGCGGATGATGTTCAAGCGCGCAACGCGGACGCTCGTCCCGACCACCGTCAGGACTGCGACGACGTACGAGATCGCGAACGCGAGGACGACGTTCCACGGCCTGATGGTGAAGAAGAGCTCGAGCGGGTTGTGCTCCGAGTCGAACGCGCGCTGGCAGAACACGACGATCAGGCGTCCCAGCCCGATGCCGACGACGATCCCGGCGATGCTCGCCACGAAGGCGTAGATCCAGCCTTCGGTCGCGAACGCACCGACGAGGCCGCCTCGCTTCATGCCGATCGCGCGCGCCATCCCGAGCTCGGACTTCCGCTCGGCCGCGAGCATTACGAACAGGTTCACGAGCAGGAGCAGCCCGGCGAGGACGCCGAACGCGCCGGTCGAGGTGAACATGTCGCGGAACCCCTTGCCCACGGCGTCCGCCTCGTCGATCGCGATCTTCTTGACGCCGACGACCTGAGCCGGCTCGACGCCGGCGCGTGCGACCACCTGGCGCTTCACGGCATCCGTCAGGTCGGCGCCGTCTTCGACCCCGCCGCGATTCGAGATCGCGACCGCCCATTGCGGCGGCGCACCCGGCTTGAGGCCGTTGCGCATGATCCTCTCGAAGGTCTCGGGCGCGACGAAGACGTTCAGCGACTGGGGTTCCTCGTCCAGCCAGAACCCGGCGACGCCGCGGCGC
>DASUZD010000050.1:0-8513 GCA_036377055.1 Gaiellaceae bacterium | reverse complement strand
CGCCGCGCTGATCGGCCCGAACGGCTCGGGCAAGACGACGGCGCTACGGCTTCTCGCGGGGGCGCAGCGACCGGACGGAGGCAGCGTCGTCGTGGGGGGTCGTGACGTGACGAGCCAGCCGACCGCTGCGCGGGTCGAGCTCGGCCTCGTGCGGACGCTCCAGGCCGCGGCGTCCTTCGGCGAGCTGACGGCGCTCGGGCACGTGCTGGTCGGGAGCGCGCTGCGGCGAAGGTACGGCGGCCCCGTCAGGACGGCCGCGTGCACGCCGCTGGCGCGGGCCGAGGAGGCGGAAGCGACCGGCCGCGCGCTCGAGCTGCTCGCCTTCCTCGGCCTCGAGGACGCCGCCGACGTGCGCGCGGCGGAGCTCTCGGGGTTCGAGCGGCGCCTGCTCATGCTCGCCGCCGCGCTTGCGACGGAGCCGCGCGCGCTCCTGCTCGACGAGCCCGCGGCCGGCGCGGCAGCGACCGACCTCCCGCGGCTCGTGCGGATCCTCGGCGCCATTCGGGACAGCGGCGTCACCATCCTCGTCGTCGAGCACGACCTACGGCTCGTTCGCTCGGTCGCCGAGCGCGTCCTCGTCCTCGACGCCGGTCGCCTGATCGCGGACGGCACACCTGCGGAGGTCGCCCGGGCACCGGCAGTCCGCGCGGCGTACCTCGGGCGTCGCAGCTTGACCTAGACTCGCGGCGTGCGGCGGCCGGCGCTCCTCGTTCTCGCCGCGACGGCCGCGCTCGCGGGCTGTGGAGGCTCCGGCACGAAGAGCTCCGGCGGGACGATCCTGATCGCCGTGAACGCGCCCTTCTCGCGCGAGCCGTCGGTCGGGAACACGATCGCGCGTGGTGCGCAGCTCGCGCTCACGACCGTGAATCCGTTCGGCGGGCTCGTCATCGGGCCGAAGCGGTATCGGCTCCGCGTGAAGCGCTACGACAACGCGCTGTCGCCGCAACGGGCCGTCCAGAACGTGCGCCAGGCGATCGCCGACGGAGCGATTGCGATCGTCGACGAGGGCACGGGCGTCGACGCGTCGTGGCAGATCGCCCGGGACGCGAACGTGCCGATCTGCATCGCGTACCAGGGCGGCGAAGGCCTCGTCGATCCGGCGAAGCGGCCGAACGTCTTCCGCATCGCGCCGACCGACCACGGCGTCGCCTTCCGGCTCGCCGAGTACCTGATCCCCAAGGGCCTCAAGATCGCTCTCCTCCACGACGACTCGGACTACGGCCAGCAGGGCGCCGCGGCGATGCGGCAGGCCTTCGGACGGAACTCAGGCTCGGTCGCCGACTCGCTCACGCTGCCGTCGACGGCGACCGACCTCTCGCCACAGGTGCTCCGCGCGCGGCGGGCGCACGCGACGGCCCTCCTGGTCTGGGGCCGCGGGCCGACGATCGCGAAGGTGCTCCTCGCCGCGCGCGCTGCGGGCTGGAACGTTCCCGTGTTCACGCCGCCGGCAGGCGAGGATCCGATCGTTCGCCAGCAGCTCGCCAACCACCCGAGCTGGGTCGACGGCCTCACGTTCGCCTCGGGCCGGATGACCGCCGAGCTCGGCCCGACCGCGTTCCTGAACTTCCAGAACCTGTATCGAAGCGTCTACGGCGCCGACCGGATCGGCGTCAAGACTGCCGCAGGGAAGCCGGTGCTTCAGCCACCGGACTACGCGATGTACTCGTACGACTTCGTCCACCTGCTCGAGGCTGCCCTGCGCGCGGCCAAGTCGCCGGACCGGAAAGGCGTCCTAGCGCAGCTGAACGAGGTCGTCGTCGAGGGCGCGAACGGCGACGAGCGCGGCTTCAACCTCAAGAACCACGAAGGCGTGGTCGACGACGACGTCTACTTCGCGCGCTTCCGGGACATGACGTTTCGGCCTGTGAGAGACGATCCTCTATCGTCCACCCTTCCCGTGATCGACCAGACCGGCTGACCGAAAGGGGTGGGTGTGCTTCGAAGCGGAACGATCCTTGCCGGCGTGGTGCTCGCGTTCGCCGTCGCGTGCGGCAGCGAGAAGGAGGAGAAGGAGAAGGCGGCCGCGGGGAAGGCGTGTGCCGCCGCGCCTGCGGCGATGAGCGCCGAGCCGAAGCTGCCGGCGGGATTCCCGACGCCGTCCGAGGTGACCTACACGGGTGAGAAGGCGGCCGGGCCGTCCACGATCGTCGAGGGCTACTGGAACGGCGAGATCGACGACGCGTTCGACGGCTACAAGAGCGCGTTCGACGACGCGGGCTACGACGTGACGAAGGACGAGCACGAAGAGGTCGACGCCGAGGTCAACTTCTCCGGCGGGTCGAGCACCGGGCAGGTGAAGCTGGTGCAGGAGTGCAAGGACCGCACCACCGTCTCCATCACCGTCCGGCCCTCGTAGCGCTCGCGCTCGCGGGCGCAGCGCTGGCCGCGCAGGCGGCCGGCGCGGCCGGCCGGGCGCCGCTGCCGGTCGGGCTCCCGTCGTCGACGACGCCGCTCACGGACGCGCCTCCGCTGCGAACCAACGCCGTGATCTTCCGGGAGGAGGCGGCCTACCGCGGCGCGCTCGCGAACGACGAGCGCGTCTTCGTCACGATCGACGGGCGTGGACGCGCTGTCGGCGTGCGCGTCGTGCAGCGGCTCACCGTGCTCGCCAAGGGCGACTACACGTTCGTCGTTCCCGCTCCGGCGCTCGACGTCGCCGCGGGCGCCGGATCGGAGTCGCAGCCCGGTCTCCGCCGCGGCGCGATCGTCTGGCGCGGCTTCTCGCCGAAGCGGCGGAGGCTCGTCGCCGACGCACGCCTCCAGGTCGACGCCGCGGCGCCGTTCTTGCCCTTCCAGGTGAGCGTCCGCGCGACGGCGAACGGGACCACGCTCGCGATCGAGAACACGACCGGCGTGACGACCTACGCGTACAGCGCCGAGGTCGCGCGGAAGGACGCTGCGGCCGCGCTCGCGGGGGTTCGGCGTGCGGTCCGGCGCGGGTCCGACATCCCGGCGTCGTCGCTGACCGCCCGTACCGCCCCCAAGCTGACGACCGTGCGAGTGTTCGCGCCGCTCCGGATCGACGGCGAGCTCCGGGCGAGACGCGGCGCGGCGCCAAAGCGCTTCTCGGCTGTGCTCGGCGACGGCGGCAAGACGCGGCTACGCATCGCCTTCGCCCGGCGGCTTCCGCTCCTGACGCTCCGAGTCCGCCCGACGCCGCCGGCGCGAATGCTCAGGGACGGCCGCGGCGACGGACGCCGTCTCTTCGATCGCGCCTTCGCGGCGATTCGGACGCTCGCGCGCGTCCGTCAGTTCCAGCAGTTCCTGCTCAACCCGGACCCAATCGGTCGCAGTCACACCGTCTACGTCTTCCGTACCGGCGCCGCCGCGGCGGCGGCTCCGCGCGCCGAGAGCCGCCGCGAAGAGAGCTCTCCAGCCACGACAATCGTCGTGCTCGTTCTCGCTGCCGCAGCGGTCGGCGGCGCCGCCGTCCTCTGGGCGCACTCCTGATCCAACCGCCGAGCACGAGCGCGATCGCCGTGGCCGCTGCCGCTCTGGCGCTCACGGGCTGCGGCGGCCATGCCGTCCGGCCCGTCGAGCAGACCGGCGCCTGGCGGGTCGATCCTCCGGCCCGCGAGGACGTCGACGCGAAGCGCCTCGACGCTGCCGGTGCGTGGGGCGATCGCGTGCTGCCGAGCCTCACCGCGCTGCTGGTCGCGCGGCACGGCCGGCTCGTCTTCGAGCGGTATTACCACCTCGGCGCGGCGAACCAGCCGGTGCCGATCCTCTCGATCACGAAGAGCGTCCTGTCGACCCTCGTCGGGATCGCGCTCCGCGAGGGAAGGCTCGGGACGCTCGACCTGACGGTCGGCGACCTGTTCGGCGCCGACGTGCCTCGAGGCGCCGACTCGCGCGTTCGCTCGATCACGCTGCGCCAGCTCTTGACGATGACGAGCGGCCTCGGCTCGCGGGCAACCGACCCGCTCGGGGACGGCGGAAACGCCTATCGCACGACGCCGAACTGGGTCCGCACGATCCTCGGCGCGCCGCTCGCGCGCGCACCCGGCACGTCGTTCTTCTACGACAACGGCGACGCGCACCTCGTCTCGGCCCTTCTCCAGCGTGCGACCGGAACGACCGCTGCCGCCTTCGCTCGCGACGAGCTGTTCCGGCCGCTTCGGATCGAGCCCGGCCCGTGGTCGGCGGATCCGCAAGGAGTGACGGACGGAGCGGCGGGGCTCCAGCTGAAGCCGCGTGACCTGGCGAAGCTCGGCGAGCTGTACCTCCGCCATGGCCGCTGGGGCGGCCGCCAGATCGTCCCCGCCGCCTACGTCCGGGACGCGACGAGCCAGCGTGTCTCCGCGGCCGACACAGGCCGCGGCCTCGGCTACGGGTACCTCTGGTGGACGTTCCGCGGTGCAGGGTTTCCGCGACTCTTCCTCGCGATCGGCTCAGGCGGCCAGCTCCTGATCGTCGCGCCCGCGCTCGACGCCGTCGTCGTCCTCACCTCGACCTCGGAGCAGGTCGCGCCGGACCTCACAGAGCTCGAGCTCGCACGGCGCGTGTTCGACGCGATTCGGCGCTGACCTGGGCGCTGCTACCGGATGCCGGTGTCGACGAAGAAGTCGACGCGACGGAAGCGGCCGGCGACGACGCGCGCCTTCGCGGGCTCAGCGCCGCGGCCGATCGTCGCGCTCCCTGCCGGACGCATCGTGTAGACGCCGGACGCGAGCCGGATCCGGTAGGCGCCCGTCTTGCTCGTCGTCGTGCGGCCCGCCGCCTTCCCGTTCCGCCAGAACACGAGCGTCATGTTCCTCGCGGGGCCGTCGCAGGGTTGCTCGACGACGCAGACCGGCACGATCGGCCCGCGGCGGACGAAGCCGAAGAGCCCGCTGCTCGTCGTCGCGGCCGCGCTCGTTCCGGCAACCAGAAAGACGATCCCAGCGACGGCAAACCGGCGCATGCTCTGAGCGTAGCGCCGCGTGATACGAACGGGGCCGGCGGTGGCCGGCCCCGTTCATACCGCAGCGTGCGACGCCTTACGGCGTCAGCTTGCTGATCCGCGTCGACCAGTTCGCGCTGGCGCTCCGCGGTCCCGGCCCGTGGCTTGCGCCGCCGCACGTGCCGAGGATGTTGTCGCCGGTGCCGCCCGCGAAGAACGGGCCGCCATAGTCGGTGTAGTTGCAGCTACCTCCGATGTACTCGCTGGCGATCCAGACCGAGTTGCCGTCCACGGCGGCTGCACCGTAGTCGCCCCACCGCGAGCGGATCGGGTTGGGGAACCGCGTCTGCTTGTAGCCGGAGAAGCCGTCGTCCGCAGCTGCTCCCGTGCCACCGGTGACGACGTTCCACGCGCCGACACCCACACTCGCGTCGATCGGTGCATAGGCGGCGCTCGGGTGGAGCGCGTCGCCCGAGGCCGTGAACGCCATAACGCCGCGGCCGCTGGCCGTCACGCCGATCGCCGGGTACGTGAAGTCGTACCCGGTCGCGCCGAGGTAGCCGGACTTCACGATGCTTCCGGCGGACGGATTGACGATGTACCACGCGATGCCGGCCCGCTGCGGCCCGGCGTCGGGGTTGAGCGCCGTATCGAGCGCGCCCCACAGCTTGCCGTTCGCGTACATGACCTGCTGCATCCGGGTGTCGTTCGAGTCGGGGCTCGCCACAACCTCGGCTCCCTGTGCGTGGGCAGTGGCGCCGACGAGCAGCCTCCAGCAGCCGAACTGGCCGTTGAAGAGCTGGGTCGTCTCGTCGTTCAGGCAGTGACCCTGCGGCACGGTAGTGTCCGGCGCTGTGCCCGCACCCTGCTGGTGCTGCTTCGGCGGGACGCCGTACTGCCCGACGGTCAGGATCTTGTTGCTGAGGCCGAGCGCCGGAGTCGCCGTGTTCAGCGACGCCGTGTTCGACAGCGTCCAGACGATGAGCTGGTTCGACGTCCGTGTGCCGGCTGAACCGGAGACCGGCTTCTGCGCCTCGTCCGCGGCGTTCGAGCTCAGGAAGTACTCGGTGCCGTTGTTCGCGAGGCTGAACTGCGACGTGCCGGGCGACTGTGAAGGCCAGAGCGTGAAGCCAGGCTGCGTCGAGCCGGCGTCGCTCGGAGCGTTCACCATGCCCGAGGTGTCGAGGTGCGTCACGTCCACAGTTGCGGCGCCCGCGGCGAGTGCGGCCTTCGAAAGCGCGTAGATCTGCGCGCCCGAGAAGCCGTTGCAGCACCACGGATACGCGTTCGTCGTGAGGAAGATCCCGTTCGCGTCGGCCCCGATGTGCGGGTAGTCGCCGAGGAACGGACCCGGGTTCGCACCGCCCGTGTTGGTGCCGTCGTTCGTAACGTCGATCCGGTAGATGTTCCAGCTCCCGGTCGGATTCGACGTCTGGCTGACGGCGAGGTCGAGGTGGTTCACGGTCGTGAACGCGCCGCTCGTCGGCACGACCTCGAGCGTCAGCACGACGACGAAGAAGCGCTGCGTAGCCGCGTCGTACAGGCAGCTCGGGTCGGTCACGAACTGGCCACGGATGCCCGTCGTGCGGTTGATCGCGGGCGCATAGCCGTAGAACGAGTTCAGGTCGACGGCGTGGTTCACGTTCCGCGGGAAGCCGCTCACGATGTTCGTGGCGGTGTTATCCGGAAGCGCGGACGCTCCGGTCGAAGCGCTGAACACGTTGAGGACGTCGTTGACGGCCTCGACGACGTAGCCGTTCCCGACACACATGCCCTGGTCGGGCGGCTCGACGGAGAACTGGTTCCCGCCGCGCGCGAAGCGCTGCTGGTAGTGGTTCAGGCCCTGGAAGCCGAAGTTGAACGTCGGGTTCGACTTCGCCTTCTTCCCGCTCGTGACGGACACTCCGCCACCGGCGCCCGTGGAGAAGCTGATCGTCCCGCCGTACGGATCGGGACCTTCGTCGCTCTCCTCGCCGGTCGGGAACTCGTCCTGCATGACGTCGCCTGCGCCAGACGGCGTGAAGTCGCCCGTCTGAGGCGATGCCGTCCCGCCGAGCGGGACCTGCCTCGTTCCTGCGGAAGCGCTCATCGTGAACCACACGGCGAGCGCAGCAACGGCGGCCAGCGCGAGCGTAAACCGCCTCAAGCGTTTACTCATACCCTCTCCCCGTTTTGAACTGACAGAGGAAGGGGCATCCTCCGATGCCCCTCCCGGCGACGGAGCCTTATATGCACCCGTTATCGGAGAAGTCAAGCGAGAAGCGCGAAATTGCACCCGATATCTGCGTCTACATGACGCGTCCTATCTCAAAGCGAAGAGGGCCGCCTCGCGGCGGCCCTCCAATCGCTTCCGTGCCGCGCTCTAATGCGGGTTCGCCATGGCGCGGTAGTCGAGCGCCTTGTCCAGCGTTTCCTCGTCCACGCCTGCGGCGCGCGCGACCTCGCGGAGCGGCTTCCCCGAGGCGGCGGCCTCCTTGACGATCTCCGTCGCCTTGTCGTAGCCGATGTACGGGTTGAGCGCCGTCGCGGCCGAGAGCGTCAGCTCCGCGTAGCGCTCGCACGTCTCGCGGTTCGCTTCGATCCCTTCGACGCACCGCTCCGCGAGCAGGCGCGACGCGCTCGCGAGCAGGCGGATCGACTGGAGCAAGTTGCGCGCAAGGAGCGGGACGAAGACGTTCAGCTCGAAGTGCCCCTGCATCCCGCCGGCCGTGATCGCCGCGTCGTTGCCGATCACCTGGGCGGCGACCTGCGTCACGACCTCGGGGATGACGGGGTTGACCTTCCCCGGCATGATCGAGCTGCCCTTCTGAAGCTCCGGAAGCGCGATCTCGGCGAGGCCCGCTCGTGGCCCGGAGCCCATCAGGCGCAGGTCGTTCGCGATCTTCGTGAGGGAGACGGCGACGACCTTGAGCGCGCCCGAGATCTCGACGAGCGAGTCACGCGCCGCTTGCGCCTCGAACGGGTCCGCCGGCGCCGAGATCGTGAGGCCGGTCTCTTCGTTGAGTCGCGCGCGCACACGCGCGGCGAACTCGGGGTGCGTGTTCAAGCCCGTGCCGACCGCCGTGCCGCCGAGCGGGATGCGCCCGAGCCGATCGAGCGTCGAGCCGACGCGCTCGTAGCCCTGCCGCACCTGCGCCGCGTACCCGCCGAACTCCTGGCCGAGCGTGACCGGCACGGCGTCCATCAGGTGTGTGCGTCCCGACTTGACGACGTCGTCGAACTCCACGGCCTTGCGCTGGAGCGCGTCCGCCAGGCGCTGGAGCTCCGGGAGCAGGTCGTTCACGATCTCGTCCAGAGCGGCAAGGTGCACGGCCGACGGGAACACGTCGTTCGACGACTGGCCCATGTTGACGTCGTCGTTCGGGTGCACGTCCTCGCCGGCGAGCGCGGCAATCACCTCGTTGGCGTTCATGTTCGACGACGTCCCCGAGCCGGTCTGGAAGACGTCGATCGGAAACTGGTCGTCGAGCTCGCCGGCAGAGACGCGATCGGCCGCGGCGGCGATGCGGTCCGCCTTGTCGCCGTCGAGCAACCCGAGCTCGGCGTTGACCCGCGCGGCTGCCGCCTTGATCCGCCCGAGCCAGCGGGCGACGGGCGCCGGGATCGGCTCGCCGGAGACCGGAAAGTTCTC
>DASUZD010000049.1:0-17500 GCA_036377055.1 Gaiellaceae bacterium | reverse complement strand
CAGCTGAACGAGATCGTCGCCGGGACGGAGGAGACGACGACCGGCGTCATCCGCCTCAAGGCGCTCGAGCGCGACGGCGCACTCGGCTTCCCCGTGATCGCGGTTAACGACGCCAATACGAAGCACATGTTCGACAACCGCTACGGGACGGGCCAGTCGACGATCGACGGCATCGTGCGGGCGACGAACGTCCTGCTGGCGGGCCGGAAGTTCGTCGTCGGCGGCTACGGCTGGGTCGGGCGCGGCGTCGCGATGCGGGCCCGCGGGCTCGGCGCACACGTGATCGTCACCGAGGTCGACCCGATGCGGGCGCTCGAGGCCGTCATGGACGGGTTCGAGGTGCTGCCGATGGCGCGGGCGGCCGAGGTCGGTGACATCTTCTGCACCGCGACCGGGGACAAGAACGTCATCTCGCGCGAGCACATGGAGCGGATGAAGGACGGCGCGATCCTCTGCAACACGGGCCACTTCAACGTCGAGATCGAGATCCCGGCCCTGCGCTCGCTCGCCGCGGAGACGCGGCAGGCGCGCGAGTTCGTGGAGGAGTACTCGCTCCACGACGGCCGGCGGATCTACCTGATCGCCGACGGGCGACTCGTGAACCTCTCGGCGGCGGAGGGTCATCCGGCGCAGGTGATGGACATGTCCTTCGCGAACCAGGCGCTCTCGGCCGAGTACGCCGTCGCGAACGCCGGCTCGCTCGAGCGGAAGGTCTACCCGGTGCCGCAGGAGATCGACGACGAGATCGCCCGGCTCAAGCTGGAGACGATGGGCGTCACGATCGACACGCTCACCGACGAGCAGGCGCGGTACCTCGAGTCCTGGGACGAGGGGACCTGAGAGCGATCGTCCTGGCGGCGGGGTACGCGACGCGGCTCCGGCCACTGACCGACACCGCCGCGAAGGAGCTCCTCCCGGTTGGCGGCCGGCCGATCGTGGACTGGATCCTCGACCGGCTCGCCGACGTCGAAGGGCTCGAGAGCGTCCACCTGGTCACGAACGCGCAGAAGGCCGCCCAGTTCGAGGGCTGGGCGGCCGGGCGCGACGTGACCATCCACGACGACGGGACGACCTCGAACGACGACCGCCTCGGCGCAATCGGCGACATCGCGTTCGTGCTCGAGCGAATCGGGCCGGGCGACGACCTGCTCGTGGTCGCGGGCGACAACCTGTTCACGTTCTCGCTCGCCGACTGCGTCGATTTCTGGCGCTCGAAGGGGGTCGCGAGCGCGGTCGCCGTCCACGACGTGGGCTCGCGCGAGCTCGCGCGCAAGTACGGGATCGTCGATCTGGACACCGACGGCCGCGTGCTCGAGTTCGTCGAGAAGCCGGAGCAGCCGCCGTCGACGCTCGCCGCGACCGCGACCTACGTCTTCCACCGCGACCACGTCCCGTTCGTGCACCGGTACCTGGTGGACGGCAACCCGCCCGACCAGCCGGGGCGGTTCGTCGCGTGGCTCTGCCGCCGCGAGCGCGTCTACGGCTACACGTTCGACGGCGAGTGGCTCGACATCGGCGATCCCGAGCAGCTCCAGGAGGCGGATACACGCTGGCGCGCGCGGCTGGGGCTGCCGCTTCGTGACGTCTACGAGCCGGTGCCGTAGCCGTGCTTCGCGACCCGCTGCCCGTCCTCTACACGCGCGACCTGCCGCGCGCGCTCGCGTTCTACCGCGACGCGCTCGGCTTCGAGGCCGGCTACCGCTTTCCGGAGGACGGCGATCCCGAGTTCGCGGTCGTGAAGCTCGGCGAGTCGGCGCTCGCGCTCTCGGCTGCGCAGACGCCGCAGGAGCTGCTCGGGATCTCGATGGGCCGCGAGCCGCGCTTCGAGCTCTGCCTCTTCACGGACGACGTCGACGCCGAGGTCGCGCGCCTCGAAGCCGATGGGGTGGCCATCATGCGCGAGGCGGAGGACATGCCTTGGGGAGAGCGGGTCGCGTACGTGGCCGATCCGGACGGTAACCCGATCCAGCTCGCGGAGCAACTGGCACACAGCTGACACGAACCCGCCGCCGCGGCGCCCGTACGCTCGTTGGATCCTTCTCGAGCTGCTCCTCCCTCAACGCTGCGTCGGCTGCGACCTCCCGGGCGAACCGATCTGCTCGCACTGCCTCGCCGGGTTCCACCGGCTCGGGGCGCCGCTCTGCGAGCGCTGCGGCGCCCCGGCGGCATGGCCGGTGCGGCGCTGCGCCGAGTGCTCGGGCCGGCGCGTCGCATTCGCCTCGGCGCGGGCCGCCGTGGTCTACGAGGGCGTCGTCCGCGCCTTCGTCGCGTCGTGGAAGGAGCGCGGGCTACGCAGGCTCGCGGGAGTGGCGGCGGACGTCGTCGCCGAGGCGCTCGAGCCGCCGCGCGTGGCTGTCCTCACCTTCGTGCCGCCCGACGGCGACCGGAGCCTGAGGCGCGGCCACCATCCGGCGGAGCGCCTCGCGCGCGAGCTCGGCGAGCGATGGGGCCTGCCGGTCGAGCCGCTCCTCCGCCGTGCGCGTGCCGTCGACCGCCAGCGCGGCCTCTCGCTCGCGGCGCGTCGCGCGAACGTGAGAGACGCTTTCCAGGCGGCCGGACAGCCTCCCACGGCCATCGCCGTCGTCGACGACGTGTACACGAGCGGCGCCACAGCCTCGGCCGCCGCGACCGCGCTCCGGAAGAGCGGGGCTCGGCGGATCGAGATCGTGACCTTCGCGAGAGCGATCCGTTAACTTGAGGAGTGCAGGCAGAGGTTCCCGAGAGCTGAAGGAGAACGCATGCGGCTCCAGGTAAAGGGCAAGAACCTCGAGGTCAGCGAGTCGATCCGCAGCTACGCCGAGCAGAAGCTCGGCAAGCTCAGTCGGCAGCTCGCCGACCCGACCCAGGTGGAGCTCGAGCTCAGCCTCGAGCGGAATCCGTCCATCGCGGCCAAGCACGTCGCCGAGGCGACGATCTGGACGAAGGGGCCGACGCTCCGGGCGCGGGAGGCCACGCCCGACATGAAGGCGTCGATCGACCAGCTCGTCGACAAGCTCGAGCGGCAGGTGACGCGCTACCGGCAGAAGCGGCAGCGAGGCCGCTCGCGCGACAACGGCGCGCTAACGGTCGACGCGAATCCGGGCGAAAGCGAGTCGGAGCCGGAGATCGTCAAGACCAAGCAGTTCGCGGTGAAGCCGATGAGCCCGGAGGAGGCGGTCCTCCAGCTCGAGCTCGTCGGGCACGACTTCTTCGTCTTCCGGAATGCGGAGTCCGGCGAGGTCAACGTCGTCTACCGCCGCCGCGAGGGCAACTACGGCCTGATCGAGCCCGGCTCCTAAGTGGTGCTCTTCCGCCGCCGGCGGGAGCCGCTGCACGAGAAGCTGGCGCGCGAGGCCGGCGTGCCCTTGGAGTGGGAGTCGAGGTACGAGCCGCTGCGCCCGCCGGGGATCCCCGAGGTCGGGATCACCGGCAACCAGCGGTTCCGCGAGTGGGATGCGACGGCCGTGGTGGAGGCGCCCGAGCTCGCGGGCGACGAGGTGGAGTTCGTCGTCCTCGCCGATAGCTCCGTGCTCGTCGACGAGGAGGTCGGCGACACGTCGCTCGACCCGCTCGCCGACGGGATCGAGGAGACGCTCGAGCCGCCGTATCGCGCGCAGGGCGTGCGGCGGACGGCGTCGGCCTGGGCGGTCGGCGCGCGGAAGATCGAGGTCGTCGAGCTGCGCCCGGACGTCGAGGGCGACCGGATCGAGCTCACCGCGGTCGGCGGCGAGCTGACGCTGAGCGTCGACGGATCGCGCGCGTTCGGGCGCGTCCCGCAGCTGGAGGCGGTCGGCGAGGCGCGCGGGCCGGACTACGCCCTGCGCGCGGACCGACTCGAGGGTGCGCTCTGGGAGGTGGACGTCACGCCGCTCTAGCGGAGACCCGCGAGCACGCGCGCGCGCGGGACGAACACGACGCGCCCGGGGTAGCGGCCGCCCCGCACGTTGTACGAGTAGTAGAGGCCGTGCGGCGAAAGGTCGGCGAAGACGCGCCTCGTGCCAGGGTTCGCGCGGGGCACGCGCTCGGCCCGGACGGCGAAGACCGCTGCATGTCCGTCCTGGAGCCGAATGACGTGGACGGAGCGGCCGTGGACGAAGACGACGAGCCCGGATGCGGCGCCCGCGAGCTCCTGCGGCGCCTTCGCTAGCGGCCAGGACGCAACGAGGCGGCCGCTCCCGAGGTCGTAGACGTGCAAACGCCTGCCGACCAGGGCGGCCGCTCGCGACCCGGTCAGGACGAGCCTCCGCTCGATCCGGTAGAACGCCCTCGGCGGCGAGCGAAGCTCGGGGACGCGCAGCGGGCTGATCCTCCGCCCGTTGCGGTCGACGACCGAGGCGCCCGCTGCGCCGCCCTGGAGCGCGATCCGGCCCGCGTCGACGTCGACGGGGTCTCCGAGGCCGCGGCCGGAGAGGAGCGGGCGCGGCCGGACGCCGTCGACCCGCCAGAGCCGCTTCGCGACGAGATCGACGTCCTCGCCCGTCCACTCCCCCTGCACCGACGTGAACGCCACGAGCGAGCCGCCTCCGGCGAGCGCGCCCAGCATCGTGCCGCTCGCGATCTCGCCGTGCGCACCGTTCGCGCCGTAGAAGACCTCGACCGGCGGGCGGTCGCTGCGCCGGGCGATCCGCACGGATTGCAGGACCGTGTCGGTGCCGGAGCTGTCGCAGTCGAACGCGAGCCGCGGCCCGGCCAGGCTCAGGAAGAGGGGGAAGATGCAGCCGGCGGTGACGTGGGCGGCGATGGAGCGTGTGCCGGGGCGCCACACGAGGATCGGGCCGCTCGGCGCGAGCGGACCGTCGCCCGCGTACGCCACGAGCGGCGCGACGGCGACTCGCCGCCCCTCGGCGGAGAGCGCGCCCACGGGGTAGGGAACGAAGAGCGTCCGCGGCTGCGTCCACGCCTTCGGCGACGGCTCATGCCGGGGCTTACCGCGCACCCAGCCGAGCGCGTAGTTGTTCCCGCCGGCGGGGTATCCGCGCGTGATCTCCCGCGGCCCCGATCCGTCCGGCTCGATCGACCAGAGCTCGGAGAGCTCGAGCTCTCCCGGCGTTCGCGCCCCGCCGCGCTCGAAGACGATCCGGTCGCCGTCGGGCGTCCAGCGCGGGTCGAGGGAGTCCGCACCGCCGGTCCCGAAGGTAAGCCGGCGCGGACGCGAGCCGTCGGCCCGCGCGACGAAGAGGTCGAAGTGCGCGCCGCGTTTCGCGGTAAACGCGAGCCATTTCCCGTCCGGCGACCACGTCGCGTCCTGCGCGTTGCGGATCACGCGTCTGGGCTTCCCGCCGCCGGCCGGGAGGAGCAACAGCCGAGGGACCGGCGCGAAGCGTTTGCCGACTGCGATCGTCTTTCCGTCCGGCGACCACACAGGCGCCTGGGCGTTCTCGACCGAGGAGAGCCGGCGCGTGTCGCGGCCGTCGGCGTCGGCCACGAAGATGCCGTCGTCGCCGGCGTACGCGATGCGCTTCCCGTCGGGCGACCACGACGCCGACGTGTCGTACTCGCCGAAGCTGATCCGCGTCCGTCGGCCGCTGGACAGGTCGTACGTCCAGATCCCGCTCGCGCCGGCCGGCGTGTACGCGAGCCGCTTCCCGTCCGGCGACCAAGCGTGCGCCGCCGCGTACGAGCTGATCGGGAACCGCCGCCGGTGCGAGCCGTCGACGCGAACGACGGACGGGCGGCGCCCGCGGACGAAGAGCACGCGCCCGTCCGGCGACGGGATCGGGTCGTCGGTGTACGCCTCGCCCGCGCTCATCATCCGCGCGCTCTCGCCGCTCTCCACGTCGACGGTGTAGATGGCTCGGTCGCCGTCGCGGTCGGTCCAGACGAGGAGCCGCCATTCGCCGGACCCGCCGTGGCCGCAGCCCGAGAGAGCGAGGACCGCCACGGCGGAAACGAGGACGTGAATGCGGCTCAGGAACGGAGTGTGCCCTCGCCGGACGACGAGGAGCCAGCGAAACGGTTTACTCGCCGCACGCACCTAGCGGAGGCGACCGAGCACGCGCGCGAGCGGCACGAGCACCACGCGCCCGGGATACCGCCCACGGCGCACGTTGTACGAGTAGTACAGCCCGCGGGTCGAGATGTCGGCCTCGACGCGTCTCGTGCCGGGGTTCGCCTCCGGGAGCCGCTGCGCGGGGACCGCGAACGTGGCCGTACGGCCGTCGCGAAGCCGCACGACGTGGACGGAGCGGCCGTGGACGAAGACGACGAGCCCTGCGGCCGCGCCCGCCAGCTCCTGCGTGGGCTGAGCGAGGCGCCAGGAAGCGACGAGGCGGCCGCTCCGGACGTCGTAGACCCGAAGCCGGCCGCCGGCGAGGACGGCCGCGCGCGAGCCGGTCAGGACGAGCCTGCGCTGCGTCCAGAGGAACGCGCTGCGCGGCGACCGAAGCTCGGGAACCCGCAGGCGATCGACCCTCCGCCCGGTGCGGTCGACGACCGCGGCGCCCGCCCGGCCACCCTGGAGCGCGATCCGTCCTCCGTCGACGTCGACGGGATCGCCGAGGCCGCGACCGGACAGCAGCGGCCGCCGACGGACGCCGTCGATTCGCCAGAGCCGCTTCGCGACGAGGCGGACGTCCTCGCCCATCGACTTGTAGGCCTCCGAAGTGAACGCGACGAGCGAGCCGTGGCCCGCGAGCTTTCCGATCGCCGTGCCGCTCGAGATCTCGCCGTGGGCGGCGTTCCCGCCGTAGAAGACCTCGACCGGCGTTCCGTCGCTCGGCCCGAAGATCCGGACGGAGTGGGAGACCGTGTCCTCGCCCGAGTTGTCGCAGTCGAAGGCGAGCCGTGAGCCTGCCAGGCTCACAAAGGCGGGGTAGAGGCAGCTCGCAGTGACGTGAGCGGCGATCGAGCCGCTGTCCGGTCGCCAGACGAGAATCGGTCCGCTCGGCAGTAGCGGCGAGTCGCCGGAGTACGGCACGAGCGGCGCGACCGCTACCCGTCGTCCGGCGGCTGAGAGGGCGCCGACGGGATAGGGAACGTTGAGCGTCCGCGGTCGCGCCCACGGCTTCGGCGACGGCTGCCGCCGGAGCTTTCCGCGCACCCAGCCGAGCGGGTAGTTGTTTCCGCCTGCGGGGTACGCCCTCGTGACCTCCCGAAGGCCCGATCCGTCCGGCTCGATCGACCAGATCTCGGACATCTCGAGCTCGCCCGGCGCTCGCGCCGCGAAGCGCACGAAGACGATACGCCCGCCATCGGGGGTCCAGCGCGGATCTCGGACGTCGACACTGCCGGGCCCGAACGTGAGCCGGCGCGGGTGCGCGCCGTCGCCGCGCGCGACGAAGAGGTCCCAGTGCCGGCCGCGGCTTACCGTGAGCGCGAGCCACTTCCCGTCCGGCGACCACACGGCTTCCTGAGCGCCGCGGCTGACGCGCAGCGGCTTCCCGCCCGCGACGGGGAGGAGCCAGATACCGGCGGTCGCAGAGGACACGTCGACGACGGCGATCGTCTTTCCGTTCGGCGACCACACAGGCCAGTCGGCGTGCATGGAGGAGAGCCGGCGGGTGTCGCGACCATCGGCGTCGGCGACGAAGACGCCGTCGTCGCCCGCGTACGCGATGCGCTTGCCGTCCGGCGACCAAGCGGGCGAGCTGTTGTACTCGCCGAAGCTGATCCGCGTCCGCCGGCCGGTCTTCAGGTCGTATTTCCAGATCCCGGTCGTCTCGTTCCCGGGGGGCGTGTAGACGAACTGCTTCCCGTCGGGCGACCACGCCTGCGACGTCGCGAGCCAGGTGAGCCGGATTCGTCGGCGATGCGAGCCGTCGACGCCGACGAGGTACGGGTGTCGCGTCCGCACGAGGAGCGTGCGTCCGTCGGGCGACGGGATCGGATCGTCGGTGTACGCGCCCTCGATGCTCATCATGCGCGCGCTCGTGCCGGTCTCGACGTTCACGGCGTAGGCGGCGCGGACCCCGTCGCGATCGCTCTCGACCAGGAGGCGCCAGCCATCCGTGGAGCTGCCGTGACCGCAGCCCGACGAGCCGAGGACGGCCACAGCGGCGGCGAAGACGAGAACGCGGCTCAGGAACTCAGTTTGCCGCTATCGAAGCTTCGAGACCACGGCCGAAAAGGGGAGAAACGCGACGCGGCTCGAGCGGGCCGCGAGCGAGTACGAGTAGTACAGGCCGTCCGCCTCGAGCTGGGCGTGGACCGGCGTCCGGCCCGGCGCGCGCACCGTCGCGCTTTTCCCGTCCGCGAGTCGGAGCAGGTGGACGTCTCGCGCGAGCACGTAGACGGCGATCCCGCTCTGGAGGTCCTCGAGTCGAAGCGCGGGGACGCGGCAGCCGCTCGGGTCGCCGCAGGTCCCGTCGCCGCTGGTGCGGGCGGAAGGAAGCGCGTACGCGTGCGCGAGGCCGCCGGACGCGTCGTACACGCGAAGCGCGGTCTTCCCGCCCGAGGCGACGAGCGCTGCGAGCGTCCCGCCGTCGCTGTCGAGCCGCGCCGCGCGCAGCTCGCCGGCCGCGAAGGGGATCGTCGCCTTCGTCTCGCCGGCGCTCGTCGTGACGACCACGGACCCGTCCGGCTGGAGGAGCGCGAGCGAGCCGCCGGCGACGGACAGGAGCCGCCTCGTCCCGAACCCGACCTGGACGGCCGTGCAGCGACGGACGGCTCCGAGCCCCGCGTCCGGACAGAGGGCGCCGCTCCCGGCGATCCGCCAGACGGCGCTCCGGTCCGGCTGCGGCCGGTTGTCGTCCGCGCACGCCGGGCAGCGGTTCCACCAGTCGAACGCGAGGAGCGGCCCGTCGCCGGCGACCCGGCCGATGTAGCTGCCCGAGGTCTCGTCGAGGGAGAAGGACGCGCTGGCGAAGGTCGCCGGCCGGCGCTCGCCGACCGTCGTGCTCTTCAGCTGAAGCTCGCGGGTGTTCCCGCCGCCGTAGAGGACGTAGGCCACGCGCGTGCCCGCGAGGGCGACGGAGTAGACGCCCGCGCCGGTGCTGAGGCTTTCCGAGCAGGGCGAGGCTCCGATCGGCGCGAGCGAGCGGCTCGACGGCTGCCAGACCGCCACCCGTGACCTCGTGCAGCGCGGCATGGTCGTCTGGAAGAGCACTGCCACCCGGCCGCCGTCGGCGGCGAGCTCCTTCACCGGACCGGTCAGCCGAAGCGTCGGCGCGGGCGCCGCCGCGGTCGAGCCGTGCGCCGCGAGGAACGCGACGAACGCTGCGGCTGCGAGCGGTGCGAGCCTCACGGCGCTCAATGTAGGCCACGCGGCGAAGCCGGTACCCTAGGACCGTGCCGTCCTTCGACGACTATCTGCGTTTCGGCGAGGGCAGACGCCTCAAGCGCCTCGCCCAGCAGGCGGCCTACATCACGACCCTGGAGCCCGAGTTCGAGGCGCTCTCGGACGAGGAGCTCAAGGCGAAGACGCCCGAGCTCCGGCAGCGCCTCGAGAACGGCGAGCCGCTCGACGACCTCGTCTTCGAGGCGTTCGCGGCCGTTCGCGAGGCCAGGAAGCGCGCCTCCGGCCAGCGGATCTTCGACGTCCAGCTGATGGGCGGCATCGTCCTCCACGAAGGCGACATCGCCGAGATGAAGACCGGCGAGGGGAAGACCTTCGTCGCGAGCCTCGCGCTCTACCTGAACGCGCTTCCGGGCACCGGCGTCCACCTCGTGACGGTGAACGACTACCTCGCCAAGCGCGACGCCGAGTGGAACCGTCCCGTCTACGAGGCGCTCGGCATGACCGTCGCGCACATCGAGAACATGATGCCGTTTGCCGAGCGCAAGGCCGCCTACGACGCCGACGTCACCTACGGCACGAACTCCGAGTTCGGCTTCGACTACCTGCGCGACAACATGGCCGTGTCCCTCGACGGCGTCGTCCAGCGCAGCCACGCCTACGGGATCGTCGACGAGGTCGACTCGATCCTGATCGACGAGGCGCGGACGCCGCTGATCATCTCGGGCGAGCCCGAGACCGCGGCGAAGATCTACTACGACTTCGCGCGCATCGCGAAGGGGCTCAAGGGCCACCAGACGAAGCCCGGAGAGCCCAAGGACGCGGCCGAGCAGGCGGGCGCCGACTTCGAGTACGACGAGAAGCACAAGACGGTCGCGCCGAGGCAGGGGGCGATCGAGGCGGTCGAGCGGGCCCTCAAGATCGAGAACCTCTACGACCCGAAGAACATGCAGCTCGTCAACCACCTCGTCCAGGCGCTGAAGGCGCAGTCGCTCTTCCAGCGCGACGTCGACTACGTCGTCCAGGACGGAGAGGTGAAGATCGTCGACGAGTTCACCGGCCGGATCATGGAGGGGCGCCGCTGGTCGGAGGGCCTCCACCAGGCGGTCGAGGCGAAGGAGGGCGTGGCGATCCAGGAGGAGCACGTCACGCTCGCGACGATCACGCTCCAGAACTACTTCCGCCTCTACGAGAAGCTCGCGGGCATGACCGGTACGGCCAAGACCGAGGAGAAGGAGTTCGTTGAGATCTACGACCTGAGCGTCGTCGAGATCCCCACGAACGTCCCCGTCGTCCGCGCCGACGAGAACGACTACATCTTCAAGACGAAGGACGCGAAGTTCGACGCCGTCGTCAAGGACATCAAGGAGCGCTACGAGAAGGGGCAGCCCGTGCTCGTCGGCACGATCGCCGTCGAGACGTCCGAGCACCTGTCCGAGCTCCTCAAGCGCCGCGGGATCCCGCACAACGTCCTGAACGCGAAGGAGCACGAGCGCGAGGGCGAGATCATCAAGGACGCGGGCCAGCGCGGCGCGGTCACGATCGCGACGAACATGGCCGGCCGCGGCGTGGACATCAAGCTCGAGGACGGCGTCGTCGACCTCGGCGGGCTCTACGTCCTCGGCACGGAGCGCCACGAGGCGCGCCGGATCGACAATCAGCTCCGCGGCCGCTCGGGCCGCCAGGGCGATCCGGGCGAGTCGCGCTTCTACCTGTCCGGAGTGGACGATCTCGTGCGCCTGTTCGCCGGCGACCGGATCTACCGAGTGATGGAGCGCTTCAAGGTGCCGGACGACCAGCCGATGGAGGCCGGGATCCTCTCGCGGCAGATCGAGAGCGCGCAGAAGAAGGTCGAGGAGCAGAACTTCGTCGCGCGGAAGAACGTCCTCAAGTACGACGACGTGATGAACATCCAGCGCCAGGTCATCTACGAGCAGCGCCGGCGGGTGCTCGAAGGCGACGACATGTCCGAAGAGGTCAAAGGCTGGATCGACGAGGTGATCGAACGGACCGTCGCGGCCTACACCGAGAGCGACTACTCCGAGGAGTGGGACCTCGAAGGTCTCGTGCGGCAGATGGCGGCGCTGTACGCGACGGAGATCACGCTCGCCGAGCTCCAGGAGGATCTCGGCGAGGTCACGCGCGAGGCGCTGGTCGAGGAGTTCCAGGAGGACGCGCGCGACGAGTACGCCGCGAAGGAGGAGGAGCTCGGGTCGGAGCTGATGCGCGAGCTCGAGCGCTTCCTGATCCTCCAGGTCGTCGACCAGCGCTGGCGCGAGCACCTGGAGAACATGGACTACCTGCGCGAGGGCGTGCACCTGCGCGCCATGGCACAGAAGGACCCGCTCGTCGAGTACCGCGCCGAGGGGCACGTGATGTTCGAGGAGCTCGGCTTCGCGATCCGCGAGGAAGTCGTGTTGACGCTCTTCCACGCCCAGCTCGAGACCGAGGACGCGGGCGAGTTAGAGGCCGCTCAGGCTGCACAGGCGACGAACGGGAACCTGCTCTACGAGCACGACACCGCGGCGGGCTCGGACGTCATCGCGGCCTCGGCGGCGGCGGAGGGCCTGCTCGACGGCGGCGCGTCGGTCGCGACCGCGGCAATCGCGGGCGGCGGGTCGGTCACGACGCAGCGGACGGTCAGCGACCGCGAGAAGATCGGCCGCAACGACCCCTGCTGGTGCGGGAGCGGCAAGAAGTTCAAGAAATGCCACGGCGCTTAGCGCTCGGAAGTCCGGCGGCCGCTTCCGGGGCGCCATGACGACTTCCGAGCGCCTCGGCCCCTAACGGACGGCGATAGCGGCCACGACGGGCAAAGCCCGCCGCGGCGGCCCTTGTGTCGGAGCCCGCTACGATCGACTCGTGCCGCGACGCGCAGACCCGGGACTTCCGGGCGCAGAGCTCGTGGAGGTCGGCCTCGCGGACCTCGAGCGCGGGGTGGAGTCGACCGAAGCACTCCTCGTCTCCATCGGCGCGCCGCGCCTGCGCGCTCTCGGAATCGTCGTCTCCGCACCGCTCGAATCGCCCGAGAGGCGCCTGTACGAGCTGCTCGCGGCCGATGATTCGGACGCAGCGCATTCGCGCTACAACGCCCTCTTGCGCCGGCTCGTCAGCTACGAGCGTGCTGCGGAGTGCGCGAGCTAGCCGACGCCGAGCGAATTGCGACGCTCCTTCGCGAGCTCGGCCGTGAAGCGGACGCCGAGGGCGTCGCCTATCTCACCGGCGGCGCGACGGCGGTTCTCCACGGGTGGCGCGCGACGACGATCGACGTCGACCTCACGTTCGAGCCTGAAAGCGATCGCCTGCTGCAGGCGATCGTGCGACTGAAGGACGAACTGCGCGTCAACGTCGAGCTCGTCTCGCCGGGCGACTTCATTCCGCTTCCGGACGGATGGCGAGACCGAAGCATCTTCATCGCCGGTCACGGGCGCCTGAGCTTCTACCACTTCGATCCCTACGCACAGGTTCTCGCGAAGGTCGAGCGCGCGCACCCACAGGATCTCGACGACGTTCGGTCGTTCGTCGCAGCTGGGCTCGTCGATCCGACCGAGGCACGTCGGATGTTCGAGAAGATCGAGCCGAAGCTCTATCGGTTCCCGGCCGTCGATCCCCGGTCGTTTCGCACGAGAGTGGAGCGCGCGTTCGGGGCCGACGACACGTGAGCGGTACCATCCGGCCCGTGGCCGAGCGCGACGACAAGCCGCTGAGCGAGCAGCTCGAGGAGATCAGGGCCCAGCTGGACTGGGTCCGTGGTTACCTTTGACCCTGACGGGCTGAGGAAGCGCATCGCCGAGCTCGAGCACGAGCTCGGTCAGCCAGGATTTTGGGACGACCAGGAGCGCGCCGCTCGCGTCTCGTCGGAGCACGCGCGGCTCCAGCGCCGCCTCGACCGGTACGAGCGGCTCGTGCGGGAGTACGAGGAGGCGCGCGAGCTCTTCGAGCTCGACCCGAGCCTCGAGGACGAGATCGAGGAGTCGATCCAGCCGATCCGCCGCGAGATCGAGCGGCTTCAGGAGGACGCGCTGTTCTCGGGCGAGTACGACTCCGGCGACGCGGTCGTGACGATCCAGTCGGACGCAGGCGGCACCGACTCACAGGACTTCACCGAGATGCTGCTCCGCATGTACCTGCGTTGGGCGGCTGATCGCGGCTTCAAGGCCGAGATGCTCGAGGCGAGCCCCGGGGAGGAGGCGGGCCTCAAGTCGACGACCTTCACCTTGAGCGGCGACAACGCGTATGGGCTCGTGACGGCCGAGCGCGGCAAGCACCGGCTCGTCCGCCTCTCGCCGTTCGACCAGGCGCACCGTCGTCACACGTCCTTCGCCCAGGTGATCCCCGCCCCGCTGCTCTCCGATGACGGCGAGGTCGAGATCGACGAGAACGACCTCCGGATCGACACCTACCGCGCTAGCGGCGCGGGAGGTCAGCACGTGAACAAGACGGACTCGGCCGTTCGGATCACCCACCTTCCGACCGGGATCGTCGTGAGCGTCCAGAACGAGCGCTCGCAGTCCTCGAACAAGCAGACTGCGCTGCGGATCCTGCGCTCGCGGCTCGCGGAGCTGGCGGAGGAGGAGCGGGAGGCGGAGCTGGCGAAGGAGAGAGGCGCCGTCTCGATGGGCTTCGGCGGCGCCGCGATCCGCAGCTACGTGCTCCATCCGTACCAGCTCGTGAAGGACCATCGGACGAACTTCGAAGTGGGAAACGCGCAGGGGGTCCTCGACGGCGACCTCGACGGATTCATCCACGCGTACCTGCTTGCGAAGGCGGCGGAGTAGGTTGTACGCCGAAGGTTTCGTTAGACTGGGGCGCGCTTTCGACGACTTCGCCGGTGCGGTACCGCGGCCGCGCTTCCCTTGAACCCGGTCGAGACGTGAACCCGCCACAGACCCTTACGCCCCCACTCGAGATCGAGCAGCCCCCGCCCTCGTCGGGCCCGGGCTCGATGATCGTCTTCGAGGGCGTCACGAAGGAGTACGAGCACCACATCCACGCGCTCGACGACGTCTCGTTCGTGATCGAGAAGGGCGACTTCGTCTTCGTCGTCGGCGCCTCCGGATCCGGGAAGTCGACGCTCGTCCGCCTCCTCCTCAAGGAGATCGAGCCCACCGACGGCCGGATCATCGTCGGCGGGCGCGACCTCACGCGGCTGAAGCGCTCGAAGGTTCCCCTGCTGCGCCGGAACGTCGGCTGCGTCTTCCAGGACTTCAAGCTGCTCCCGACGCGCACGGCCGCCGAGAACGTCGCCTACGCGCTGAAGGTGCAGGGCGAGGCGCGCACGGCGATCCGGCGCAAGGTGCCGGAGGTGCTGAACCTCGTCGGGCTGTCGCACAAGATGAACTCGTATCCCGACGAGCTGTCCGGCGGTGAGCAGCAGCGCGTCTCGATCGCGCGCGCGTTCGTGAACCACCCGCCGCTGCTCGTCTGCGACGAGCCGACCGGGAACCTCGACCCGGACACGTCCGTGGGGATCATGCAGCTCCTCTACCGGATCAACCGCTCAGGCACGACCGTCCTGATGGTCACGCACGACCGCGAGATGGTCGACAAGATGCGCCGGCGCGTGCTCGCGCTCGAGGAGGGTCGGCTCATGCGCGACGAGCGCCGCGGCGGGTACGCCTCCGAATGAGGACCCGCATGCTCTTCGCCGAGGCGTTCCGCTCGCTCCGGGCGAGTGCGTCGACGACGCTCGCTGCGACGATGACGGTTCTGATCGGGATGTTCCTGCTCGGGCTCTTCATCGCGCTCGGGACGTGGGTCGTCTCGTGGAGCGACCACGTGAAGAAGGAGGTCATCGTCAAGGTCTACTTCTGCACGCCGATGTCGTGCGGCTACGAGGCGACGCCCGCGCAGATCAACGCGGTCGCGGCGAAGCTCAACGCCGACCCGCACGTGAAGACGTTCGACTTCGTCTCGGAGCAGGAGGCGCTGAAGCGGATGCGGAAGCGCCTGCCGGAGGTGTTCAAGGTCGGCCTTCCGTCGAACCCGTTCCCGGCGTCGGAGGAGGTCGAGCCGAAGCGAGCCGAGTACGCGGACGCGATCTACAAGAGCTTCACACCGCGCCCGAAGGGCGTCGAGACGGTCAACTACGGCCAAAAGACCGCGAAGCGGATCATCAGCGTGGCGAAGGTGATCGAGTCGATCTTCCTGCTCGCGATCGTGATCCTGCTCGTCGCGTCGACGCTCCTGATCGCGAACACGATCCGGCTGTCGATCTTCTCCCGGCGCCGTGAGATCGAGGTGATGAAGCTCGTCGGCGCGACGAACTGGTTCGTCCGCGGGCCGTTCATGCTGGAGGGTCTGATCACCGGCGCCGTCGGCTCGTTGCTGGCCGTGATCCTCCTGCTGCTCGGGAAGGAGCTCGCGCTGCCGAGGATCCTCGGCCACATCAACGGCGGCTCCGACGTGAGCGCGATCCCGTTCTCGCTCAACGCCCTCGCGCTCGTGTTGGTCGGCCTGCTTCTCGGCGCCGCCGGCTCCGGGCTGACGCTGCGCCGGTTTCTCCGCGTCTAGCCCGCGGAACCGCTCGGTCGGGGTCGCGCTTGCCACGAGCCGCTCGCCGGGTCGGGGGTCCTCCGCACCTCCACCCCGCCATCGAGCATAACGGCGAAACTCGCACGCGTGTGTGACGGGAGCACAACGAATGCGTGAAGCTTCAGCCCCGGAGCGCCGCCTCGTCGTCGAGGTGGCGAAGCGAGGCAAGCTGGTCGTCGGCGAGCCGTTCTTCACCGCCGGCGTCCCGCTCGTCCTCGACCGGAAGCGGCTCGGCGATGCGGCGCCGGGCGACCTCGCCGTCGTCCGCGCCGGCCGTGGCCGCGCCCGGCTCGAGCGCGTGCTCGGCCCCGCGCGCTCGATCGACGCGGCGCTGGACGGCCTCCTCGCCGAGGAAGGCCTGGGCGCGCCGACCGAGCCGTACGACCCGCCGGACCCTTCCCTCGAAGGCCGTGTCGACCTGCGCGACCTGCTCTCGTTCACGATCGATCCCGAGACCGCGAAAGACTTCGACGACGCGCTCTCCGTCCGCCGCGAGCCCGACGGGCTCCGCGCCTGGGTGCACATCGCGGACGTGTCGTACTTCGTCCCGGCCGGCTCGCCGCTCGACCGCGGCGCCGCGGACCGCGGCACGTCCGTCTACGTCCCGGGCCGGGTCGCTCCGATGCTCCCGCACGAGCTCGCCGACGACCTCTGCAGCCTCCGCCCGGGGCTCGACCGCCTCTGCCTCACCGTCGAGTTCCCGCCGCGCGGCGAGCCGCTCTTCTACCGCTCGGCGATCCGCAGCGGGCAGCGGCTCACGTACGGCCAGGTGGAGCGGATCCTCGCCGGCGACGAGCCGTCTGAGTCGGAGCTCGTGGAAGCGCTCCGCGCGACGGACGAGCTCGCCGCCGACCTCCGCCGCCGGCGCTTCGCGCGCGGAGCGCTGCGGATCGAGAGCCCCGAGATCGCGTTCGCCTTCGACGGCCGCGGCGGCGTCGCGCGCGCGTGGCGCGAGAGCGAGCCGCACGCGCATGCGTTGGTCGAGGAGCTGATGATCCGCGCGAACGAAGCGGTCGCCGAGCTGCTCGCCGGGCGGCGCCGCGAGACGCTCTACCGCGTCCACGAGCGTCCCGACCCGCAAGCGATCGCGCTGCTCCTGGCGAGGCTCGCCGACCTCGAGGTGCCGACGCCGCCTGCGCCCGAGGCCGACCACCTGACGCCGGCGCAGGCCTCCGAGCTCGCGGGCGCCGCCAGCGAGCGTGTCATGGACTACGTCCGGAGGTCCGGCCGCGGCCGCGACGCGTTTCCGCAGCTCGTCCTCCGGTCGCTGAAGCAGGCCCGCTACCACCCGGAGAACCTCGGCCACTCCGGGCTCGCAAGCCGCGCCTACGCGCACTTCACGTCCCCGATCCGCCGCTATCCCGACCTCGTCTGCCACCGCGCGCTGCTCCGCGAGCTCGGGGGCGCCGACGAGCCAGCGCCCGACGACCTCGACGAGCTAGCCGAGCACACGTCCCTCCGCGAGCGCGCCGCCGGCGCGATCGAGTACCGCGCCGACGAGCTCTGCCTCGCGTGGCTGCTGGAGAGCGAGCTCTTCCACCGAGGCTGGGACGAGCCCTTCGAGGGCGAGATCGTCGGCGTCATCGGCTCCGGGCTCTTCGTCCGCTTCGCCGAGGTCTTCGAAGGCTTCTTGCCCGCCCGGCGCCTCCCCGGCGACTACTTCGAGCTGAACCTGCTCGCGACGGCGCTCGTCGGTCGCCGCGGCGGCGGGAGGTTCCGGCTCGGCGATCCGATCGAGGTCCGCGTCGAGGAGATCCGCCGCAACGAAGGAAAGGTCGAACTGTCGCCCTCGTCGTAGTACCTTTGACCCATGCC
>DASUZD010000048.1:0-3760 GCA_036377055.1 Gaiellaceae bacterium | reverse complement strand
GGGGCCTTACCACGTCTACTCGGGGACGAACGGCGCGCAGCCGGACTGGTACCTCGGCTGGCTGATCGGCGCGCTTCGCCTCGTGCCCGGCTTCGACGTCACGATCGGCGACTTCACGCTCGTGCCGAACCCGTTCTGGGGAGGCGCGCTCTTCCCGCTCGTCGTCTTCGGCATCCTCGTCGCGTGGCCCGCGCTCGAGCGCCGCCGAACGCGCGATCGCGCATTCCACAACGTCCTCGACCGGCCGCGCGACGCACCGGGTCGGACTGCCGCGGGCGCGGCCTTCTTCACGTGGATCGCGCTCGTCTTCCTGGCCGGCTCGGCGGACCGCGTGCTCGTCACGTTCGGCGTCTCGTACGTGTGGCAGATCTGGTTCTACCGCGCCGCGGTCTTGGTCCTCCCGGTGCTCGTCTTCTTCGTGACGAGGCGGATCTGCCTCGAGCTCCAGGAGTCGGAGCGGCTCGCGCGCCAGCGCAAGCTCGCCGAGCAGGAGGGCCGCGCGGCGGCCGAGCAAGCGACCGCGTAACGCGCGCGCAATCCGCGCGCAACGTGTCGCGGCTACAACAGCGTCATGGGTGCGGCGCTCGCGCTGATCGCGGCCGCGCTGGCCGGGTTCGCGCCGGCGGGCTTCTCGGCGATCGGCGCCGGGCCCGCCGGCGGGACGGTGTGGCAAGGCGTCGTTCCGGGTCGGTACGCGCCGCCGGACCGGCTGCCGACGGTCGTCTACCTGCCGCCGAACGCCACGCCGACAGGGCGCTACCGCCTGCTCGTCCTCCTGCACGGCTTCCCCGGCTCGCCGTACTCGTTCGTCGACGGGCTCCAGCTCGCGTCGGTGGCGGACGCGCTGATCTCCTCCGGGCGGGTGCCGCCGTTCGTCGCGGTGATGCCGCGCGCGGGGCCTGTCCGTTACCACGGCGAGTGGGCCGGACGCCGGGAGCGGTTCGTCGTGCGCGACGTCGTCCCGTGGACGATCGCGCACCTGCCGGTCACGCACGACCACCGCGCCTGGACCATCGCCGGCCTCTCCTCGGGCGGCTACGGCGCGGTCGACATCGGCCTGCGCCACCCGCGGCTCTTCGGGACGCTCGAATCCTGGAGCGGGTACTACCGTCCATATCGCGACGGGCCGCTCCGGGAGGCGACCGCGACGGAGCTCGCCGCCCACGACCCGTCGCTGTTCGTCGACCGCGAGGCGCCGCTGCTCCGGTCGCTCGGCACGCGCTTCTTCGTCTCGTGCGGCTCGACGCACGATCGCGGAAACGAGGCCTTCGCGCGCGCGTTCGCGAGGCGCCTGAGCGCGCTTCGGCTTCCGCACCTGCTGTGGCTGACGCCCGGCGCGCACGACGGTGCGTTCTGGCGGGCGCAGCTGCCCGAGGCGCTTCGGTACGGGCTCGCGGCGGGGTAGGGTCGCGAGGTGCACCTCGTGCACGTCAAGTCGGCGAAGGACCGGCTGCTCGCCGCGGGCGGCGGGTACGAGGTCGTGCACGAGTCGCCCGGGGTCGAGCTCGGCGTGTACGTCCTCGTCGCGCCGGAGCCGGACCGCCAGCAGCCACACGCTGACGACGAGATCTACGTCGTGCTCGAGGGCAACGGCACGCTCGAGGTCGAGGGCGAGCCGGTGCAGCTCGGCGAGGGAGACGCCGTCTTCGTCGAGGCCGGCGCCGAGCACCGCTTCACGGCGTACGAGCAGCTGAGCGTGCTCGTCCTCTTCGAGCGGCGCTAAGTGCGAAACAGTCGTCGTCGCTCACCGCTTTTAAGGAGCGTGCGGCCGACCGACGCTCGCCTCCTCGCCGACGCGCGCCGAGATCCTGACGCGTTCCGAGCGTTGTACGACCGTTACGCACGTCGCATCCACGCGTTCTTCGAGCGGCGCACCGGCGACCGCGAGGCGAGCCTCGACCTGACAGCCGAGACGTTCTCGAAAGCGTGGCTCGCGCGGCACACGTTCCGAGACCTCGCAGGCGGCAGCGCAGGGCCGTGGCTCTTCGCGATTGCCCGGCGCACGCTGCTCGCGTCGGTCGAGAAGCGGCGGCTCGAGCACGCCGCGAGGCTTCGCCTCGGCCTGATGACCGAGCGGGAGGCCGCGGAAGAGGAGGCACCCGTGTGGCTCGAAGCCCTCGCGGACGCACTCGCCGGCTTGCCTCCTGCGCAGCGCCAGGCTGTCGAGCTCCGGGTCGTCGAGGACCTCTCGTACGAGCAGGTCGCCGCGGGCCTCGGTTGTTCGCCGACGGCTGCGCGCATCCGCGTGTCGCGAGGTCTCTCCGGTCTTCGGCAGGCGCTGGAAGGAGAGACGCCATGAACGATCTGGAGCTCGAGCTCGGGCGGCTGGGGGACCGTCTGCAGCTCGCAACGAGGCGCGATCTCGATCGGCCGTGGGGGCGGACGATCGCGCGGCGGCGCGCAGCTGTGCTCGCCGCGGTTACCGTCGTGCTGCTTGCCGCGGCCGGCGTCGGCATCGGCAGCAGCATCCTGAAGACGCCGAAGCAGGAGGAGCAGGGCCTGCTCGACGCCTCGGCGACCTTCGCCGGCACGCAGCCCACGTGCGTGCAGGTCGGGCTAGGCGCGTTCCACTGCTCGCTCGCTACGAAGCCGACGGGCCTCATCATCCTCGGCAGCTATCGCGGCGCGAAGATGCCGAGCGTCGATCCGCAGCGACGGGTCGACGGTGGGTGCGTCGCGACGTCAGACGACGGCCGGGAATGGCAGTGCTTCCTCGGCGATCTCGCCGTCGAGCACGGGATCGTCGACTCCGAGGTCCTCGGGCAGACGATCTCGACGCCGGCTCACGGGTAGCTAATAGAGCGCGGCCGCGAGCTGGCGGCGGTAGCGCTGCGTCAGCTCGTGCTCGGTGCCGAGCTCGTCGAACAGCGGGAGCATCAGGCGGCGGACTTCGTCGCGCGCGGCGCCGTTCTGGCGCTGGGCTTCCGAGAGAAGCTGCTCGAGCGCGGTCTCGTAGTGGCCGGCCTCGAGCGCTGCGAGTAGCTCCGGGCGCTCGCCCGACTCGCGCAGCTCCGCGAGCAGCCGCTCGAGCGGTGACGGCGCGAGCAGCTCGTCGAGGAACGCGGACACGCGCTGCGGCGGCTGCGCGCCGACGAACTCCTTCACGACGCGGCCGTTCCTGAACGCCTTCACGGCCGGGATCCCGCGGATGCCGTACTCGTCGGCGAGGCGCTGGTTAGCGTCGACGTCGATCTCGGCAAGCTCGATCGCACCGTCACGCGCGGCGACCTCCCGCTCGAGCACCGGCGTGAGCATCCGGCACGGCCCGCACCACGCCGCCCAGAAGTCGACCACGACGGGCTTCTCATGCGACCGCTCGATCACGTCGGTCGCGAAGGTCTGTTCGGTCACGTCCATGGTCTCCAAGGTACCGGCAGACGTGCGCTCAGCTGCCATCTTGCGACGGCGCGGCTGCCTCGGCGCCCGTCGCTTCCCGTGGCGCGACGCCGGAGCCGACTACGATCGCTGGCGTGAAGCCGAAGAAGCCGAAGCTTGACGCCGAGTTCTGGCGGCAGGACGCAGAGAACAGGCGGCGGATGGCCGAACGGATCGCGTACCACGAGGCGCGCGCCGAGTTCGAGCGTAACTGGGCCGCGAAACAGGCGCGGCTGCGCGAGGCCTAACCGAGCAGCCGGCGCAGCACGAACGGGAGGATCCCGCCGTGGCGGAAGTACTCGCGCTCGCGCGGCGTGTCGAGGCGGACGCGCGCGCGGAACTCCTTGTCGTCCGCACGAACCGTCACCTCGCGCGCCTCGCCGTT
>DASUZD010000047.1:0-15741 GCA_036377055.1 Gaiellaceae bacterium | reverse complement strand
CTTCGCCGCCCCGCTGCTCGACGGCGCTTCGCGGGGCCCGGATCTGATAGAAAAGCGCGGCTCCGGGGAGTCTCGGCGCTTGTCTTGTAGGGAGGCTTCTTGATCGATTTCTTCAGTGACCACGCGGTGCTGTTCGCGCTGCTCTGCTCGTTCGTCGCGATCGCGTACGGCATCGGCCTGACGGTCTGGCTGCTCCGGCAGCCGGCGGGCGACGAGCGCATGCAGGGGATCGCGCGCGCCATCCAGGAGGGCGCCGACGCGTACCTGCGGCGCCAGTACACGACCGTCGCGATCGTCGCGATCGTCCCGTTCCTGCTGCTGGGCTTCTACAACAAGCTCGGCTGGGGGACTGCAGTCGGCTTCCTGATCGGCGCGGTGCTCTCCGCCGCAGCCGGCTTCATCGGGATGAACGTGGCCGTGCGCTCGAACGTGCGCACCGCGGAGGCCGCCAAGCACGGGCTCAAGCCCGCGCTGAACGTCGCCTTCCGCGCCGGAACCGTCACCGGCATGCTCGTCGTGGGCCTGGGCCTGCTGGGCGTGGCCGGCTACTACTGGGTGCTGACGGGCTGGCTGGGGCACTCGTCGAGCTCGGCGATCGACGACCTCGTCGGTCTCGCCTTCGGCGGCTCGCTGATCTCCGTCTTCGCCCGACTCGGCGGCGGCATCTACACGAAGGCCGCAGACGTCGGCGCTGACCTGGTCGGCAAGATCGAGGCCGGGATCCCCGAGGACGACCCGCGCAATCCCGCCGTGATCGCCGACAACGTGGGCGACAACGTCGGCGACTGCGCCGGCATGGCGGCGGATCTGTTCGAGACCTACGCCGTCACCGCGGTGGCCGTGATGCTGCTCGCCTCACAGACGTTCCCCGGCCTCCACCTCGAGCTCTACCCTCTGGCGCTCGGCGGCATCTCGATCCTCGCCTCCGTGATCGGCACCTTCTTCGCGCGCGTGGGGCGGGACGGCTCGATCATCAACGCGCTCTACAAGGCCATCCTGGTGGCGACCGTGCTCTCGGCGATCGGGTTCATCCCGGTCACGCTCGCGTTCGACCACAACAGGGGCCTGTCCTTCGGGGACCTGTACGGCTCGGCCATCATCGGCCTCGTCGTCACGTTCCTGCTCGTCGCGATCACCGAGTTCTACACGGGGACGCGCTGGCCGCCGGTGAAGGCGATCTCGCGCTCGTCGCAGACCGGGCACGCGACGAACATCATCGAGGGGCTCGCGGTTGGGATGCAGTCGACCGCCGCGCCAGTGATCGTGATCGCCGCAGGCATCCTGCTCGCGCACCACTTCGCCGGCCTGTACGGGATCGGGATCGCGGTCATGGCGCAGCTCTCGATGACCGGCCTGATCGTCGCGCTCGACGCCTACGGCCCCGTCACCGACAACGCCGGCGGGATCGCCGAGATGGCCGACCTGCCCCCCGACGTCCGCGGGATCACCGATCCGCTCGACGCCGTCGGGAATACGACGAAGGCTGTCACGAAGGGCTACGCGATCGGCTCCGCCGCGCTCGCCGCGCTCGTCCTCTTCGACAGCTACACGACCGGGCTCCACGACCAGGCGAAGCCGGGCTCGGGCCTCGCGCACACCGTCTTCAACCTGAGCGACGCGTGGGTGATCGCCGGCCTCCTGATCGGCGGGCTGATGCCGTTCCTGTTCGCCTCGCTCGCGATGGAGGCGGTCGGCCGTGTCGGCGGCCAGGTCGTCGAGGAGGTGCGGCGGCAGTTCCGCGAGCACCCCGGGATCATGGAAGGGACGGAGCGCCCGGAGTACGGCCGCGCGATCGACATCGTGACCGGCTCGGCGATCAAGGCCATGCTCGTTCCGGCCCTGATCCCGATCGCGTTCCCGATCGTCGTCGGGATCATCAACGCCCGCATGCTCGGCGGCCTGCTGATCGGCACGATCGTCACCGGCCTGTTCCTCGCGATCGCGATGACCGCCGGTGGCGGTGCCTGGGACAACGCGAAGAAGCTGATCGAGGACGGCCTCTACGGCGGCAAGGGCTCCGAGGCCCACGCCGCGTCGGTCACGGGCGACACCGTCGGCGACCCCTACAAGGACACCGCGGGGCCCGCGATCAACCCGATGATCAAGATCACGAACATCGTGGCGATCTTGATCATCCCGCTCATCGTTTCGATTCACGGTTGATCTCGCGGGGGGGACCCGGTTCCCCCCACGGACCCCCTCGCTAGGCACGCCGCCGGGCACGGGAAGCGCGGTTCCCGTGCCCGGCGGATCACGTAGGAGAACCGAGGGACAGTCCCCGCCCTCCCGCCGGGAGGATGCCGTTGCAGACAGCGGGGGACAGTCCCCGTTGTCACGTCCGGGACGAGGTCGTTGCAGCCAGTGGGGACAGTCCCCGCTGCCCCGGCTGGGCGTAGCCTTTCGGTGCATGAGGTCGAGGCGAACCGAGCTTGGCGAGGCGATCGTGGCGGCGTTCGCGAGTGCCGGCGCCGTCGCGCTCGTCACCGCGGCGATCGCGATTGCGAAGCCGTACGTGCCGGTGCTCAGCCTCGGCGTGCTCTACGTGTTCGCCGTGCTGCCGGTAGCCGTCGCTTGGGGACTCGTCTACGCGGTGCCCGTGTCCGTGGCGAGCATGCTCGCGTTCAACTTCTTCTTCCTCCCGCCGACCCACACGTTCGCGCTCCGCGACAGCGAGAACTGGTTCGCGCTCGCCGTCTACCTCGTGACCGCGGTGGTGGTCAGCGAGCTCGCGGCGCGCGCGCGCCGCCGCGCGGCCGAGGCCGAGCAACGCGAGCGCGAGTCGGCGCTCCTCGCCCGCGCGGCCGACGCGCTCCTGCGCGGGGGGGACGTCGAGACGGAGCTGGAGCGGCTGGCTGCGCCGCTCGCGGACGTGCTGGGCGTCGTCTCGGCGCACGTCGAGCTCGGTTCGTCGAACGACCGCGCGCACCCGCTGCGCGTGGGCGGACGCCAACTCGGCGCCGTCGTCGTGCCGTCGGGGCGCGATCCCGATCGCGCCGCCAGCGAGCGGCTCTTCCCGGCGCTCGCGTCGCTCGTCGCCGCGGCAGTCGACAAGGAAGAGCTCCAGCGGGAGGCCCTCGAGGCGGAGACGCTGCGGCGGAGCGACGCAGCGAAGACGGCGCTCCTTCGTGCCGTCTCCCACGACCTTCGCTCGCCGCTGACCGCGATCGACGCCGCCGCGAGCGGGCTCGAGAACGCGACGCTCAAGCTCGGCGACGAGGACCGGCGCGCGCTGCTCACGACCATCCGTGAGGAGGCGGCCCGGCTGGCGCGCCTGGTCGAAAACCTCCTCGACCTCTCGCGCCTCCAGGCGGGCGCCGCCCAACCGCGCCCCGAGCTCTGGCCCGCGGAGGAGCTGCTCGCACAGGCGCTCGGCGAGCTCTCGGAAGCCGATGCGCGCGTGACGGTCGAGCTCGAGGACGACATGCCGCCCGTGCGGGTCGACGCCGCGCAGATCGAGCGCGTGCTCGTCAACCTGATCGAGAACGCGCTCAAGTACTCGGCGCCCGCCGCTCCGGTTCGCGTGTCTGTCGACGGAGCCGACGGCGAGGTCCGCCTGCACGTAATCGACGCGGGGCCTGGGATCGCGCCTGCGGAGCGCGACCGGATCTTCGAGCCGTTCCACCGGGCCCCAGGATCAGGCGCTCGCGGCGCCGGCCTCGGCCTCGCGATCGCGCGCGGGTTCGCGCAGGCGAATGGCGGCCGAGTGTGGGCCGAGCCGGCCGAACGGGGCGCTCACCTGGTCGTCGCGCTGCCCGCCGCCGAGCGCGCGCCGGCTCCGCTGTGAGCGGCCAGCGGATCCTCGTCGTCGACGACGAGCCGCAGATCTTGCGGGCCCTCGAGACGAACCTGCGCGGCGCGGGCTACGAGGTCTTCACCGCTGCCACTGCCGAAGACGCGATGAGCACCGCGGCCTCGCGCCGGCCCGAAGCGATCATCCTCGACCTGCTCCTGCCGGACGGGCGCGGAACGGACGTGTGCCGCGAGGTCCGCGCCTGGAGCGACGTGCCCGTGATCGTGCTCTCGGCCGTTGGGGAGGAGGCCGAGAAGGTCGCGGCCCTCGACGCCGGAGCCGACGACTACGTCACGAAGCCGTTCGGGATGGACGAGCTGCTCGCGCGCCTGCGCGCGGCGATGCGCCGTGTCACCCCGTCGGGCGAGCCGGTGCTGGAGGTGGGGGAGATCCGGGTCGACCTCGAGAAGCGCCTCGTGACCGTCGCAGGCCGCCCGGTGCAGCTCACGCCCAACGAGTTCGACCTCCTCCGCCTGCTGGCGCGAAACGAGGGCAAGCTGCTGACCCACCGGACGATCCTCCGCGAGGTCTGGGGGCCTGCGTACCAGGTCGAGTCGCACTACCTGCACGTCTACGTCTCGCAGCTCCGCCGCAAGCTCGAGCCCGACCCGGCGCGGCCGCGCTACCTGCTGACGGAACCCGGCGCGGGATACCGCTTGGTCTACCCCGACTCGCGTTGAGACCATCTTGAGCCTCGGGGCGCGAGTCTTGAGCCCCGTCTGAGCGACTCGGACCTACGGTGGAGGCGTGGCCGCCTACGCTTCCGCTCGCCCCCGCGCCGCGGACGTCCCGCGCCCGCTGCGATCCGCGCTGCCGTTCCTCCTGCTCTGCCTCGCCGGCTTGGCGCTCGCGGCGGCGCCCGACGTCCCCTGGGCTGCGGGAGCCGCGACCGGCGGCCTTTTCCTGCTCGCGGCAGCGGTGCGCGGGGGCCGCGCCGAGCACGAGCTTCGCCTGCTCCGTCAGCAGGCCGACCGGGCGCTCCTGCGCGGGATCGCCCCGGCCCACCGCTCGGCGCTCGTCGCGTGGCGCGCGGACGAGCTGACGGGGGACGCGCATCGCCTCTCGGTTGCGGCCGGTGTCGACCGGCTGCTCCGCGACCTCGACCCTGCGAAGCTCCCCGGCGCGTCGCCGCTCAACCGCGTCGTCGCTCGCGGGCAAATCGACCTGATCCATCGGCTGCGCGCGCGGCTCGCCGACCTCGGAGCGCCGGTCGAGGCGCGCGGGGTGCTGATGACGGAGTGGCTTCTTCGCGACGCGACGAGCCCTCTCTACGACCGCGGCCGCGCCGACTCGCTGCCGCAGGCGCTCGCGCGGACGATCGCGGCGCTCGAGCCGCGCGCGTGACGCGTCCGCGCGAAACCACAGGGACAGTCCCCACTGGCCCGGCGAGCCAGGACGGGCGGCGACAGCGGGGTCTGTCCCCGCGGGGACCCGGCGGGCGCGCCGAGTCGCTCAAGCGGATCGTGGTCGGCAGACCGATGGCGACGGCCGAGCTCGAGGACACGCTTCTCCCGAAGACGCTGGCGCTCCCGATCTTCGCGTCCGACCCGCTCTCGTCGGTGGCGTACGCGACGGAGTCGGCGCTGGTCGTGCTCGTCGCCGTCTCTGCCTCGGCGGCCCATCTCGTGTTCCCGCTTTCCCTCGGGATCGCGGCACTGCTCGCGATCGTCGTGCTCTCGTACCGCCAGACGGTCAGGGCGTACGAGACGAGCGGCGGCGCGTACGTCGTCGCGAAGGACAACCTCGGCGCGCTGCCGAGCCTCGTCGCCGCCGCCGCGCTGCTGACGGACTACGTCCTGACGGTCGCAGTCTCGGTCGCGGCAGGCATCTTCGCCGTCACCTCGATCGCGCCCGCGCTCGCGCCGCACAAGGTCGCGCTCTCGCTCGCGTGCGTCGCCGTGATCGCGCTCGCGAACCTCCGCGGCGTCCGGGAGTCCGGCCTCCTCTTCGCGCTGCCCACTTACGCCTTCGTCACGGCGATGTTCGCCCTCGTCGGCACCGGACTCGCGCGCTGCGCCGACGGTTCGTGCCCGACCGCGACGACGCCGCACCCGCTTGCCACCGGCGCAAGCGCCGTGACGCTCTTCGTCCTCCTGCGCGCGTTCTCGTCCGGCTCGACCGCGCTCACCGGCGTCGAGGCGATCGCGAACGGCGTGAACGCGTTCCGCCATCCGCAAGGCCGGAACGCGGCGAAGACCCTCGGCGTCCTCGGTGCGATCGCGATCGCCCTCTTCGTCGGCGTCTCGTTCCTCGCCGTCCGCATGCACGCGCGCCCGAGCGAGACGGTCTCCGTCGTGTCGCAGATCGCCCGCGCCACCTTCCCGGCCGGCTCGGCCGGCGCGTTCATGTTCTACGCCGTCCAGGGCCTGACCCTGCTCGTGCTCGTCCTCGCCGCGAACACGTCCTTCCAGGGCTTCCCGCGGCTCGCGGCACTGCTCGCGCGCGACGGCTACTTCGCCCGCCAATTCACGAACCTGGGCGACCGGCTCGTCTTCTCGAACGGGATCCTCGTCCTGACCGCCGCCGCGTCGCTCTTGCTCTGGGCCTACGGCGCGAGCGTCGACTCGCTGATCCACCTGTACGTGATCGGCGTGTTCACGGCCTTCACGCTCTCGCAGGCGGGGATGGTGCGCTACTGGCTGCGCCGGCGCGACCGCGGCTGGAAGCGAAGCGCGACGATCAACGCAGTCGGCGCTTCGGCGACCGGGATCGTCGACGGCGTAGTGATCGTGACGAAGTTCGCGCAGGGCGCGTGGCTCGTGATCGTCGCGATCCCGCTGCTCGTGCTCGGGTTCTACGGGGTGCGGCGCCACTATCGGCGCGTCGGACGGCGACTCCGCGCGGGGACCGCCGCCGTGCTCGCGGCGTCGAAGAAGACCACGAACACGACGGTCGTCTACGTCGAGTCGCTCGACGAGGCGGCGGACGAAGCGGTCTGGTACGCGCGCCTCGTCGCAGGCCGCGACTTTCGTGCCATCCACGTGCCGGGGCCCCGCACGGACAGCGGCATCCGCGCGCGGTGGTTCAGCCGGGTCGGTGAGCGCCCCCGGCTCGAGGTCGTGAGCCCGGAGACGAGCCGCGCCGACGCCGCGATGGAGTACCTCTGGACGCTGCCGCGCGGCGAGGCCGACTTCGTCACCGTCGTGATCCCGGAGCTCTTCCGGCGGCCCTCGCTCCGCGAGGCGATCCTGCGCCGCGTGCCGTTCTCGCTCAAGCTGCGGCTGCTCTTCGAGGCCGGCGTCGCCGTTGCAAACGTGCCCGTCGTCGCCGGGACGCAGGACGGGCTCCCGAAGCGGGTCGCGGTCCGGATCTTCGTCTCCGGCGTCCATGCGGCGACGCTGCGCGCGTTGAACTACGCCCGCACGCTCGGCCTGCCCGACACGCGCGCCGTCTTCTTCGCGTTCAGCGAGGAGGAGTCGGAGCGGATCAAGCGCGAATGGCTAGACGTCGGCCTCCAGACGCCGCTCGAGGTGGTCGAGGCGCCGTTCCGCGACATCGGAACGCCGCTCCTCGCGTACCTCCGCGGGCTGACGGCCGACCCGGACGTGGCCGTCGCGGCCGTGATGCCGGAGATCGTCGTCCGCGGCTGGAGCCGGCTCCTCCACAACCAGCGCGCGCTCTACGTTAAGCGCCTGCTCCTGTTCGAGCCGCGGGTGATCCTCACCAGCGTGCCATACCAGCTCTTCCGTTAGCCGGGCGAGCCAGTGGGGACAGTCCCCACTGGCTCGCCCGGACGGCGGGGACTGTCCCCGCCGCTCCGGTCGGCTCGGCTACTAGAGTCCTCGCGTGCCCAGGCGGCGCAGGCAGCAGACGGGCCTCGAGCGCGTCCTCGGCACGCCGGCTCTCTTCGCGACGGCCTACGGCAACGTCGGCTCGTCGATCTACTACGCGCTCGGGCTCGTCGCGGGTGTCGCGCTCGGGCTGACGCCGCTCGTCTTCGTCATCTCGGGGCTGATCTTCGCCGCGACGGCGGCGACGTACGCGGAGGGGACGGTGCGCTTCCCCGAGGCCGGCGGCTCGTCGAGCTTTGCGCGGCACGCGTTCAACGAGCTCGTGAGCTTCTTCGCGGCCTGGGCTCAGATGCTCAACTACGTCATCACGATCGCCATCTCGGCGTTCTTCGTGCCGCACTACCTCTCGATCTTCTGGGAGCCGCTGAGGCGGAACCCTGCGGACATCGTCGGCGGCGCGGTCGTGATCGCGATCCTCGTCGTGCTGAACATCGTCGGGATCAAGGAGGCCGCGCGGCTCAACATCTTCCTGGCGGTCGTCGACTTCGCGACGCAACTCCTGCTCGTGGTGATCGGGTTCGCGCTGATCTTCAGCCCGCACCTCGTCTTCCACGCGAACCTCCACTGGGGCGTCGCGCCGACGTGGGGGAGCTTCTTCCTCGCGATCCCGATCGCGATGATCGCCTACACCGGGATCGAGACCGTCTCGAACCTGGCCGAGGAGGCGCGCGACCCGCCGCGCGACATCCCGCGCTCGATCACGTGGGTCGCGATCGCCGTCTTCGCGATCTACTTCACCCTGCCGATGATCGCCCTCTCGGCGCTGCCCGTGAAGCACGGCGCGCACGGGTTCTTCACCGCGCTCGGGCTGCCGCCGGAGCGCGGCGGGTTCGCGAACGACCCCGTGCTCGGGCTTGTCGAGAACCTCGGGCTTTCCGGGGTCGTGCTCTCCGGGGCGAAGATCTACGTCGGCATCCTCGCGGCGACGATCCTCTTCATCGCGACGAACGCCGGCGTGATCGGCGCGTCCCGGATCACCTACTCGATGTCGACCTACCGGCAGCTTCCCGAGGTCTTCCGCAGGCTGCACCCCAAGTTCAAGACGCCGTGGCTCTCGCTCGTCGTCTTCGCCGGGATCGTCGCGATCGCCGTGCTCCTGCCCGGCCAGACGACGTTCCTCGGGGACATGTACGCGTTCGGCGCGATGCTGTCGTTCACGATCGCTCACGCCGCGGTCGTCGCCCTGCGGGTGCGCGGACGCCGCGAGGAGCTGGTCTTCCGCGCGCGGCCGAACCTCCGCATCGGCGACGTCGACTGGCCGGTCTTCGCGATCCTCGGCGGGCTCGGGACCGCCGTCGCCTGGATCGTCGTCGTCGTGCAGAAGCCGGGGCCGCGCTGGGCGGGGCTCGGGTGGCTCGTGCTGGGGATCGCGTTTTACGTCGCCTACCGGCGCAGGATCCACGTCGCCGTTCGGGAGACGGTGCGGCTGCCGCTGCCGATCGGGCCCGCGCTCGCGCTCGAGTACCGGAGCGTGCTGGTCCCCGTGGTCGGCGGGCCCGAGTCCGACGAGGCGATGGACGTCGCGTGCCGCCTCGCGGCGGAGCGGCGCGCGACGATCGCCGCCGTCTCGGTGATCGAGGTGCCGCTCGAGCTTCCGCTCGACGCTCGGCTCGAGGACGAGGAGTCGCAGGCGTACGACCAGCTCGACGAGGCGCGTGCGATCGGCGAGAAGTACGGGGTCGACGTCACAGGCCGACTCGTCCGCGCGCGGAGCGCGGGCCGCGCCGTCGTGGACGAGGCCGACCGGCGGCGGAGCGAGATCATCGTCATGGGCGCGCCGCGCAAGGGCGGCCGGCGCGGGGGTCGCGTCTTCGGCGAGACGGTCGACTTCGTCCTGAAGCACGCGCCGTGCCGCGTGATGGTCACGGCCACGCCGAAGGCTGCGTGAGGTTCTACCGGGCTGGAGTAGCGGTCTTCGCGGTCGCTTTCGTGGGGATCGGAATCGCGCTCATCGCCGTGACGGCAGCCCGGGGCGGCGGCGCCGTCGGCTTTGTCCTCGGCGTGCTCTTCGTCGCCGCCGGGGTTGGGCGGCTCTCGCTCCTCAGGCGCCGGCGGTAGCCGCCTCTGGACGTGTCCTGCCGGGGCGCCGGCGCGCGGGGTCTGTCCCCGGGTGGCTGCGGTGGGCGTGGCTGTCGGGGCGGGTGGGGTCTGTCCCCGGGTGTTTGCCGCGGGCGTGGCTGCCGGGGCCGGTGGGGTCTGTCCCCCTGGCCCGGCGGGCGGCGGGAGTAACCTCCGGGCATGGCGCGCAAGCTCCCGCGGCTGCAGCGGGTTCTCGACGCCCCGGCGCTGTTCTCGGTCGCCTACGGCGAGGTCGCGTCGTCGATCTACTTCGCGCTCGGGATCATCGCGCTCCACGCCCTGGGCTTCACGCCCGTGGTGCTGCTGCTCGTCGGCGCGCTCTTCCTGCTCGTCTCTCTCTCGTACGCCGAAGGAACGGCTGCGATCCCCGAGACGGGCGGCGCCGCCACGTTCGTCCGCAAGGCGTTCAACGACTTCCTCGGCTTCCTCACCGGCTGGGCGCTCTTCCTCGACTACCTGATCGTGATCGCGCTCTCGGCGCTCTTCCTGCCGCACTACGTCTCGGGCGCGCTGAAGATCGGCTGGCTCGACCGGAAGCCTGGCGAGGTCATCGCAGGCGTCTGCGTGATCCTCGGAATCGGCGCCGTCCGGCTCGCGCGCCGGTCACGGCTCTACAGGCTCGCGTTCGGCGTCGCCTTCGTCGACCTCGGGACGCAGCTTCTCCTCGTCGTGCTGGGCTTCGCCGTCCTCCTCTCGCCGGACGCGCTCACGAGGGGGACGACGCTCGGTGTCACGCCGTCGTGGCACGCGATCGCGTTCGCTCTCCCGCTCGCGATGCTCGCCTACACCGGCCTCGAGAGCGTCGCCAACCTGGCCGAGGAGACGCGCGAACCGGGCGTCGACCTTCCGCGCAGCCTCTTCAGCGCGATCGGGCTCGTCGTGGCGATCTACGTCGCGATCGCGCTGGTCGCGCTGTCCGCGTTCCCGCCGCACGGAGGCACGACCGAGCTCGGCACGACCTGGCTCAGGTCGCCGCTGATGGGGATCGTGGCGGCGCTCCAGCCGCACCTTCCCGACTGGGCCGGCGGGATGCTGCGGGTGTACGTCGGCCTGTCGGGTGCGTTCGTGCTGCTGATCGCGGCCACGACGTCGATGGGCGGCTTCAGCCGGCTCGCGTACTCGCTCGGCGAGCACGGGCAGCTGCCGCGCGACTTCGGTCGCCTGCACCGCAGGACGCTCCTCTCGCCGCAGGCGATCGGCGCTGCCGTGGTGATCTCGATCGCGCTTCTCGTCGGGACGTCGTTCATCAACGACAACGTCGCGTTCCTCGCGAGCCTCTTCAGCTTCGGCGTCCTGCTCGCGTTCACGGCCGCGCAGCTCGCGGTGATCGCGCTTCGGATCAAGGCGCCGAACCTCGAGCGCCCCTACCGCGTCCCGTTCGCGGTCCGCATCCGAGGCGCGGACGTCCCGCTGCCGTCGATCGTCGGCGCGGTGCTCACGTTCGCGATCTGGATCGTCGCGATGGCCACGCACCCCGGCGCGCGCTATGCAGGCCCCGTATGGCTCGCAGCCGGTGCCGCGGTCTACGGCGTCGTGCGCCGCCGGGAGGGAACCGGCCTGCTCGAGCAGGTCGACGCGCCGGACGAGCAGGACCTGCCAGAGGCGGAGTTCTCCAGCATCCTCGTGCCGATGAAGCTCGGCGAGATCGGCGAGGAGATGGTCGCGACCGCGGTGAAGCTCGCGCAGCAGGACGGCTCCGACGTCGAGGCGCTCTACGTGATCGCCGTTCCGATGGAGCTGCCGCTCGACGCGCCGCTGATCGACCAGGAGGAGCGCGCCGCCGCGTCGCTCGCGGAGGCGCAGCTGCTCGGCGCCGACCACGGCGTCCGCGTGAACGGGAAGACGATCCGCGCCCGGGCGATCGGCGAGGCCATCGTCCAGGAGGCCCAGGAGCACGGCACCGACCTGATCGTCCTCGGCTCGTCGCCTCGCTGGCGCCGCCAGTCCCGGTTCTTCAGTCCCACGGTCGAGTACGTCCTGAAGAAGGCGCCGTGCGAGGTTCTCGTCGTCGCGTTCCCGCAGGGCGTCTTCGAGGAGGACGGGACGCCGGTCTAGTCGAAACTGGACTCGAACAAACCCCCTACGGAGCTACCCTGGGCATATGAAGGTATTGGTGATCGGCTGCGGCCGTGTCGGGTCGTCGATCTCGAAGCAGCTCGACCGCGAGGGGTGGGAGGTCACCGTCGTGGACGAGAAGGAGGAGGCGCTGAACCGGCTCGGCACCGGCTGGACCGGCGGCTTCATCGTCGGGCACGGCATGGACATCGACATCCTGCGCGAGGCCGGGATCGAGGACGCCGACGCCGTCGTCGTCGCGACGAACGGCGACAACACGAACCTCGTCATCGGCCAGGTGGCGCAGAAGCGCTTCGACAACCAGTGCGTCGTCGTCCGGGTGCTCGACCCAGCGCGCGCCGACTTCTACCGCTCCGCGTTCGGCCTGCGGACGATCTGCCCCACGCAGACGGCGATCGAGACGCTCATGGACGCGGTTCGCGCCTGTGAGATTCCCGGCGCTCGGGCGGTGACGCCCACCACCTGATGTACGCGCTGATCGCAGGCGGCGGCAAGGCGGGCGCGAACGTCGCGCGCAGCCTGCTCCGCATGGGCCACGAGGCGACGCTGATCGAGCAGCGCCAGAGCCGCTTCGCGCAGCTCGAGGAGGAGTTCGAGCACCAGGTGCAGCTCGGCGACGCGACCGAGCTCTTCATCCTCGAGCGTGCGGGCATCCGCCGCCCGCCGGACATCGTCCTCGCGCTCACCGGCGACGACGAGGACAACCTGATCATCTGCCAGATCGCGAAGGAGCGGTACGGCGTCCCGAAGGTGATCGCGCGCGTCAACGACCCGCGCAACCAGGTCCACTTCGACCTGCTCGGGGTGTCGCCGACGGTGTGCGCGACCTCCACGGTGCTCGCGCTCGTCGAGCACGAGGTCCCGGAGCACGAGCTCATCCACCTGCTGGAGCTGCGCAAGGAGAACCTCGAGATCGTCGAGGTGCAGATCGACAAGAACTCGCCGTCCGCCGGGAAGAAGGTCGAGCGCCTGACGATGCCGGAGGGCGCGCGGCTGATCTCGGTGATGCGGAACGGCCGTGCGGAGATCGCCGACGGCGCGACGGAGCTCCAGCCGGGCGACCAGGTGCTTGCGATCCTCCAGCCGGGCAAGGAGGACGAGCTCCGCCGCGTCCTCCTCAAGGGTTAACGCGCTCTAAACAGAGCCCGGGTTAGCGTGAGACGGTGCTCCGCCGTCCCCAGCCTGCGACGCTGCTCGCGTTCGGCGCCGCGGTCGCAGGGCTGATCTCGATCGTCTCGGCGCTGACGCCGGAGTTCGCGGACCGCTGGGACATCGTCACCGGCGTCCTCCCTCCGGGGGTGCCGGAGGCCGCTCGGGTGGTCGCGCTCGCCCTCGGCGGAGCGCTCGTGTGGCTCTCGCGCTCGCTCGCGCGGCGCAAGCGGCGCGCCTGGCAGCTCGCGGTCGCGGCGGTGATCGCCTCGGCGGTCGCGCACCTCGCGAAGGGGCTCGACGTCGAGGAGGCGTCCATCCACCTGCTCCTGCTCGCCGCCCTGTGGCGCTACCGGCGCGCGTTCGTCGCGCCCGGCGACCCCGCGACGCTCCGCCCGCTCGCCCGGGTCATGCTCGCGCTCGGCGCGCTGGCCGCGCTCGCGGCCGTCCACGTCGTCTTCGGGATGGGCGCGCCCGAGCGGATCGAGGAGGCGGCCGCGCTCCTCGCCTTCGCGCTCGCGTTTCGCGCCATGTACCTGTGGCTGCGCCCGCTGGCCGAGCGGGTCCGCCAGAGCCCGCCCGAGCGCAGTCGCGCGGAGCGGCTCGTGCGTGAGCACGGCACCGACAGCCTCGCGTTCTTCGCGCTGCGCCGCGACAAGAGCTACTTCTTTTCGGGAACCGGCCGCTCGTTTCTCGCCTACCGGGTCGTGAATGGCTGCGCCCTCGTCACCGGCGACCCGATCGGCGACGCCTCCGAGTTCCCGGAGCTCCTGCTCTCGTTCAGGCGCGTCGCGCGCGGGCACGCGTGGCGGGTGGCGTTGCTCGGCGTGGGGGAGGAGCTGCTCGACCTCTATCGCCGCGGCGGCTTCCGCGCGATCTACCTCGGCGACGAGGCGGTCGTGCGCCCCGACGAGTTCTCGCTCGAGGGCCGGCCGATCCGGAAGGTCCGCCAGTCGGTGCACCGGCTGGAGAAGGCCGGCTATCGGGTGCGCGTGCTCCGCGCGGGCGAGGCGGAGCCGGAGCTGCGGGCCGAGGTCGAGCGGGTCTCGGCGGAGTGGCGCGGGCGCCGGCCCGAACGCGGGTTCACGATGGCGATGGACTCGATCTGCGGATATGCCGAGGGCGTGCTCGCGATCGCGGAGGGCCCGGATAGTCGCGTCGGCGGCTTCCTCCAGCTCGTTCCCTCGCCGGCGAGCGGCGGCTGGTCGCTCGCGGCGATGCGGCGGCGCGGCGGGACGCCGAACGGCCTGATGGAGTTCCTGATCGTCCACGCGCTCGAGTGGGCGCGCGCCGAGGGCGCGAGCGAGGTCTCGCTGAACTTCGCCGTCTTCGGCGAGCTTCTTCGCGATCGTGACGAGGCGACGCTCGCCCGCCGGTCGCTTCGCTTCCTCCTGCTCCGGCTCGACCGCTTCTTCCAGATCGACCGGCTGCTGAGCTTCAACCGCAAGTTCTTCCCCACCTGGCGGCGGCGCTACATCTGCCTCGAGCGCGCGCTCGACCTCCCCGTCGTCGGCCTCGCGTACCTGCACGCCGAGTCGCTGCTCACGCCGCCCGGGCCGTGGGCGCGCGTGCCTGCCGCATGACGAAGCTGTTGGCGCTCGTCGCCGCGATCGCGGCGCTGCTCGCTCCGGCGTCGTCGGCGCGCACCGACCGGACCGCGCTCCGGCTGGTGCGCGTCGCGTCCGGGCTCGCCTCGCCGGTCTACGTCACGGGCGTGCGCTCGGAGCCGGGCAAGCTGTACGTCGTCGAGCAGGCCGGCCGGATCGTCGCCCTCGACCACGGCCGCCGTGTTGCGGAGCCGTTCCTCGACATCCGGAGCCTCGTCCTGAGCGGCGGCGAGCAGGGGCTCCTCTCGGTCGCGTTCGACCCCGGCTACGCCACGAATCGCCGCTTCTACGTCGACTACACCGATCGCAACGGCGACACCCGCGTCGTCGAGTACCGCTCCGATGGGACGAAGGCGATCCCGGACTCCGCGCGGCAGCTTCTCTTCGTCAACCAGCCGTACCCGAACCACAACGGCGGCCAGCTCGAGTTCGCCCCGGACGGACGCCTCTGGGTGGGGATGGGCGACGGCGGCTCCGGCGGCGATCCCGAGAACCGCGCCCAGAACCCGAGCTCGCAGCTCGGCAAGCTGCTGCGGATCGACACGTCGTCGGGCCGCGTGGGCATGGTCGCGCTCGGTCTTCGCAACCCGTGGCGGTTCACGTTCGACCGCTCGACGCGCGACCTCTGGATCGGCGACGTCGGCCAGGGCTCGTGGGAGGAGATCGACTTCCTGCCGCGGCGGTTGCTCGGCCGGACGATCAACTACGGCTGGCGCGTGTGGGAGGGGCGTGCGCGTTACTCGCGGGGAGAGCGGCCGAACTCGGTGGGGACGCTCCGCTTCCCGATCGCCGTCTACGGTCACGGCGGCGACAACTGCTCGGTCACGGGCGGCTACGTGTACCGCGGGCGCGCCGTGCCGAGCGCGCGCGGCCGCTACTTCTACGGCGACTACTGCAGCGGGATCGTCTGGAGCCTGAAGCAGCGGGGCGGCAAGGTCGTCTCGCAACGGCGCGAGCCGTTCCGCGTGCGCGAGCTCTCGAGCTTCGGCCAGGACGCCGCCGGCGAGCTCTACCTCGTCTCGCTGAACGGCACGATCTACCGGCTCGCTCGATAGGCGGACGGGCGTCCCGTCGAGCCGGCGGGGACAGGAGCTGCTAACGGAATGAGTCGAGCGTGTTGTGGATGGTGAGGGCGGCGGCGATTTGGATGACGGCGAGCCAGTGTTCGGGTCGCCGCTCCCAGCGGGTGTCGACGCGGCGCCAGGCGCGAAGCCAGCTGTTCGTGCGTTCGACGGGCCAGCGGTGGCGG
>DASUZD010000046.1:0-8788 GCA_036377055.1 Gaiellaceae bacterium | reverse complement strand
CGGATCACGCGCCCTCCCGCGCCGATGTTCGACAGGAGCTGGAGCTTCTCGCGCACGTCCTGGCCGCGGCCGGCGATCGGCGCGACCGCCTCGGTATCCGGGAGGTCGAGGAAGATGCGCTCGATCTGCTCGTCGACGTCGGCGGTGAGCAGCGACAGCGCCTCCTGCGACGGCTGGTCGGGCGAGAAGTCGGGGTTGGCGTTGTCCGACCCGAGCACCGTGTGCAGCTCGCCGGTGACCTCCCCCAGCGAGCGCAGCCGCTCCAAGAGCCCGTCGGGGTCGGTGCCGACCTCCTCCAGCGCGAGCTCCCAGCCGTCGCGAGCGCCGGCCAGGTACTCCTGCAGGATCCCCAGCGTCGCGTCGATGAAGCGGCCCTCGAACTCGTACCAGCCGGCGAGCGGCGCGATGTTCGGGAACCCCCGCTCGGACAGGAAGCGCAGCAGCTCGAGCTCCGGGTTCACGCCCGGCTCGACGCGCCGGAACGCCTTCAGGATCAAGGCTTCGCCGAACACGATCGACGAGTTCGACTGCTCCACGCCGACCGGCCGCACCTCGACAGTCCCGCCCAGCTCGGCGCCCGCCGACGCGGCCCAGCGGAAGCGCAGCGTCCCCTCCTCGACGGTCTCGACCGAGCCCGCGCGCATGCGGTGCAGCAGCTCGCGGCCCGTCGCCGGGTCGGCCAGCGCGTCGTACAGCGTCCAGCCCTCGGCCTCGCCGATCACGCGCTGGTCCCAGCCCTCCTCGGCCGGGCGCAGGCCGAGCGGCACCTGGTACGTCTCGTGCGTGCCCTCTCCGAAGCGCGCCTCGACGAGCGTCAGGGCGAGCTGGGGCACCTCCTCGCGCAGCGGCACCGACTCGGCCACGTCGATGTGCGCCACCTCGCGCGCCTTCGAGCCGAACCAGCGCTGGGCGACGATCCACTCCTGGAACGTGCCCTCGTCGAGGGCCGACAGGTCAAGCATCCGGCCGGTCCTCGGTGAGCTGGAACCAGTAGAAGCCGCGCGGCGCCAGCGTGAGCAGGTAGGGCAGCTCGCCGACCTTCGGGAACCGCGAGCGCCCGAACACCTCGACCGGCGTCCTGCCCTCGTACGCCGAGAGGTCGAGCTCCACGGCCTGCGCCGAGCGCGCGAGGTTGTGCACGCACAGCATCACGTCGTCCTCGTACGTGCGCAGGTGGGCGAAGATCTTGTTGTTCGACGGCTCGAGCGGCTCGTACGTGCCCTGGCCGAACACCGGGTGCTCCTTGCGCAGCGAGACGAAGCGGCGCAGCCAGCGCAGCAGCGACGTCGGCGTGCGCAGCTGTGCCTCCACGTTGACGGCCTGGAAGCCGTACACCGGGTCCATCAGCGGCGGCGCGTACAGCTGCGCGAAGTCGGCGCGGCTGAAGCCGCCGTTGCGATCGCCCGTCCACTGCATCGGCGTCCGCACGCCGTCGCGGTCGCCGAGGTAGACGTTGTCGCCCATCATGATCTCGTCGCCGTAGTAGAGGACGGGCGAGCCCGGCAGCGAGAACATGATCGCGTGCAGGAGCTCGATCTCCTGCCGGCCGTTGTCCATCAGCGGCGCGAGCCGGCGGCGGATCCCGAGGTTCAGCTTCATCCGCGGGTCCTTCGCGTACTCGGCGTACATGTAGTCGCGCTCCTCGTCCGTGACCATCTCGAGGGTCAGCTCGTCGTGGTTCCGCAGGAAGAGCCCCCATTGGGCCGAGTCCGGGATCGGCGGCGTGTTGCGCAGGATCTCGAGGATCGGCTTCGCCTCCTCGCGCCGCAGGGCCATGAACATCCGCGGCATGACCGGGAAGTGGAAGGCCATGTGGCACTCGTCGCCTTCGCCGAAGTACGGCACCACGTCGGCCGGCCACTGATTCGCCTCCGCGAGGAGCACGCGGTCCGGGTAGTGCTCGTCGATCTCGGCGCGCACGCGCCTCAGGTACTCGTGCGTCTCGGGCAGGTTCTCGCAGATCGTCCCCTCGCGCTCGTACAGGTACGGGACCGCGTCGAGCCGGAAGCCGTCGATCCCGAGGTCGAGCCAGAACCGCAGGACCTCCAGCATGGCGTCCTGCACCTCGGGGTTGTCGTAGTTCAGGTCGGGCTGGTGGTGGAAGAAGCGATGCCAGTAATAGGCGCCAGCGTCCGGGTCCCAGGTCCAGTTCGACGCCTCGGTGTCGACGAAGATGATCCGCGCGTCCTCGTACCGGAGCTTCGTGTCCGACCAGACGTACCAGTCCCGCTTCGGCGAGTCCGGGCTCGAGCGCGCCTCCTGGAACCACGGGTGGTCCGACGAGGTGTGGTTCATGACGAGGTCCGCGATCACGCGGATCCCGCGCTGGTGCGCGGCCTCGACCAGCGAGCGGAAGTCCCCGACGGTGCCGTAGTCCGGGTTGACGGCGTTGAAGTCGGCGATGTCGTAGCCGCCGTCGCGAAGCGGCGACGGGTAGATCGGCAGCAGCCAGATGCAGTCGATCCCGAGCCACTGGAGGTAGTCGAGCTTGTCCTGGAGCCCGCGCAGGTCGCCGGAGCCGTCGTCGTTCGAGTCGAAGAAGCCGCGGATGTGGATCTCGTAGAAGATCGCGCGCTTGAACCAGAGCGGATCCGACTCGAACCAGTGGCCGGGCTGGTTATCCGCTGTTTCCGAGCTCAGTGCTCGACCCTCAAGACGTGGCTCTTCCCCGGCCCGAGCGCGACATAGTTCCGGCCGATCCGCCAGCCATGCGTCTCGCCGCTCAGCAGGTCGCGGACGGCGAAGGCAGGCGGCAGCCCGAGCGACGCCGGCACGATCGCGAGCCCGTCGTGACCGCCGAAGGGGTCGAGGTTCACGCAGACGAGCACCGCGTTCCCGCGCTCGATCTTCGCGTACGCGATCAGGTGGTCGCTCTCGGTCTCGAGGAAGGCCAGGTTCGGGAGCCGCTGGAGCGCCGGGTTCTCGCGCCGGACCTCGTTCAGGCGCTGCACGAGCGGAAGCAGGGGCCCGTCGAGCCGACGGCGCTTCACCTCGTACTTCTCGGAGTCGAGGTACTCCTCGCTCCCTTCGCGCTGGGGCGCCCGCTCGAAGTGCTCGAAGCCCGAGTAGATGCCGTAGGTCGGCGAGAGCGTCGCCGCGAGCACGAGCCGCGCCTCGAAGGCGGGCGGTCCGCCGAGCTGGAGATACTCCGTGAGGATGTCGGGCGTGTTCGCGAAGAAGTTCGGCCGGTAGACCTCGGACCAGCCGAGGATCTGGTGCATCAGCTCGTAGAGCTCCCGCTTCGTGTTCTTCCAGGTGAAGTAGGTGTAGCTCTGCGCGAAGCCGGCCTTGGCGAGCGTCGTCATCATCGCCGGCCGCGTGAAGGCCTCCGAGAGGAAGATCACCTCTGGGTCGCTCCTCCGGATCTCGGCGATCAGCCACTCCCAGAACGCGACCGGCTTCGTGTGCGGGTTGTCGACGCGGAAGGCGCGCACGCCGTGGTCGACCCAGTGCCGGACGACGTCGAGGAGCGCGTCCCAGAGGCCGCGCCAGTCCTCGCTGTCGAAGTTGACGTTGTAGATGTCCTGGTAGCGCTTGGGCGGGTTCTCCGCGTACTTGAGCGTTCCGTCCGGGCGGCGGTGGAACCACTCGGGGTGCTTCTTCAGCCACGGGTGGTCCGGCGAGCACTGGATCGCGAAGTCGAGCGCGATCTCGACGCCCACCTCGCGCCCGCGGGCGACGAGCCGGTCGAAGTCGTCGATCGTCCCCAGCGACGGCTCGATCGCGTCGTGCCCGCCTTCCTTCGAGCCGATCGCCCACGGGCTGCCGGGATCGCTCGGCTTCGCCTTCAGCGCGTTGTTCCGCCCCTTCCGGTTCGTCACCCCGATCGGGTGGATCGGCGGCAGGTAGACGACGTCGAACCCGAGCTCCGCAAGGCGCGGCAGGGCCTGCTCGACGCCGCGGAAGCCGCCCCACGACCTCGGGAAGAGCTCGTACCACGAGCCGAAGCGTGCAAGCTCGCGGTCGCCGTCGAGCTCGAGCGGCTTCGGGAGCGACGTGACGTCGGAGCGGTCGCCGCCGCCCAGCTCGAGCGCATGCTCGACGGTCAGCGACTCGACCTCGAAGAGGACCGCTCCCTCGGAGAGCTCGCCGGAGAGATCGTCCTGGCCCGCCTCGACCTTGCGCCGCAGCTCGTCCACCCACGTCGCGCGGCGGTCGCTCCACGCCTCGATCGTGTACAGCCAGCGACCGCAGCGGTCGACGTCGAACGAGCCGACCCAGCGGTCGTTCCCGATCGGCCGCATCGGCGTCTCGCGCCAGCGCCGCTCGGCGGCAGGACGGAAGCGCAGCGAGGCGCGGAGGACGTCGTGGCCGTCCTTGAAGATCGTCGCCCAGACCTCGACCGGATCGCCGACCGTGCGCTTGGCCGGGTAGCGCCCGCAGTCCACGACCGGCCACACGTCCTGGATTTGAATCCTCGGCGGCGGGCTCTTCGTCTTCGGGGCCATCGTCGTCTCGTTTCAGCCTTGTCCGGGTCGTAAACGGGGCGGTCGTGCAGCTTCCCCGATCCGCCGGAATCCTGCTGCACCCGACCTCGCTCCCGGGCGGGCGGCTCGGCGAGGAGGCGTACCGGTTCGTCGACTGGCTCGCGGCCGCAGGGCAGTCGTGGTGGCAGATCCTCCCGCTCGGCCCGCCCGACGAGACGGGGTCGCCGTACGCGGCGACATCCGCGTTCGCGGCGTGGCGCGGCCTCCTGGCGGAGCCGAGGGCGAAGGTGACCGAGGACGAGCTGGAGGACTTCGTCGCGCGCCACCCGTACTGGATCGCCGACTGGAGCGCGTTCGCGGGCGGAGCGGCCGTCGCCGACCAGGTGCGCTTCGAGCGCGAGTGGGGCGCGCTGCGTCGGTACGCGGCCGACCGCGGCATCCGCCTGATCGGCGACCTGCCGATGTACGTCGCCCCCGGCGGGGCCGATCACGTCGCGCACCCCGAGCTCTTCGAGTCGGGCGAGGTCGCGGGCGCTCCGCCCGACCCGTTCAGCGCCGACGGGCAGCACTGGGGCAACCCGCTCTACGACTGGCACGCGAACCGCGTCGAGGGCTATCGGTGGTGGATCGAGCGCTTCCGCAGGACGTTCGAGCTGGTCGACCTGACGCGCCTCGACCACTTCCGCGGCTTCGTCGCGTACTGGGCCGTCCCGGAGCACGACACGACGGCGCGGAACGGGCGCTGGCGGCGCGGTCCCGGCGCCGAGGTCTTCCGAGCGGCGCAGGCGGAGCTCGGCGAGCTGCCGGTGATCGCGGAGGATCTCGGCCACATCACGCGGCCGGTCCACCGGCTGCGCGACGAGCTCGGGTTTCCCGGGATGGTCGTGCTGGAGTTCGGCTTCGACGGCCGGCCGCACAACCCGCACCATCCGGCGAGCCACCGGAAGCATCAGATCGTCTACACGAGCACGCACGACCAGGACACGGCCCTCGGCTGGTGGCGGTCGGTGGACGACGCGACGCGCCGACGGACAGGCGTCGACCCGAGCGACCCGGCGTGGGGGATAGTCGAGCTCGCTCTCGGCTCGCGCGCCTCGGTCGCGATCGCGCAGCTCCAGGACGTGCTCGGCCTCGGCAGCGAGGCGCGGATGAACACCCCCGGCCGCCGAGACGGCAACTGGTCGTGGCGCTACCGCCGCGGCGCTCTGACGGACGAGCTCGCCGCGCGGCTGCGCCACGCGACCGAGCGGGCAGGCCGCGCGTGATCCGCGCGCTCCTCTTTGACTTCGACGGCGTCCTCGTCGACACGGAGGTCGCGACGTATCAGTCGTGGCGTGACGTCTACGCCGACCACGGCGCCGAGCTCGCGCTCGAGGACTGGCTGCCGGCCGTCGGCAGCGGCAGCTCGACCTCGGGCGCGTTCGACGCCGTCGCGCATCTGGAGCAGCTGATCGGCTCGCCGGTCGACCGCGACGACGTGATCGCCCGTCGGCGGCGCCGGAAGGACGAGCTGTACGAGCACGCGCCGCTCCTCCCGGGCGTGGCCGAACGGCTGGCGGAGGCGCGCGCCGTCGGGCTGAAAACGGCGGTCGTGACCCGGAACCGCGACGACCGCGTGACGGCGCAATGCCGCCGGGTCGGCCTCGACCACGAGTGGCAGATCCTCGTCTGCGCGAACGAGGACCCGACCTGCGACAAGAGCGAGCTCTACCGGCGCGCGCTCGAACTCCTTGGCGTCGAACCCGAAGAGGCCATCGCGTTCGAAGACTCGCCGTCCGGGCTCGAGGCCGCGCGTCGCGCCGGCATCGCCTGCGTCGCGGTGCCGAACGAGATCACGCGCGGCGCTGCGTTCGCGGGCGCGGCTCTCGTCCTCCCGTCGCTCGCCGACGCGACGCTCGACGAGATCCTGGAGCGCGTCCGCGCGAGCCTATGATCGGGTCGTGGCGGACGCCGGGCCGCAGAACGTCCTGTTCCAGAGCTACCTCAACGGCCAGCTGCTGCGGACGCTCATGGAGCGCAGGTTCGAGGCGCACGGCGCGAACGTCGAGGACTTCGGCCTCTACAGCGCGATCGGCGTCTGGGGGCCGATCACGCCGACCGAGCTCGCGGCGCGGATCGGACTGCGGCCGACGACGCTCTCGAGCGCGCTCCGCCGGCTCGAGCGCCGCGGCCACGTCCGGCGCGAGCGCAACCCGAACGACGGCCGCTCGTATCTCGTCGAGCTGACGGAGGCAGGCGATCGCCGCTGGAAGGACGGCTGGCCGCCGCTCCGCGAATCGGTCGAGCAGGTCGTGGGGCAGCTCGGCGACGCGCACGATGAAGTGGTCGAGCACCTCCGGCGGTTCGAGGAGGCGCTGCGCGGCGCGCTTGACGCTAATACGATGTCGAAGTAAGTTACTGCGACATCGTAGTTTCTTCCGGAGGTGGCGTCGTGAAGCTCGTCGCAGCCGCGCTCGTGTCCGCAGCACTCGCCGCCGCCGCGCCGTCGGCGACGGTCGTCGCGAAGATCCGCACGGGCCAGCAGCCCTGCGCGACCGTCGGCTACGGCGGCTTCCTCTACGTCGCGAACTATCGCTCGAACACGATCGCGAAGGTCGATCCGAGGACCAATCGAGTCGTGCGACGCCTCAGCGTGGGCCTGCAGCCGTGCGGGCTCGTGGCGGGCGGCGGCGCGTTGTGGGTCGACGGGTTCGGCACGAACACGATCGAGAAGGTCGACCCGAAGCGCTTCCGCCGCGTACGCCGCATCCGAGTTGGCAACCAGCCGTACGACGTCGCGTACGGCCTCGGCTCGGTCTGGGCCTCGAACAACCTCGACGGCACCGTTTCGCGGATCGACCCGCGGAGCGGCCGCGTCGTGAGGACGATCAGGACCGGCGGCGCGCCGTCCGGCCTCCGGATCGCAGCGGGCTCGGTCTGGCTCGGCTCGAGCGGCGACAGCCGGCTCAGGCGGATCGACCCGGCGACCGGGCGCGTCACGGAGATCGACCTGAAAGGCGCCCTCTCGCCCGGCTGGCTCGAGGCGACCGACGACGCCGTCTGGGTCGCGGACGCTCAGGCGAACACCGTCACGCGGGTGGATCCGGCGACGAACCGCGTCGTCGCGACGATCCCGGTCGGGCGGGCGCCTGCCGACGGCGTTGTCGGCTCCGACGGCTTCGTCTGGATCCCTATCCAGGGCGACGGCACCGTCGCGCGCATCGATCCGGCGACGAACAGCGTCGCGGGGACCGTGCACGTCGGGAAGATCCGTTCGTGGCGCGCCGTGCCTTCGGCGACATGTGGATCTCGAACTTCGGCGGCGCCCAGGTCTGGCGCGTCCACGTCGGCGGCTAAGGCCGCCGGATCTCTGAGGTGCCGAGCACGCGGCCCACAGCGTCCAGCGCCTGGACGGCGAGGTAGCGCGGCTCCGTCTTCACCGCGAACACCGTCTCGAACCCGCGCTTCGCGACCGTGACGACCGGACGGAGGCGCGCCCGCTCCGGCCCCGCGACCACGCGCCACCTCCTGACCTCCGTCGCGCCGTTCCAGCTCGCGAAGACGGTCAGGTGGCCGTCGTCCTCGCGGTGGACGGCGAACGCCGGCCGGTCCGTCGGCCGGCCGACCCACGGGAAGCGATAGACGCGGTACGAGTCCGCGCCCTTGTTGAAGTGCGCGTCGAAGATGACGCTGCCGGAGCGGGTGAACTCCGTGAAGTAGGGCTCGGCTCCCCAGCCGACGAGCACATGTCCGTCGGAAAGGACCTCGGCGTCGCCCTGGCTGCTCGCGAGCAAGTCGTTCGGGTGCACGTAAGCGCGCACGAGCCGCGCGGTCATCCGCTTCGTGTCGAGCCGGAGCACGATCGCGCGCGATCGCTTCGCGAGCGGCGGCGCCGCCTCGTTGTCGAAGAGCGTCAGCGTCCCGTCGGCGTGCAGCCGTGCGTCGTGCTGCCAGCCGAACCTCGTCCCCGGGCCCATCCTGAAGTCGCTTCGCTTCCCGCCGAGCCGCCAGACGATCTTGCCGCTCCGCTCGTCGATCTCGTAGATCGTGTGCGTGTTCCGCGCCGAGACGATCACGGTTTCATGTGGGCCGAGCTCGATCGAGTTGATGTGGAAATAGTCGTACGGCACGGAGGCCTTCTTCGGGACCGGCTTCGCGTACGACTCGCCGAGCCCGACGTGGTCGAGGCTGCGCCACTGGAAGAGCACATGGCCGGTGGTGAGGTCGACCTCCTGGACGACGTTGTCCCACACCGTGCCGTTCTTCCGGCCGCCGATCGCGCTGAGGTCTTGCCGCACGCGCGTGTAGATCGGAATCAGCGCCGTCCCTTGCGGCGTGATCAGGAATTCGTGCAGGTCGCCGCTGAAGCCGTTCGCGGCCCG
>DASUZD010000045.1:0-17426 GCA_036377055.1 Gaiellaceae bacterium | reverse complement strand
CCCCAGACGATGTGGCCGACGATCAGCGCGACTGCGAAGGCAACGAGGATCGCCGTCAGCGCGAGGAAGAAGAACGTGGCCGGGCCGGCCAGCTCGGTCGTGAAGCCGCCGAAGCTGTCGATCGGGTAGATGCCGGCCTTCTGCCGAGTCGACCGGTACTGCCAGATCCAGAGCAGCGTCACCACCGTGAGGACGATCGCGAAGCCCCAGAGCCAGACGAGTGCCAGATAGTCGACCTCCCAGGTCGCGGGCGTGTGGAGCGTCTGCTGGTGGGCCTGGAGGTAGTGGTAGTACGCGAGCGCGTGCTGCGGGGACTCACCGCTCTCCATCGAGCCACTCCTCTTCGTCGTACGCCCACTCGGGCGTGTAGTAGTCCTCCTCCGGCACGTACAGCGGGATCGAGCCGGCCGTGTCGAGATCCTGGAAGTGCCCGGCCTTCCAGGCCGCCAGGAACGCGACGAGCGCGAGGCCGGAGAAGATGAAGAAGGTGTCCATCATCCAGTCGGTCATCACCCAGCGCGATTGCTTCGTCTCGGGAGCGTCGTGAGCGAGCGCGACGGCCGGCGACGCGAGCGCGAGCAGCACGAGGACGAGCACGGTGCGCGCGAGCTGCCTCATTGCTGCCCTGGGACCGTCGGCGGGACGTCCTTCTGCGACGCGGGCGGGAGCTTCTCGCCGCGCGCCTGCGCGTCGCTCCAGGCGCGGTCGAGCATGTTCGTGTAGAGCGCCTTGATCCCCGCGGCCGCGTCCTTGAGCGACAGGCGGGTCTTGCCGTCGTTGATCAGGAAGCTGTCGGCCGGCGCGAGGCCCGGGAAGACGCGCATCGCCTCCTGCATGAACGGGTCCGTCGGCAGCTGCTTTGCAAAGGCTGCATTGTCCGGAAGCTTCTGGCGGCTCTTGACCCACGCGAGCAGCTCCTTCGACGGCTGCCACGCGATGTAGTCCTTCGGCTCGGGGACGCGGTTCGGCTCGAGCGTGCCGTTCGGGATCGTCTTCACGAAGAGGACGACGCGCCAGATGTCGTCGACGGACAGGCGCTCGCCGAAGTTCTCCATCGCGGTTCCGGGCCAGCCGCGGAGGATGCGGTAGTAGAAGTCGCCGGGGCCGGTGTCGCCGCCGCAGCACGCGTCGTCCTTGTCGGTGAAGTCGGCCGGCGGCGGCGACATGAAGGTCGCGGCGGGCCCTTTCCCGTCGCCCTTCAGGCCGTGGCAGCCGACGCACCGCTCCAGGAAGACCTCCTTCCCACGGAGCAGGTTCCCCTCGGTGACGGGCAGCGGGTCGCCGGAAAGCCAGTAGCTGCGGTCGATCTGCGAGAGGTTCGGCGCCTCCTCGAGCTGCCCCTTCGGCGGGTGCATCGCGCTATCGGGCTTCCCCTCGACGATCGGCTTGCGCGAGCCCTGGAAGCCCGTGTACGGCTCGGGGAAGCCCTGGTTCGTGATCGCGATGTGCTTCGCGTAGAGCTGCCCCGCGTAGCGCAGCAGCCCGGACTTGCCGCTCCGCTCCTCGACGAACGAGACGAGCTGGTCGACCTGTCTGTCGTCGAAGAGCGACTTCATGTCCGGCATCAGCGACTTCGGGTCGACGAAACGCGGGTCGTAGAAGTGCGCGCGCTGCCAGTCGTCGGGATGCCAGCCCGATTCCTGCGAGAGGTCGGGGCCGGTGCGCTCGGTGCCGAGAAGGTTCGGCGACTGGTCGCTGCCGTAGAAGTCGCCGGGCTGCGAGACCTTCGGGTAGAGGAAGTAGAGCGCCGCGCGCACGTCCTGGGGCCGCGAGTAGCCCGAGTGGCAGACGTAGCAGCCGTTCGACGCGAAGAGGTTCCGTCCCTTGAGCGCGTCGTTCGCGAGCGGCGCCCAGTCGGCCGAGGCGGGCGGGTCGAACGTGTGGATCGGGAGCCACACGACGATGAAGACGACGGTGAAGAACGCGAGCATGCCGCCGAGGCCGGCCATCAGCGGCGTGATCAGCATCCGCTCGCGCGGGTGGCGCACCCAGCCGCGCGGGATCTCGCCGTGCGCCCTGTGGCCGTCGCCCTCTGCCATCTATCCGGCCACCGGGGGCGGCGAGATCGCCTCCGCGACGACGTACGTCTCTCGGCGCCGTCGCTCCGCCGTGTTCGTGGTGATCGTCAGGGCGATGTTGACGATCTGGACGATCCCCGAGGCGACGATCATCGCCCCGAAGATCCCGCGCGCGATGTAGTAGGCGTGCAGCTGCGGGAGGACGTTCACCTCCGGGATGCCCTCCTCCCAGTTGAAGCCCTGCTGGAAGCCGGCGAGCGTGAGCACGCTGAAGAAGCCGGTGAAGCCGACGGTGACGAGCCAGTACTGCCACTCGGTCAGGCTCCGGCTGAAGAGCGGTCTCGCCCAGATCTGCGCGACCATGTAGTCGATCACGCCCATCCCGAGGATCGTGAAAGCGCCGAGAAGAGCTAGATGGGCGTGCGCGACGACGAAGTTCGTGAAGTGCGTCAGCTTGTTGAACGGCTGGATCGCCTCGAACGCGCCCTGGATGTTCACCAGGAAGTAGAAGAAGAAGGCGGTGATCGTGAAGCGCAACGGGAGGTTCGTGAAGAACCGGTCCCAGTTGCCCTTCATCGTCCCGAGGATGTTGATCGTGAAGGCGAAGACCGGGACGAGCAGCATCCACGACGAGACCTCGGCGATCGTCTTCAGCCAGGCCGGCGTCGGCGACTGGAGGATGTGGTGGTCGCCGACGCCCGTGTAGAAGAACGCCATTCCCCAGAAGCTGATCAGCGAGAGCGTGTAGCTGTAGAGCGGGGTGTTGGTGACGCGCGGGACGATGTAGTACGTCAGCGCGAGCAGCATCGGCGTCAGCCAGAGGCCGAACAGGTTGTGGGCGTACCACCAGTTCAGCATCGCGTCGGAGAGGCTTGCGTTGAGCGCCCCCGACGGCGAGCCCCAGACGTGGCCGGGGCGCCAGATCACGTTGCCGATCGCATAGTCGGTCGCTAGCCACAGCGGGCTCGCGATGAAGAACCAGACGGAGACGTAGATCGGCCTGATCGTCCGGATCGCGACCGTCGCGAGGATGTTCACGATGTTCGCGCACCAGATGACGAGGAGCGCGATGTCGAGCGGCCAGATCAGCTCGCCGTACTCGCGGCCCTGGCTGTGGCCGGTCAGGAGGCCGATCACGCCCAGCAGGAACATCAAGTTCCAGGCCCAGGCGCAGACGATCCCGAGTCGTTCGCTCCACATCCCGCGCGTGCCGACGAGGCGCGGAAGCATGTAGAAGAGCGCGCCGAAGTACATCATCGTCAGCCACGCGAGGATCACGCCGTTCACGTGCGAGGGCCGGACGCGGCTGAACTGGAGCCACGAGATCCCGCCGAAGGCCTCGGGAGTGACGAACTCCGTCGCGAGGACGAGGCCGAACAGGTCGACGACCGTCAGCCAGACGATCGAGGAGAGGAGCCAGTGCCTGGCCGCGCCGTCCGGGAACGGGAACGGCCGGCGCGCGGCAGCTTCGCCAGTGCCATGAGGCTCGAGTACCGCAGCTGTGCCTCGGTCGGGCTGCGCCACCGCGGCCGGAAACTACGGGCTCGCGGGGCGCCTTCGACGGCAAATGACAAACGTGTCATGCGGGTGTCATTTGCGCGTAATGCGATGTATGGTCGCCGCGCCTGCTCATGCGGATCCTGGTCACAGAGGACGAGCCTCGGATCCTCTCCTTCCTCACGCGCGGGCTCGAGGCGGAGGGATTCGCCGTCGACTCTGCGGGCGACGGGGCGGAGGCGCTTCGTTGCGCCGAGCGGGCTCGGTACGACCTCGTCGTCCTCGACCTGCTGCTGCCGCGCATCCACGGCCTTGCCGTGCTCTCCGAGCTGAAGCGGCGAAGCCCGGATCTCCCGGTCGTGATCGTCTCCGCGCGCACCGACCTGCCGACCAAGCTCCGCGGCTTCGCGCTCGGCGCCACCGACTACCTCCCGAAGCCGTTCTCGCTCGACGAGCTGATCGCGCGGATTCGCGTCCAGCTGCGCCGGCAGGCGCCCGGCGACGGCAACGTGATCCACGCGGGACGGCTGCGGCTCGACCTCGCGCGCCGCCAGGCGCTCCTCGGCGAGATCGTCGCGGATCTCTCGGACCGCGAGTTCCGGCTCCTCCACCACCTCGTGCTGCACGCGGGCGAGGTCGTGAGCCGCGAGCGGCTGCTCTCGGAGATCTGGGGCTACCACTTCGACCCGGGCTCGAACGTCGTGGACGTCTGCATCCGCCGGCTCAGGAAGAAGCTCGGCGCCGCGGCGGTCGAGACCGTTCGCCACGCGGGGTATCGCGTTGCTGCGGCATAGGCACCTTGTCGCCGATCCGTCGCTTCGGCCGCCCGACCGGTCGGTTCAGACGGACGCACGGGCAGAGCCCGTACGTCCTGAGGGTCGGCACCGCCAAGTCGGTGCCTTGGAAATTGCCTGGGTCGTGTTCGCGGCCGCGAACCTGTGGGCGATGGCGCGGTGGCAGAGCTGGGAGACGGTCCCGTTTCACTTCATCTGGGTGAGCCTCACGCTCCTCTACGGCTTCCGCACCTGGCGTCCCGTCCCGACGCTGGCTGCGCTCGGGTGTGTCGTCTTCTCGACGGCGATCCTGATCCGCGTCGACATCGCGAACGGGACGCAGCAGTGGGGCGAGCTCTTCGAGGTGCCGCTGATGTCGGCGATGTTCCTCGCGATGGTCTGGCACGCGCGGCGGCGGCAGCAGGCGATGCGGGCGGTCGAGCAGCTCGCGGCCGACCGGGCGGCGCTGCTCGAGCGGCAGGAGCGGTTCCTCCACGACGCGTCGCACGAGCTGCGCACGCCCGTGACGATCGCGCGCGGGCATCTCGAGGTGCTCGAACGGGTCGAGCGGGAAGCCGCGCCGGAGATCGCGGTGGCGCTCGACGAGCTGGCGCGGATCGAGCGGATCGTCGAGCGCCTGCTGCTGCTCGCGAAGGCCGGGGAGGAGGGCTTTCTCGACCTCGAGGAGATCGACGTCGAGCCGTTCGTCGAGGACGTCTTCATGCGCTGGTCGGAGGTCGCGCCCCGGGCCTGGCGGCTCGGACGGCTCGTCGGGGGGACAGTGCGCGCCGACCGCGAGAGCCTGCGGATCGCGTTCGACGCGCTGCTCGAGAACGCGGTCAAGTACACGGAGCCGGCGGACTCGATCGAGCTGGAGGCGCGTGGGCGGGACGGCGCGCTCGAGCTGCGGGTCGCCGACAGCGGGCGGGGTGTCGCGGCCGAGGCGCTCGACTGGATCTTCGAGCGCTTCTCGCGCGCCGACCCGGCGCGCTCGCGTGCGGACGGCGGGGTCGGGCTTGGGCTCGCGATCGTGGACGCGATCGCGCGTGCGCACGGAGGCAGCTGCACCGTGGAGACTCCGGCCTCCGGCGCTGTCTTCGTGCTCCGGCTACCCGGCTTCCTAGCCGCGCCAGCTCGGCGCCCTGTGCTCCAGGAACGCGCGTAGGCCTTCCTGGCCTTCGGCGCCGGCGCGGAGCCTCGCGGCGACATGCGCTGCCTCCTCGCCGCCGGGGCGCTCGCGGACGAGGCGTTTCGCGGCGCGGACCGCCTCCGGGCCCGCGGAGGTGAGCTCGTGGAGGATCTTCCCGACGGCGGCCTCGGGGTCGGGCGTCAACTCGTGGACGAGGCCGATGCGGAGCGCGGTCTTTGCGTCGAAGCGCTCGCCGGTCAGGAAGTAGCGGCGCGCGTGCGGCCCGATCTTCGGCAGGACGAACGGCGAGATCACCGCGGGAATGATCCCGAGCTTGACCTCGGAGAAGCCGAAGGTCGCGTCCTCGGCCGCGACGGCGACGTCCGCGGCGGCCGCGAGCCCCGACCCGCCGCCGAGCGCGAACCCGTGGACCCGCGCGACCACGGGAGCGGGACAGCCGTCGATCGTCTCCAGCATGCGGTAGAGCCGAAACGCGTCCTCGACGTTCTCCTCGTACGTCAGGTCGAGCGAGGCGCGCTGCCACTCGATGTCGGCGCCGGCGCAGAAGCTCGGCCCGTCGCCGGCGAGGACGACGGCGCGCGCGTCGCCGACGTCCACGAAGGCGTCCGTGAGCTCGCCTATGAGCGCGGCGTCGAAGGCGTTCCGCCGCTCCGGCCGCGCGAGCGTGACGCGGAGGATCGGCCCCTCGCGTTCGACCCGAAGCCCGCCCACGCGCCGGACCCTATCGCCGCGCGCGAGCCGCGGCCGCAAGGGCCGCGCGCCGCCAACCGGGGTCTGACCCCGAATCCGCGCGCGAGTGTGCCGGCCCGGCGCCCGCAGGGGCGTGGGTGCGGCATCCGAGGGCCGTCGCGTGGTTCCGGGGTCTGACCCCGAAGTGAGGCAGAACGCGCCGCCTCTGCGCACAGCGGGGCGCGCTCGAACGGCCATGGCTCGCGGAGGCCTTCGCCGCGTAGAGTTCGCGCCATGCTCCGAGGTGCGCTCGCTGCGGCGGTCACGCCGCTCAGGAACGAAGGGGAAGCAGTCGACGAGGCCGCGGTCGAGCCCTACGTCGATTTCCTCGTCGCGGGCGGGCTCGACGGGATCCTCGCGCTCGGCACGACCGGCGAGGGCTTCGTGCTCTCGCCGGCGCAGAGAAGGCGCGCGGCGGACCTCTTCGTCAAAGCGGCGGGAGGCCGGATCGACGTCGCCGTCCACTGCGGCGCGCAGTCGACCGCGGACACGATCAGGCTCTGCGAGCACGCCGCCGAGACCGGAGCCGACGCGATCGCCGTCATCGCACCGCCGTACTTCGCGCTCGACGCTGCGGAGCTCACCGCGCACTTCGTCACCGCCGCCCGCGCGTGCGCGCCGCTGCCGTTCTACGTCTACGAGTTCGAGCGCGTGAGCGGCTACGCCACTCCGCCCGAGGTCGTGGCGCGCGTCCGCGAGAGCGCGCCGAACCTCGCCGGGCTGAAGGTCTCCGACGCGCCGTTCGACCGCGTGCACCCGTACCTCGTCGAGGGCCTGGACGTCTTCGTCGGCGCCGAGGCGCTGATCCACGAGAGCCTCGCCGCAGGCGCTGCGGGCGCCGTCTCCGGCCTCGCGGCGGCGTTCCCGGAGCGCGTCGTCGAGGTCGTGCGCGAGCCATCCGAGGAAGGCGCGGCCGCGCTCGGCGAGCTCCGCGCGGTGATCGAGCGGTACCCGCGCCACGCGGCCCTCAAAGCGGTGGTCGCGGAGCGCGGCGTGCCGGTCCGCGAGGACGTCCGCGCGCCGCTGCGCCACCTGACCGAGAGCGAGCGCACGGAGCTGAACCAATGGCTCGAATCGTCGTCGCCGGCGCCGGCGCGATAGGCGCCAGCGTCGCGTACCACCTCGCGCTCCGAGGTGCGCGCGACATCGTGCTCTGCGACCGCGGCGAGGTCGCAGGCGGCTCGACCTCGAAGGCGATGGGCGGCGTGCGGCAGCAGTTCTCGACCGCGGCCGAGGTCCGGCTGGCGCGCGACAGCATCCGCTTCTTCGAGGAGCTCGGCCCGCCGTTCTTCCTCCAGGTGGGCTACGTCTTCCTCGCGACGACCGCGCAAGGGCTCGCGACGCTCGAACACCGCGCCGCGGAGCAGCGCGAGCTCGGCGTGCCGGTGGAACGAGTCGACGTGCCGGACGGCGTCCGGGCCGACGACGTCCTCGGCGCCTTCGCCTGCGCGAAGGACGGCGTCGCCGATCCTCCCGCCGTGACGCGTGAGCTCGTTCGCCGCACACGCGAGCTCGGCGTCCGCGTCGAGGAAGGGATCGACGCGCGCGAGCTCGACCGCGACGTGCTGGTCGTCGCGGCCGGGCCGTGGTCGGCCGAGCTCGACCCGCGGCTCCCGATCCGGCCGCTCGCCCGCCAGCTCCTCGAGACCGCTCCGCTCGACCTTCCGGAGCGGCTGCCGATGGTCGTCGAGGCCGAGACGGGCTTCCACTTCCGCCGCCGCGGCGAACGACTCGTGCTCGCGATGCCCGACGCGGCGCCGCGCTGGGGGAACGACACGACCGTCGACGAGAGCGTCTTCGCCGACCGCCTCGAGCGGCTCTCACATCGTTACCCGCCCGCTGCGCTCACGCGGATCGAGAACGCGTGGGCGGGCCTCTACGACATGACGCCGGACGCGCACCCCGTGATCGGTCGGATCGCGGACGGCGTCTACGCCGCGTGCGGCTTCTCCGGCCACGGGTTCATGCAGTCGCCGGCCGTCGGCCGCGCGCTTGCGGACGAGATCCTCGACGGCGCGACCGACTACGACCTGTCGCCGTACCGGCTCGAGCGGTTCGACGCCGGAGCCGTCGTGCCCGAAGAGGTCGTCCTCTAGCGCTCGTCCTCGAACGCGAGCCCGAGCCGTGAGAGCTGCTCGACGAGGAACCGTCCCTCGACCGTCGCCTCGACGTCGAACAGCTCGGCGATCTCCGGGTCCTTGCCGATCAGCTCGCGTACGCGACTCGGCAGCGGCCGCTCGGCCGCCTCGGCCGACTCGAACAGGTAGAACGCGCCCCAGCGTTCAGTGGTCTCGTCCGAGATCCAGACCTTGAGCCGGAGGCCGGGGACGTCGGCGAACGCGTCCACGGCCTCGTCGCGGACGTACCGCCGAAGCTCGCCGATCGTCGTCTTGGAGTCCGCGAGGCTCCAGAGGACGAGGCGGACGACCACCTACGCCGATGCCGCGTCGGGCAGCTTTGCGATCAGCGCCTTGATCCGGCGGAGGACGTCGACCTCCTCGTGGCCGAAGTCGTCGAGGAACGAGCGGAGCGCGGCGTGGAGAAGCCGCAGCTCGTCGTCGGTGAGCTCGATCGTTGTCATACACACACCCTAAAGCCTCGAATCGAGCCAGCTCGGACGTGTCGACCGGTCGTTTCAGACGGCGCACGGGCGAAGCCCGCACGCCTGATGGTCGGCGCCGCCGAGTCGGCGCCTTAGTCAGAACGGCCCGCGAGGCTCGTAGCTCCCGCGCCTGGCGCCGACGGCGATCATGGTCATGCCTTCCGGGCCCGCGATCGGGACGCGCGTCGTCTCCGGGTCGAAGCGGAAGAACATCCCGGCCCGTGCCGGCACCTCTTCGCCGTCGATCCGGTACACCCCCGAGCCGCGGACGATCACGTTGACCTCCTCCTGGCCGCTGCCCGTCTCGTCGTGCTCGCGTCCGACCGCGTTCGGCGGGATCTCGAACCAGTTGATCCCGAAGGCCTCCACGCCGAGCCTGCGGCGGACGAACCGCACGGCGGCGCCGGGGCCTTCGCCCTCGACCTCGGAGACGTCGACGACGCTCCAGCCCATCAAGCCTCCTTCGAGTCTCGCTCGCGCTTGTCGAGCCGCTTCGCGAACGCCTGCCGGAGCGTCTCGCCGCTGACCGCCAGCTGGTAGCGCGGCCGCTTCGGCTCGAGCTTCACGATCCTGACCTGCTCGCTCCGATCGCCGTAGGCGCGCCCGTACGCCTCGGACTCGCCGATCTCCCGCAGCCTGCGCTTCCTCCGCCTGAACAGCAGCACGCGCAGGTCATATCAGCGCGCCGCGGCGCGGTCTACATGCGGAACACGCCGAACGTCGTCTCGGGGAGGGGCGCGTTCAGCGCCGCGGAGATGCCCAGCGCGAGCACGCGGCGCGTGTCGAGCGGGTCGATGATGCCGTCGTCCCAGAGCCGAGCGGTCGAGTGGTACGGGTTTCCCTCGGCCTCGTACTTCGCGCGAATCTCGTCCGGATCTGCGTCTCCGACCATCGTCAGGACGGTGGCGGCCTGGTCGCCGCCCATGACGGAGATGCGCGCGTTCGGCCACATCCACAGCTGCCGCGGCGCGTACGCGCGACCGCACATCGCGTAGTTGCCCGCGCCGAACGACCCCCCGACGACGACCGTGAACTTCGGCACCTCCGCGTTCGCGACCGCCATCACCATCTTCGCGCCGTCGCGCGCGATCCCCCCGGCCTCGTACTCCTTGCCGACCATGAACCCCGTGATGTTCTGGAGGAAGACGAGCGGGACGCGCCGCTTGCAGCAGAGCTCGATGAAGTGCGCGCCCTTCTGCGCCGATTCCGCGAACAGGACGCCGTTGTTCGCCAGGATCCCCACCGGATAGCCCTCGATCCGTGCGAATCCCGTGACGAGCGTCTCGCCGTAGAGCGCCTTGAACTCGTCGAAGCGCGAGCCGTCGACGATCCGCGCGATCAGCTCCCGCGGCTCGACCTGGTGGCGGAAGTCCTCGGGAACGAGGCCGTAGAGCTCGTCCGGGTCCTCGGCGGGCGGCTCCGGCTCGGCGACCTCCCAGGGCGATGTAGGTGTACACCTGTGTAGGTTCGAGACGATCCGGCGCGCGAGGGCGAGCGCGTGCTCGTCGCCGGTCGCGTAGTAGTCGGCCACGCCCGACCTCCGCGTGTGGACGTCGGCGCCGCCGAGCTCCTCCGGGCTGACGTCCTGACCGGTCGCAGCTTTCACGAGCGGTGGGCCGCCGATGAAGATCGTCCCTGTCCCCCGCACGATGATCGTCTCGTCGCTCATCGCCGGCACGTACGCCCCTCCGGCGGTGCACGAGCCCATCACGACCGCGATCTGCGGGATCCCGAGGGCCGACATCCGCGCCTGGTTGAAGAAGATCCGGCCGAAGTGCTCGCGGTCGGGGAAGACCTCGTCCTGGAGCGGCAGGAACGCCCCGCCCGAGTCGACGAGGTAGACGCACGGCAGCCGGTTCTGCTCCGCGATCTCCTGCGCGCGCAAGTGCTTCTTCACCGTGAGCGGGAAGTACGAGCCGCCCTTCACGGTCGCGTCGTTCGCGACGATCACGCACTCGCGGCCCTCGACGACGCCGATCCCCGTGACGATCCCGGCGCCCGGCGCGGCCCCGTCGTACAGGTCCCATGCGGCCAGAGCGGAGAGCTCGAGGAACGCGCCGCCCGGATCGACCAGGCGGTCGATCCGCTCGCGGGCGGTCAGCTTCCCGCGTGAGCGGTGCCGCTCGACGACGCGCTCGCCGCCCCCGCGCGCGACCTGCGCCGTCCGCTCGCGCAGCTCGGCGACGAGCGCCTCCATCCGCTCCCTGCGGCGCGTGAACTCCTCCGACTCCAGCTCGACCTGCGTGCCCAGCACGGCCACGTCCGGACACTAACGCGCTGGCGAGGACTACCCCGGAAGGGGGGTGCCGCGTGACCCCTTCGCGGGATGGACGGCCGTCGGGCCTCGACACACGCTGAACGTAGAGACCCGATGGTCCCACGCCGCATCATGACCGCAGAGCCTGTCTCGCAGGCCGCCGGCATCGACCGGAGCCTGGGCGAGCGCGTGCGCCGCCTGCGCAACGCCCGCGGGCTGACGCAGAGCGAGCTCGCGGACGCACGCGTCTCGAAGGAGTACATCAGCCAGATCGAGACCGGCAAGACGCGGCCGACGCAGCACACGGTCGCATGGCTCGCGGAGCGGCTCGGCGTCGACCCGTTCTACCTCGAGGACGGGATCTCCGAGCGCGACTATCGCGAGACCGAGGCCACGATCGCGCAGGCCGAGGCGGCGGTCGACGACAAGCGCTACGCCGACGCCGTCGAGCTCGTCGGCGAGCTGAAGCGAACGCCGAGCGCGCCGGAGCTCCACCTGCGCGCCCTCTTCGCCGAAAGCTGGTCGAGGATGTACCTCGGCGAGCTGCGGACGGCGCTCGACCGGCTCGAGCGGGCGCGGCTCGTCGCCGACGACGCGCAGTTCACGGACGTCGACCGGGCCGAGGTGCTGTACCGACTCGGGTGCTGCCGGTACAAGCTGAACTCGGTCGAGGTCTCCACGCGACTCTTCAGCGAGGGGCTGACACTGGCGGAGCGGTCGGGCCTTCCCTGCGACCGGCTCCGCGCGCACATCCTCGAGTGGCGCTCGCGCTGCTACCGGCGCCATCGCGACCTCGAGGCGGCGCGAGAGGACATCGAGCGTGCCCTCGAGCTCGCCGAGGCGCTCGGCGACGACGAGACCGTCGCGCACGCGCACTTCCAGGCGTCGATGGTCTGCGAGCGAAACGGCGAGCTGCAGCGCGCGAAGACGCACTTCGAGCGCGCGAAGGAGCTCTACGAGGCGGTCGACGACCCGGTGAACGTCGGCCGGCTGCTGAACAACCTCGGCATCCTCACGTTCCTCCTCGGCGACACGGAGACCGCAATCCGCCACCTGAAGGACGCCTTCGGGATGGCGCTCGAAACGGGCAGCGAGGGCGACGCCGCGCAGGCGATCGGCTCGCTCGCTCAGGTCCACCTGCGAAGCGGCGATCCGGCTCTCGCCGAGACCCAGGCGCGGCACGTCCTCGAGCTGCTCGAGGGCCGCGAGGACTTCATGGACGAGGTCGGCATGAGCCAGCTCGTCCTCGGACGCGCGCTCCTCGCGCAGGATCGTCTCGAAGAGGCCGAGCAGGCGCTGGCCGACGCCGAGCAGAGCCTTGCCCAACTTTCGTCCGCGAGCCACCACGCCGTCGCGTGGACCGCCCAGGGAGACCTGGCGCTCCACCGCGGCGACGACCGCGCAGCTGCCGGCCTCTACCGGCGCGCGGCGGAGGCTCTCCAGGAGCTCAAGTTTTGAGAAAGGAGGTGATCCACTTGCTGCGGAAGCTCTCCCTCCTCGTCGCCCTCGTCGTCCTGGCGCTGTGCGTCGTGCAGGCCGCGGTGGCGGGCCCCAAGAACCACGGCGGCAACAGCCCGAACGGCAACGCCTGGGGTCAGACGACCTGGGCCGACGGCAACTGAGCATCTCGCGCGGCCGTCCTCGACCGCGCACTCGACGACACCGGGAGCCCTTCGCCGCCCGTCGGGCTCCACGTCGGGGGACGCACTACGCTGACCGAGCGTGGATGCGTCGCTCAGCGAACTCGATCGCCTGCTCTCGTCGTCTCCGGCCGCCGACGCGCTGGTCGCGGTCGCCGCGATGGCGGGTCGAGACGTTACGGTCGATCCGGACGAGGCGCGTGCGGTCGTCCGCCGCGCCCTCCTTCTCCACGCCGCGGGCGGTGAGGCTCTACGCGGCTTCGATCTCGAAGGCCGGGCCGTGCGCGCCGCGGCAGCGGATCTCGATCGGCCCGCGCGCCGGGCCGAGCTCACCGGCGGGCTCGACGAGCTGCGCCGCCGGGCAGCCGGCCTCGCTTCCCTCGAAACGGCGCTCGCCGCGCTCGAGGCGGAGCCCGACCTCGCATGGCGCGCGTGGGCGTGCTCAGTCCTGCTCGAGGCGGTCGACGAGGAAGACGCGCAAGTTTCGCGCGCCGGCGATGTCTAGTGGACGAACGAAGGGCCGGGCGCTCTGACAGAGCTAGGCGCTGCGGCGACGCTCTAGCCCGCGGGCGCCCGGCTCAACTTCGGCTTTCCCACTTTCCGCAGGTCCTAACGGCCGCGGCCGTTTTCGGTCGCGAGAGCAGGGTATCGGGCGGAGCATGTCCGACTACGATCATCGCGACCTCGACGAGCTCGAGGACAAGGACGACCTGCACGCCGCGCTCGACTCCGAGGAGGACGACGAGCCCCAGCCGTGGGCGAAGACGTCGAGCGGCGACGCCGACAACGTCTAAGCGACAACGCGCCGGTTTTCGCCGGTTCGGTCGCGACACTTGCGGGATCGCGTCACGAGTTTGTTTCTTTTCCGTAGCAAGAGTGAAACACGGCAGCGGGATTGATTGACGCTGAACGGTCTGCAAGATCAACATGAGCGGCCGTGCCAGATCTCGGAGCAGCGGCGGACGAGACGATCGGACAGCGCATCAGGCGGCTTCGGCTCGAACGCGGCCTGTCACAGCGTGAGCTGGCCGAGCCGGGGATCTCGTACGCCTACCTCTCGCGGATCGAGGCCGGGCAGCGCGCGCCGTCGCTGAAGGCGCTCCGGATCGTCGCCCGCAAGCTCGGCGTCACCCCCGAGCACCTGGAGACCGGCGCCTCGGTCTCGCTCGCCGCCGCCCGGGAGCTCCGCGCGACGGAGGCCGAGCTGCGGCTGCGCCTGGACGAGGATCCGAGCCGTGCCGAGGCGACCTTCCGCGAGCTCGTCGACGACGCTCGCGCCGAAGGCGAGCTCGCGCTCGAGGTCAGGGCACGCATCGGCGTCGGCCTCGCGCGCGCTCGGCGCGGCGAGCTCCGCGAGGCGATCTTCCACCTGGAGCTCGCCTTCTCAACCGACACGCTCTCCCCGCTCGCCCGCCCGGAGGCGTACGAGACGCTCGCGCGCTGTTACGCCTCGAGCGGATCCGCCGACCGGGCGGTCGAGCTGCTCGAGGGTGCGCTCGCGGAGATCGAGCGAACCGCCCCGGATGAGGGGGTGACCGCGGCGCGGCTCGCGGGCCTTCGCGCCGCGATCCTGACCCGGAATGGCGACGCCGAGCCCGCGCGGGAGTCGCTGGACGAGGCGCTCGAGCGCGCGAACACGGCATGGGAGCCGACGGCGCGCGCGACCCTCTACTCCTCGCTCGCCGAGTCTGCCGCGGCCGAGGCGAACGTCGCGAGAACGCTGGCGCTCCGGCGGCGCGCCCTCGGGCTGCTCGAGTCGGCGGACGACGTTCGTGAAGTCGCGCGGGCGCATGTCCTGTCGAGCGACCTCCTGCTCGGCGAAGGCCGCGCCGAAGAGGCGGGACCGCACCTCGCCAGTGCGGAGCGGCTGCTTGCGCTCGGCGGTGATCGAGTCGACACCGGGCGGATGCGGACCCGCCAGGCGCGACGTGCGGTGGAGACGGGCGAGGTGGCCGAGGCGCAGGAGCTCGCGCGGCTCGCCGTGGACCTGCTCGAGGAACATCCGGCCGAGCAGGGGGAGGCGCTGCACGCGCTCGCGGCGGCGGAGGCCGCCGCGGGCGATCTCCAGAAGGCGGAGGCATCCTTTCGACGGGCGATCGACCAACTCGCAGGCGGTCGATGCTGGCGCGACGCCGCGAACGCAGCGCGCGACTGGGCGGCGCGGCTCCGAGCGGCGGGGCGAACGGAGGAGGCGCTCGAAGTGATGGACCAGGCGACGATGCTGAGCATCCGCGGCATGGGCGCCGAAGCCCGGCGCAACCGTTCGTGACCGGGGTTATCGACGGTGCCCCTTGTGCCGATAAGCACCTTGATGCTTCGGCTCGACCACGCCCACTTCGACCGCGAGCTGCGGCCGCCGCTCGGCGCGATGCTCGTCCAGAAGGGGCTGATCGCGAGGGAGCAGCTCGACGACGCGCTCTCCGAGCGCTCCCGGACCGGTGAGCTGCTCGGCCAGGTGCTGCTCCGGCACGGCTGGATCTTCGAGGACGAGCTCGCGCGGGTGCTCGCCGAGCAGCACGACCTCGAGTTCCTGAACATCCGCTCGGTCGGCGTCGACCGGCGGCTCCTGTCGCTGATCCCCGCCGAGGACGGGCGGCGGTTGCGGGCGGTTCCCGTGCGCGTGGTCGAGGGCGGCGACGTGCTCACGGCGGTCGCGGACCCGAACGACCGCGAAGGAATGGCCGAGCTCGCGAACCTCGCGGCAGAGAAGGCGCGGAGGCCCCGCCTCGTCGTCGCCGAGGCGTCGGCGATCGACGAGATCTGGCACCGCTTCACGAGCGGCGCCGCCGTCGCCTAGGGCGCTACAACCGGCGCCGGCGCCCGGTCGACGAACTCCTGGAACCAGAGCTCGAGCGTGATCCAGCGCCAGATCCGCCCGGCGCTGTGCGCGGCGTAGAGCGGAGGGCCGCTCTCGAACGCCCGGAGGCCTCGCTCGACCCGACGCCGTTCGAGGAGGCCCCGGCCGAGTGCGCTCCGGTCGAGCAGCAGCTCTCGGACGGCGCGCCCGTCCTGCCTGAGCCAGGTCGCGACCGGCGAGGAGAACCCGAGCTTCCGCCGCCGCGCCAGGATCTCCGGCGGCACGTCGTCGCGGAGCGCGCGCCTGAGGAGGCTCTTCGTCCAGCCGTCCGCGATCTTGTCCGTGAACGGCAGCGAGAAGCAGAGCTCGACCAGGCGGTGGTCGAGGAACGGCGTCCGAGACTCGACCGAGAACGCCATGCTCAGCGCGTCCTCGGCGTGCAGCACCTCGGGCAGCCCTTCGCGCCTCAGCTCGTGCCAGAGCAGGTTGTTGACGCGGCTTCGGTACGGCTGTTCGGCCGGCGGCCGCGCCCGTGCGGCGCGCAGCGCGGCGAGCGCGAGGAACCAGAGGCGGCTGCGGCTCTCGATCCGCGCGAGCTCGGCGATCTCTCGAGCGAGCCCGCGCCGATCGCCGGGGAGCCGGTCGAGCACGTACGGGACGACATAGCGCGAGTAGCCGGCGAGCAGCTCGTCGCCGCCCTGCCCGTCGAGGACGACCTTCACGTGCCGCCCGGCCTCCTGGAGGACGTGCCACTGCGCGAGCCGCCCGCGGATCGGCGTCGGCGCGTCGTGGTGCCAGACGATCCGGCGGATCGTGCCGAGCAGGTCGTCCGGCTCCGGGCTGATCCAGTGGAGCACGAAGCGGTCCCCGGCCGCGGTCGCAGCGAAGCGGCTCTCGTCGTCGCGCCAGCCGTCGTAGCGAAGCGAGAAGCAGTGCATCGGCCGCTCGGGCGGCACGTCGACGAGCGCCGCGATCGCGCTCGAGTCGAGGCCGCCGGAGAGGCAGGCGCCGACCGGCACGTCGCTCCGCATCCGCACGCGGACGGCGTCGCAGAGGAGCTCGCGGAACTGCTCCTCGGCGTCCGGCTTCGGCGTCTCGTCGCCCGGCTCGAAGCGCCAGTACGAGTGGCGCGCGAGCCCGTCCCGTGACCAGACGAGGCACGTCGCGGGCGGGACCGAGCGCATGTTCGCGAAGAACGTCGCCTCGCCGGTGTCGGTGAACTCGCCGACGAGGAAGCGCGCGATCTCGCCGAGGTCGGGCTCGCGCTCCTCGGGGAACGCCGCCAGGATCGCCTTTGGCTCGGACGCGAACGCGATCCGGCCGCCGCGCAACGAGTAGCAGAGCGGCTTGATCCCGAACCGGTCGCGTGAGAGGACGAGCGTGCGCTCTCGCGCATCCCACAAGGCGAGCGCCCACATCCCGTTGAAGCGCTCGAACGCGTCGAGGCCCCACGCGGCGTACGCGTGCAGGACGACCTCGGTGTCGGTGTGCGTGCGAAAGCGGCCGCCGCACGCCTCCAGCTCGCGCCGCAGCTCGAGGTAGTTGTGGATCTCGCCGTTGTAGGTGAGCCAGAGGCCGCGGTCGGCCAGGCCCATCGGCTGGTCGCCGGCCGGTGTCGGGTCGACCACGGCGAGCCGGCGGTTCGCGAGCCCGACGTCGCCGTCGAGCCAGACTCCTGAACCGTCCGGGCCGCGGTGGCGCAGGATCGCGCCCATCCGCTCGAGCGCCTCCCGCTCGACGGGCTCACCGGAGCGGTTCCAGATGCCGGCGATGCCGCACACCGCGGTGCTTAGAGTCCTGTCTCGATGGCGCGCCGCCGTTCGCTCCAGGGCCGGACGTTCCTCCCGGGCGAGGCCGTGGCGCGCGAGCCCGTCCCGTGACCAGACGAGGCACGTCGCGGGCGGGACCGAGCGCATGTTCGCGAAGAACGTCGCCTCGCCGGTGTCGGTGAACTCGCCGACGA